>CAXUIG010000179.1:0-13452 GCA_964250845.1 uncultured bacterium | reverse complement strand
GCACGGATTAAACTTAAGCGACTTTATCCCTCAATTATTTCTTGACAGACTACTACTTCAGATCAGTAACAAACACACTGCTTTACCAAACATATATACTACTGAAATTAAATGTATTATTTTTAACGCTCAACTTAAAAATAATACTGTATTTAACCTTCTATTAACCTTGTCTTAACATTGATTTTCTATTCTTAGAGCAAGGCTGTCTGATAATTCAGTCAACTTGGTCAAAAGTTGCTATAGAAGAATGCTGATTCGACAGTCTACGCCAGTTATCGACTGGCCTCATACTAAGGTTGCGCACGTTAATCATGAGTTCACCCGCCATAAAGACACAAAGCGGAATCCAGCCGCGATCGCCCTGGTCGCGGAGAATGGATCAAGGCTTTATTTGGCTGACCCGGCTGTTTGCGCTTGCAGTTGCTGCGACTTTGATTTGGATAGCAATAGAGGTGGCAATCCAAGCAATGCCCGCGGTGCGGAAGTTCGGTTTCAGTTTTTTTACTAAGACCGCCTGGAACCCAGTTGAAGATCAGTACGGGGCACTGCCGCAGATTTATGGGACTTTGGTCACTTCGACGATCGCCCTGCTGATCGCTGTGCCTATTGGTCTTGGTGTGGCGATTTTCCTGAGTGAAGACTACCTGCCAGCAAAGCTTAAACTGGTACTTGTCTTCCTGGTAGAGCTATTAGCGGCGATCCCTAGCGTCGTCTATGGTTTATGGGGAATTTTTGTGTTGATTCCCATCTTAAGAAGCTTTGGACAATGGCTAAACGCTGGTTTCGGTTGGGTGCCCTTTTTTAGCACTCCGCCATCTGGACCAGGGATGCTGCCAGCGGGTGTCATCCTGTCAATCATGATTTTGCCGACGATCGCGGCGATTTCCCGTGATGCATTAATTTCCGTACCATCCGATTTACGTCAGGCGGCAGTGGGACTCGGTGCCACCCGTTGGGAAACGATTCTCAAGGTGCTAGTACCAGCTGCTTTCTCAGGCATCGTTGGCGCTGTGATGCTGGCATTGGGACGCGCCATTGGTGAAACGATGGCTGTAACCCTGGTGATTGGCAACTCCAACAATATTAATCTCTCAATTTTCGCACCCGCGAATACGATCCCCTCGCTGCTGGTAAATCAATTTTCTGAAGCGAGCGGTTTGCAAATCGCAGCATTGATGTATGCGGCCTTGATTTTGTTTGGCATAACGCTTCTGATCAATATCCTGGCACAGTTACTGGTGCAGCGGGTGCAGCGGATTTAGCAAACAACACCAGGATTATTGCACGCGGCTTTTCAAAGGTAGAGTGTTCAAAATGAGTAGTATACCCCAGGATCATCAAGCTTCTAGAACGGTTGGCAGTCTCAAGCGATCGCCCACGTCTCCCCGGACGCTGTTTGGGATATTGATGACCGGATTGGTTTTTTTTTGTGTCGCCCTTGCCCTCCTGCCCTTGCTGGCGGTTCTTATTTATGTCATCGTCCAAGGCGCTAGCAGCCTCAGCCCGAGGGTGTTGAGCGAGTTGCCACCGCCGCCACTAACGACGGGAGGGGGCTTTGGCAATGCCATCGTCGGCACCTTAATTATGGTGGGGATTGGCGCCCTGATTAGCATTCCGTTTGGGGTGATGGCGGCGATTTACCTATCGGAGTTTAGCTCTGGGCAAATTGCTTACTGGACTCGGTTTGCCACTAACGTTCTCAGTGGGGTTCCCTCGATCATTGTGGGTGTATTTGCCTATGGGGTAGTTGTGGCGACGACGAAGCATTACTCAGGGTTTGCTGGGGGGGTTGCCCTCTCGGTTCTGATGTTGCCAATTATTGTGCGAACCACAGACGAAGCCCTAAAGCTGGTTCCAGCAGAGTTGCGACAAGCAGCTTTGGGGTTGGGGGCGACCAATTTCCAAACTGTGTCAAGGGTGGTGTTGCCAGCGGCACTACCAGCGATTATCACAGGCACGACTCTGGCGATCGCTCGTGCTGCTGGTGAAACTGCACCGCTCCTGTTTACAGCTCTGTTCTCACAGTACTGGCAGAAGAATCCCTTAGACGGACCGATGGCTTCTCTGTCAGTTTTGATTTACAACTTCGCCACAGTTCCCTATAAAAATCAGCAGCAACTGGCTTGGGCGGCTTCCTTGATCTTGATTTTACTGGTTCTCCTTACCAGTGTGATCTCTCGTTTGGCAACGGCTCGAAAAGTTTATTAGCCATTCTGACTCGGAGCCTCCGAGACTTCTTTTTAACCCTGACCAATAGCCTACGCAGTTTGTTCAAAATCTCGACTGGATTTTTTATGCGTTCTGAACCTCGAACTGCCAATCAAACTCAAAGCGTTTTCCGCACGGAAAACTTGAATGTCTACTACGGCAATTTTCTAGCCCTGCGGGATATCAACATCGATATTCCCAAAAACCAGATTACTGCCTTTATTGGCCCATCCGGTTGTGGTAAGAGTACATTGCTGCGCTGCTACAACCGCCTGAATGATTTGGTCAAGAGTTTTCGAGCCGAAGGTAAGATTTATTACTACGATCAAGACCTCTACGCCCCTGAAATTGACCCAGTGGAAGTGCGGCGGCAGATTGGGATGGTGTTCCAAAGACCTAATCCCTTTCCCAAATCAATTTATGATAATATCGTCTTTGGCCCCCGCATTAATGGCTATAAGGGCGATATGGATGCGTTGGTTGAGCGATCGCTGCGGCAAGCGGCGCTGTGGGATGAAGTTAAAGACAAACTCCGGCAAAGTGGGCTTTCCTTGTCGGGTGGACAACAACAGCGGTTGTGCATTGCGCGTGCGCTCGCAGTTGAGCCCGAAGTCATCCTCATGGACGAACCCGCCTCAGCCCTTGACCCCATTTCAACGCTAAAAATTGAAGAACTGCTTCAGCAACTCAAACAGCAGTACACCATTATCATCGTGACGCACAATATGCAGCAGGCGACACGAGCATCAGATCTGACAGCCTTTTTCAACGTAGAAACTGCACAGGGTGGCAAGCGCTCAGGCTACCTGGTAGAGTGTAACAAGACAGAGGTGCTCTTCCAAAATCCCCAACAGCAAGCAACGCAGGAGTATGTCAGTGGACGTTTCGGCTAAAAATCACTAAAAATAAAAAGAGTCAGAATCGCTCCTTTTATTGAAAGCGGATTACTCTAAGTTTCAACCCTCTGTCAAAAGAGATGGAATGAAATTTAGGCGAAGCATCTTTATAGAACCCCCTAGGTTTATCCAGGGGGTTCTGCTGACTCATGTTGATCTTTTTTCAATCCCTAATTTTTCAACCCCTAATAGGGATTTAGACCCCTACCCCGATTATATTATACATTAATTGACGGATATGTCTAATGACTAAAAAAAATAAATCTTCCCTCCTGCTGACCCTGGGCGCGGCTGGCTTGCTGATTGGCGGGGGAGTCGCTGCCTACTGGGCACTGAAATGGCGCCAGGTGTTGCCGGGGGATATGCCTGTGGGAGTGAATATCATTCCCCAAGATGCCTTACTAACCCTTTCTATATCCACTGCTCAGGCTCAATGGCAGCAATTGCGGGAGTTTGGAACCCCACAAACTCAAGCAGAACTAGATAAGAATCTGGTGCAGTGGCGCGCTCGCTTGCTTACCAGCAATGGCTATAACTACCAGCAAGATATACAGCCTTGGGTAGGCAAGGAAGTAACGATTGCTGTTGTCTCCCCTCAGTCCAATACACCAATACCGAATTCCACCCCGAATCCTCCAGCTGCTTCTATCAAGCAATCTGTGATTATGGTGCTGCCGATTAACAACTTAGCACGCGCCAAGGAGCTATTAGAAAAACCCAAGTCCTTAAAACAGGGCAAGTGGATTAACCGCACTTATAAGGGCGTTGAAATTGAAATTAGGCAGGGCGTACCCTCTCAAAACTACTCAGTAACGTTACTGGATGGGCGTTTCCTGGTAGTGACCGATAATCCGAAAGCAACGGAACGAGCTATTGACACTTATCAGGATGGAGCATCCGTAGCTGCAATAGCTGGCTATAAAGAGGCGATGGGGAAAATTCAAGCCTCCCAGCCCTTCGTAAAGTTGTATGTCAATATCCCGGCAGCAGCCAGAGTAGCCGCCGCGAATTCACTACAGCCCGTTTCGCCTCAAGCTTTGGCTCAATTCCAGGAAAACCAGGGATTGGCAACAACGATGAACCTGGAGCCAGAGGGAATCCGATTTAAGAGCATTTCCTGGCTGAAGCCAAATAGCGCTCAAAAGTATACGGTAGAAAACAAGGCTGGCAGCATGCAGAACCGTCTCCCAGTCCAGACATTGATGATGCTCTCTAGCGGCAATTTGCAGCGGTTGTGGCAGGACTACGTCCAGGGAGCATCCAATCCGCTTACGCCCATGCCACCACAGGATTTCCGAGCCGGTGTGCAGTCTCTCACAGGTCTGGATTGGGAGCACGATTTGCTGGGGTGGATGAACGGGGAGTTCTCTGTGTCTCTGATTCCGTCGGCAGCAATTGGCACTTCTCCAGAGAATTTTGCGCTTTCGTTGGTGTTGATGGTACAGACGAGCGATCGCTCACGTGCGGAAAAATCCTTCCAAAAGCTGGATCAGGTTATGAGCCGTCAATACCAGTTCCAGGTACAGCAGGCACAAGTCGGTGGTCAACAGGTTGTCAACTGGATTGCTCCCTATGGAACCTTGAGTGCCACCCACGGTTGGTTGGATGGAGATGTCGCTTTCTTAACACTGGGCGCACCAGTTGCTAATCAGATTGTCCCCAAACCTCAGACAACGCTCGCTAGCACTGAGCAATTCCAGAAAACAGTACCATCGGAACCCAGTCCTAATAATGGTCAATTTTTCCTAGATGTGGCTCGCGCTCTCAAAACCTTTCCTTTGCCTCAACTCTCCCCTGAACAACTTCCATGGATAGAGGCAATGCGCTCAATCGGTGTAACAACTGCTATAAGTGATGAGCACAGTATCCGCTATGACATTTTTGTCTGGCTCAAAAAGGCTGGCAAATCTGGCTCACTGCCTAGTTCAGACAGCGACAAGACTAATGGAGGTGCTACTATAGCCCCCACTCCCCCGATTAGATAGGATAAAAACTGTCAGAATATATACTTTAAGAAAAAACTGGGGAAAAAAGTACTTATGAATCTTGTTGGACTCCAGAACTGGCTGGACAATGTCTCCTTTGCTGTCCTATTCGCCACTATGCTGATCTATTGGAGTGGGGCGGCTTTTCCAAAGCTTGGCTATCTACCAACTTTAGGAACAGCTGGGATGGCAATCGCCAACTTGTGCATCGCCACCCTACTGGGAGCTAGATGGCTAGAAGCTGGGTACTTCCCTTTAAGCAATCTGTATGAATCCCTCTTTTTCCTGGCTTGGGGAATTACCACCGTCCATCTGATTGCTGAAAACACAAGCCGTAGCCGCTTGGTGGGGGTTGTCACCGCACCCGTAGCGATGGGCATCACTGCTTTTGCCGCCCTGACGCTGCCATCAGAAATGCAGTCGGCAGAACCTTTAGTCCCAGCGCTTAAGTCTAATTGGCTGATGATGCACGTTAGTGTGATGATGCTGAGTTATTCTGCTTTGATGGTAGGGTCAATGCTGGCGATCGCATTCCTCGTGGTCACTCACGGTAAGAATATCGAACTTCGGGGCAGTTCCGTTGGCACCGGCAGCTATCGCGACAACGGCTATCGCTTGCACAGGGCTACAGACTTGGTGACTCAACCTTCCTCAGCTGCCGTCGCGCCATCAACAATGGCTGGTTTAATCGATAGCAATGGCAAAGGCACAACCGCTGTGCTCGATTTAGTCACTGTCTCGCCCACTCAAACCGTGACGTCAGCTGAAACGGCGCTCTCACCCCAGCGCCTCACCTTAGCTGAAACCCTCGATAATATCAGCTACCGCATTATTGGACTGGGATTCCCCCTGTTGACGATTGGCATCATTGCCGGTGGAGTTTGGGCAAACGAAGCCTGGGGTTCATACTGGAGTTGGGACCCCAAGGAAACCTGGGCATTGATCACCTGGTTGGTGTTTGCTGCCTATCTCCATTCCCGGATCACCCGTGGTTGGCAGGGGCGTAGCCCGGCAATTTTAGCTGCTAGTGGCTTTGTCGTCGTCTGGATTTGCTATCTGGGAGTGAATCTGCTCGGTAAGGGCTTACATTCTTACGGCTGGTTCTTCTAATTATTCAGTGGTCAGTGTGCAGTTTTTTACTCCTCTCCACGCGCGGCTGCATCGCACACTCCGATCGCGCCATCTCTTAGAACGTAACCAGCGGATATTAGTGGCAGTATCCGGCGGACAAGATTCTCTGTGCTTAATCAAATTACTGCTGGATTTACAACCCAAGTGGGGATGGCACCTGGGAATTGCTCACTGCGATCATCGCTGGCGTTCCGACTCTGAGGCGAATGCGAACTACGTAGAACAACTGGCTAATAACTGGAAGACATCGTTTCATCTTTATATAGCTACGCAAAAATTAAATAGTGAGGCAGCTGCGCGGCAATGGCGGTATCAAGCTCTGAGCGCGATCGCCCAAGAAAATAATTACAACTGCATTGTGACTGGTCACACGGCGAGCGATCGCGCTGAAACTCTCCTTTACAACCTGATTCGCGGCAGTGGTGCCGATGGCTTGCAAGCCTTGACTTGGCAACGCCCACTGGGTTCTGAACTCGTGCTGGTGCGTCCACTCCTAGAAGTCACTCGGGCGCAAACGGGGCAATTTTGCCGCGATCTGCAGCTGGTGGTTTGGGAAGATTCCACAAATCTTGATTTGAAATATGCCCGTAACCGCATCCGTCAGGAGTTACTGCCCTATTTGCAAACCCACTTCAACCCTCAAGTTGAGCAAGCTTTAGCCCAAACAGCTGAACTGTTACAAGCCGAGGTGGAATATCTTGAACTTGCTGCCCACCAGCTGAGGCAACAAGCTATGCCACCTCCTGGGTGGAGTGCTGGATACCCACCGCAGCTGGGATTGAATCGCCGCGTATTGCAGACAGCACCACTAGCCTGGCAACGTCGCGTCATGCGCCAACTGTTGCAACAAGCACTGAAGAGCGCCCCCAGCTTCGAACAGGTGGAAAAGCTGACAGCTCTGATTACAGCCCCCAATCGTTCGCGGAGTGATCCATTTCCAGGCGGTGCGATCGCAGAAGTTGACGGCGACTGGATCTGGATCAAACAGTTCTAAGTACACAAAGGCAGGAGAGTCTGCTCGATCAGGGCGATGGTCTGGAGTTGATCATCACCAGTTTCCTCTACCTGAGTCAAGGTACCTGCAAGAGCCTCTAGCTGGTGGCGCAGCCGATCAAGACTATCCTGAACTGGCTGTAACATTTCTTGATAGAGATTAACCCGTCCCCAGCTTTGAGCCACCTCTGCCCGGAGGGAGAGCAAATTTTGCTCTGCAGCTTGCAGCTCTTGCCGCTTGAACTCTTGTTCATCAGCCTGATGGTCAATCATCCCCTGAACTTGCTGAATGCGATCGCGCATCTGCTCAATCTGCCGTTCCAGTTTTTGCCGTTCCTCAGACTGTTGTTGTCTGTACCCCTCAATTTGAACTAGAATCGGTTCGAGATCTATCTTCTTATCCACATTGCCAGATTTATTTCCTTGCCGCCGCCACACAACTTCCTGGTGCTGACTCAGAATCTCCTCTCGCTCTCGCAGATTGTGGCGTTGACCTACAAGCGTTTCATTCAGCATCTGGTAGCGGTCTTGCTCCTCTGCCAGTTCTGTCTCCAGGTTAATGCGGTCAGACTCAGGAGCATGCTGGAGCTTTGCTTGCACTTCTGTAATCGTATTGTGCTGGAATCTCAGCTCTTCTTCCTGATCATTGACAAAGTTAGAAACCTTTTGCAGAATCTTGATGTAGGTCTGCACCAATTGCTCCAGCTGGTCTAGAGGCATCTTCTCCAGCGCTTCTACATCCACTTTCTCGCTAATATTAACATCAGAGTCCGCCTGCGTCACGCGATAAATCTGCTGGTATAACTCCTCGTAGTTACGCAGTTGTAAACTGATCAGTTGTGCATGCTCTTGCTTGCTCGTCACAGCCGACTTCTGCAGCTTCAATTCTTCTAACAGCTGCTGTAGAGAATTTTGAGCTTGCTGCCACTCAAAAAAGCGGGAAGGCAACGATTGGGCTTGGCGATCAACTTCATCTTGCTGCTCTTGGGCAGAGTCGCTTTGCTGCTTGAGCTGTTGCCAGTGCTGAGCCAGGATATCTTGCTGAGCGACGACAATCTCAAAAGAGAGATTCAGCTGCTGCCGCACCGCTGCCGTGGGAGCAACGCCGCTGGACAAGCGAGTAAGTAATTCCTGGATTTGGTGAGCTTGATCCTGATCTAACCCTGTCACTTGCTGGAAATCGGTCTGCTGCTCCTCTAGGCGGCGCTGCTCACCCAGCAGGTGTTCCCAAGCTCCCTCTAGCTCTCGGCGGTTACGCTCAATTTCTGATCGCAACCGCTCCGTTTCTTGGCGCGCGGTATCGATTTCCTGACGCTGCCCTTCGAGCCGTTCAAAGTTCTCCTCCATTTGTTGGAGCTGTTCCAAGCGCGCTTCCATTTCGAGCTGGCGACGATTCAGCTCCTGACTCTGATACGTCAAAGACTGCTTCCACTGTTGAATTTCTTCTTCCTGGCTCTTAGACTTTTCCAACTGGCGGGATAAATTTTGCAAAATGCTGACTAATGGACGCCCTGCCTCCTGAATTCGTTGCAGTTGTCGATTCGGATTTAAATCAACTAGCACCAGCGTGCCATCATTCAGTTTATTGGCTTCCTCGGTGGCAGCGGGAATCACTTCTTCTTTTGCCATAGGATTCCAACTCTGATCTGCTCGCTGACAAGCCAGCAGTTTTAGTTCTGCCTTGGCAGCACCCATAAACCCAGTCTTCTTTTGTACTTCTGCTAGATACAGCACACTGCTCGCCCTCTTGATCTACCTGACGCCTGATTCTAGGCTAATCCTTTCCCCCATAATTTAAGCCTGTCTGATCTAAAACTAGGAACAGAGAAATTACATGGCAAAACAATATTAATTTTTTTTTGGACAGAGCGCTGTCATTATCACTACCGAGTTAATGACTAACTACCTACTGCTGGTTGTCTATATAACGACTGTTTACACAATCATGGCTGTGAATGCACCACCGTAATTTTACTGAATTAAAACGGCATATAAGCGTAAAGTCAGAGGAATTTATCAGTAAATTTTCGCTTGGAATACTAGCAAAGGTAGCGCTAAATTGAATTTGGAGGTGGGTTGTGTAATGATAGCTTGAAAGGCCAGTCTTCAATTGCAATTCATCTTGATATCACACCAGCAGATGATACCCCATCAGCAGGTTTGAGTTTATATTGATTAATTTTTTTTGGGTGAAAAATGGTAGCTTGTTCCTGACCGGAAGGTAATTAATTTATGAGTAAAGTTTTGGTTGTGGAAGACAGTCCTACCCAACGAGAGATTATTATAGGCATCCTGACAAAAAGTGGCTTAACGGTTACTGTAGCAAACGATGGGATTGAAGCAATTGAGCAAATTCAGCTTTCTTGCCCCGATATGGTGGTGATGGATGTTGTCATGCCTAAAATGAACGGCTATGAGCTTTGTCGTCGGCTTAAGACAGATCCCAAAACCCAAAATGTACGGGTGTTAATGTGTTCTACGAAGGGCGAAGAATTTGATCGCTACTGGGGCATGAAACAAGGCGCGGACGCCTACATCGTCAAACCGTTTCAACCACAGGAATTCCTGGGAACGGTCAAACAACTACTGCTGGCAGGGTAAATTACCCCCATGCTAGTAAATCAAGACTTGTTAACCGGCAGTGGTCAAGATCAGGTTTGGGCTGAATTTCAGGAATTAGAAAGACCTGAAGGAGAGCTGCATCTGCGCTTTTATGTTGCTTCTAGTCACGAGTTCGCGCTGAGCGCTAAGGGAATCCGGGAGGTAATTGCTTCTCCCCCCGACCGAATTACGCCGATTCCAAATACTTCTCCTTTGCTTTTGGGTACTCTAAACTTGCGGGGTCGAGTGATTTGGGTGGCTGACCTCGGTCAATTTCTTGGGGAGGCAACTGCCTTAAACACCGAACGAGCGGAAATTTCGGTCATTGCTGTTGAAGATCAAGACACAATGCTGGGATTGGCAGTTGACCAGATTATTGGAATGGCCTGGCTCGATGTAGAAAGAGTGCAGATGGCGAGGAATGTTCCGGATAGTATGGCACCATTCCTGCGGGGAGAGTGTTTGTTAGATGCTCATACCCATCAATATATCCAACTGCTGGATCAGATGGCAATTTTGAGGAGTGCGCGGTGGACAGCATGAAATCAAGGGAAGCGGAGGCGGCAAATGGCATTAAATACAGCTTTAGAACAAGAATATCAACAAGCTCAGAAAGCCTATATCCAGGGCAACTATGAGGAGGCGGCTTCACTAGTTGAGCAGTTAGTCCAGGCTTTTCCGGACGATGCCAGTAGCCGCCTGCTGCAAGGTCACATCTACTACGTTCTCAATAATTATGATGTGGCACGAAAACATTATGAGGTGGTGCCGAACCTAACAGAAGATCCAGAGCTAATTGATTTGGCTCACAAGAGTTTAGAATCGCTCAGTCGGTATGAAAGCTCTGATCAATATTCAGCCAGTGCTGCGGGGCATCATCATGGTGTTGATGACACCTTCGGTGTTTCTGTTGATTCCCCAGAGTGGTCTGATTATCCGACGACTGGTAAGCAACAAGACCTGGCAGATTTAGGGATGTTGGAGGATTTTGAAGCCAACAGCTTTGATTTTAACTCTTTCGACTATGACCAAAAACATAGTGCTGGATTGGAGCCGCCGTTTAACAATACTTTTGGAGCGTCCAGTAGTGCCGGGAAAATGTCGCCTGAGGCTTTTGCCGACCCTTTTACCTTGAATCAAGAGATACATGACGCTCCAGCGCCTGGTAGCAACGGACATAAGCAGCATTCAAATCAGCCAAACGCTCCAAGTTCGAGTTTTGAACAGGCTGAGTTGCCCTCACTTCCTTGGTTTGAGCAGGAGTTGGGAGCGGATGCGCCAGAAAATGAAACCCTGTCGGTGAGAGGAAAAGCTTTCGAGGAGATATCCGGCACACAAGACAATGGCCACATCACGTCTGAGCATTTTACTCAAACAGGCTCAAGTACCGATTTCGCCTTTGAAGAAGACTCCGCACATCAGAATGGATTCCATAGGCAAGAGAGTGTTGACTTGCATGTGTTTGATGGCATCTTCGGCTCCACAGGGGGGGGGAATTCTGAGGAGAACGCCAACTACACACGACAAAATAGGCACAAGAAAGCGCCCAGCCCGGCAGAGAGTGAGATTGATGACAGCGGTGTAGAAAGTTATAGTTTTAAGAGCGAACCCAACCTCAGGATCAATCACGATTCCAATGTCGTCATCGGGTTTGAATCGCCGTCAGGGGGATTACTCGAAGATTCACACACCCCCTCGACAGGATACGAAGCCCACCCCTTCCCTGTAGGCGATGTCTCTGAGGGGCACGGCCTTCAACACGACCGAGAAGTTAAAGAGAGTCAACGTCTAGAACCCACGCAGACCGATCCCCCTATCACTAGAGGCTCATCTGGAGGCTGGCTAGGATTTTTTAAAAACGCCTCTTTAGAAAAAAAGCAATTTTACACTGCGGGTGCGGTTGGGGCTATTTCATCTGTGGTTGTGGCAGCATGTAGTTCGATGGCGGCAATGCTGGTGCCGCAACAAAGTCAGTCAGCTGTGCGGAACACTGGTGGAGCAATGGCAGTGGCAGCGTTAATAGCCAGCGGCGGTACAACTCTAGTGTTGGGACGTAAGCAGGCATCGCAGATTCAGCGGACGACGGTGGATCTCAAAACCCAGTTTGATGCTGTGCGAGCAGGCAATTTCGATGCCAAAGCCACAGTTTATTCAGAAGATGAATTCGGTCGGTTGGCATCTTCATTCAACGAGATGACCCACGTCATTTTTACGACTACGAGTGAGGCGCAACACCAGGCCCAAGAGCAGGAGAAAGCCAAAGACAACTTGCAACGTCAGGTGATCCGGCTGCTCGATGATGTCGAAGGAGCCGCTCGGGGGGATCTGACGGTGCACGCCGAGGTCAGCTCTGACGTTTTAGGGGCAGTGGCAGACTCGTTTAACCTCACCATTTACAACCTGCGGGCAATAGTGCAACAGGTGAAAACGGCGGCGCGCCAAGTTAGCCAAGGCGCAACCGACAGTGAGACGTTTGCCCGAGCCTTGTCTTCCGATGCGTTGCGGCAGGCGGAGGAACTGGCGGTGACACTGAATTCTGTTCAGGTGATGACAGACGCGATTCAACGGGTAGCGGAAAGTGCCAGGGAAGCCGAGTCTGTAGCCCTGTCTGCCTCAGCTACTGCCAAAAAAGGCGGTGAGGCGGTAGAGCGAACGGTGGCAGGGATTTTAGAAATTCGTCAAACCGTAGCGCAAACAACCCGCAAAGTGAAGCGCCTGGCGGAATCGTCTCAAGAAATCTCTAAAATTGTGGCGTTAATTTCCCAGATTGCCTCCCGAACCAACATGTTGGCGCTCAATGCCAGTATTGAAGCCGCACGAGCCGGTGAAGCAGGTCGGGGCTTTGCGATTGTGGCTGACGAGGTTCGCCAACTGGCGGATCGGGTTGCCAAGGCGCTGAAGGAAATTGAACAGATTGTGCGGCAAATTCAGAGTGAAACCGGTTCCGTCATGACAGCGATGGAGGAAGGCACCCAGCAGGTGATTCAAGGGACGCATCTGGCAGAACAAGCCAAGCGATCGCTTGAAGATATTCTTCAAGTGTCAGATCGCATTGACACTCTCGTGCGCTCAATTACTGCCGATACGGTAGAGCAGACTCAAAGCTCCCGCGCTGTAGCTGCTGTGGTGCAATCGGTGGAGCTAACGGCGCAAGAAAACTCTCAGGAAGCCCAGCGCGTTTCAGGCTCCCTCCAAAGCTTGGTGGGGGTAGCGGGTAACTTGCTCAACTTTGTTGAGCGCTTCCAGTTAGGAACCACGGAATTAAAATAGAAAGAAGAGTACTCTTATGCTGCAGGAACAAGAACAGCGCATCCTAGGCTACTTTATTGAAGAGGCCAAAGACAACCTGAATACGATTGAGCAGGGGTTGCTGAATCTGCAGGACACGATCACTGACCCGGAAATGGTAAACGCAATCTTCCGGGCAGCTCACTCGGTTAAAGGAGGGGCGGCGATGCTAGGACTCGATGGCATCCAGCAAACGGCTCACCGCTTGGAAGACTCTTTCAAAGTCCTCCAGCAGTGTCCTGGGCTCCAAGTTGACCAAAAGTTAGAGTCCCTGTTTCTGCAAGTGTTTGATACCCGACGAAAAACTCCGACATTATGGACAACCCTCGTTTAGGATATCTGTCGGT
>CAXUIG010000178.1:0-13476 GCA_964250845.1 uncultured bacterium | reverse complement strand
CTCCCCCTCTCCCCCTTTCCCCTCTACTTTTTGACTTGCTGTGCTGACTCAGCTGGCCCTGCCGTTACGACAACAAACTTATTTGGTTGGATCAGCTCTTTATCGGCTTGATTAACTTGGGCAAGAGTAACTGCCCGGATTTGTTGGAGAAACTGACGCAGTTCATCTTCACCCAGCCCGAAAACTTCATTCATCAGAATTCTACTGGCTAAGTCGTCAGGGTTTGCCAGGGAAACAATGTAGCTGCTGGTGATGGAGCGTTGAGCCGCCTGCACTTCAGCAGCGGACACACCTTGGTTGTGGATCTGCTGTAGTAGGGTGAGGGTACTGGCGATCGCACGTTGGGCATCTTCTGGAGCAGTCTGCATCTCAATTATGAAGGGACCCGCGTGCCTTCCCGCCTGGAACGAGCTGTAGATGCCATACGTCAACCCTAGGCGATCGCGGATTTCATTTCCTAGCCGACTCGATAGGGTATTGCCGCCCACAATCTCATTTAGCACCACCGCAGCATAGT
Organism: uncultured bacterium; assembly: GCA_964250845.1. GTDB lineage: Bacteria > Cyanobacteriota > Cyanobacteriia > Cyanobacteriales > Chroococcidiopsidaceae > CAXUIG01. The sequence continues at coordinate 12,959 of CAXUIG010000178.1, read as the reverse complement.
AGCGCGGGTCTTTCCGGTCGATGCCCTTGTAACCCATAAAAGTGATGGACTGGGTTTTACCAGGGAGGACTGGGTTGAGGCGAATGATCTTAGCAGGCAGCTCCACAGGCGGATATTTGATTTGTGGGGGTTTGCCACTAGCTTTCCATCTGCCCAGCTGGTTTTCGAGTAGTGAGCGGACTTGGTCAGGATCAAAATCTCCCAACAGGGTCAGCACCATGGTACCGGGATCGTAATGCTCTTGGTAAAACTGCGCTACATCAGCACGGGTAATGCTTTTCAGACTAGCCGCAGTTGGAAAGACATGGAACGGATGATTGTCTGGGTAAATCGTTTGTTGAAACGTCCGTTGTGCCAAAACCGACGGGGTATCCAATGCCACCTTAAGGGCAGTCAAGGCGCGTTGCTGACTCAGTTCTAACTCATTCGCTGGGAAGGTAGCGTTCTCCATCACATCACCCAGCACTTGGATCAGGGTGGGTAAATCTGATGCCAAGGAGTTGCCGCCAATGGTCACCCCCTCACGATTAGCGCTGAACCCTAGATCTGCTCCACGATCCGCCAGAGTTTTGGCAATAGTCAGTGCATCCTTTGTTTTAGTGCCATTCATTAGGTTTGCCGCTGTCAGACCGGCAAGACCTGCTTTGGCATCGGAGTCAAACGCCGTACCGGCTTGAATATAACCAGTCAGCGTTACGGTCGGGGTACTGCGGTCAGGCACCAACAACACTTTTAGGCCATTTGCCAAACTAAATTGCACTGGCCGCGTTTGAGTTTTGGACACTGTGGTTGAGTCCACAGGCGGTAGGTACTTCGCCAACTCACCTGGGTTTACTGGGGGACCAAGATTGAAGTGTTCGGAGGTTTGCGTCGAACCCGCTGCCCCAGCACTCGGTTTACCAGCTATTTGGGTCGGCTCAAACAAGCCTACTGTACGTGATTCAGGTGTAAGATATCTTCTTGCCACCCGCTGCACATCTGCCGTGCTGACTTGGTTAACTGCCGCCAAGTAGCGGTCTGTGTAGCGATAATCCCCAGCTATTGTTTGGTCATTGCCCAGCTGCGTCGCCTGATTGGTGATATCGCGGTTTTGCAAAATCAAGCTAGATCGTAGTTGCGCCTTTGCTCGGTTCAGTTCTTCCGCCGTCACGCCTTTGTCGCGTAAATCGGTGATTGCTTGGCTTAGCGCCTGCTCAATTTCTGCCAGGTTTTTACCTGGAGCCGCCGTAGCAGACAGTTGATACCAGCCTCCAGCAATTAAGTTCGCCGCACCACCCCCAAAATCGCTAGCCAGCCCCGATTGCACCAAAGCTTGGTAAAGTCGAGAACTCCGCCCCCCTGTCAAGATGTAATCCATCATATCCAGCGCCGGTACATCAGGATTATTGACAGGTGGCAACGGATACACTTCCTCCAACAGCTGCGCACTCCCAGGTTGCCGCAACACAATCGGTGTCTTAGCAGCAGAATCAGTTGGGGCAGGTTTTGTGCCTGCCTCAAAAGAGGAGGGTGTGGGCGATGCCTTCTGACTAGGAGACGGCGTTGTTTCTGGCGTTCCCCGATTGGGAACCTTGCCAAAGATGTCTCTTACAGCTTTCAGCGTTGGCTGCGTTTGAAAATCCCCCACAATCACGAGAGTGGCATTATTGGGATTGTAGTAGGTGTGGTAGTATTTCTGTACCTCTGCAGGCGTAAACTTCTGCACATCGGCTTTTGTGCCACCCACCGGCAAGCCATAAGGCTGATTGGGAAATGCGGCACGCATCACCGCCCGGCTCAGCCGATAGGCGGGACTATTTTCGTAACCCTGCAACTCAGAAATCACCACGCGCTTTTCACTATTGAGCTGCTTTTCCCCAATTAGGGCGTTATGCATCCGGTCAGCTTCTAGGGTCAGCATAGCCTTGAGCTTGTTCCGCTCCACCGTCCCGAAGTAGGCGGTTTCGTCATAGCTGGTGAAGGCATTGGAATCGCTCCCCAGCGCATTAAACAGGCGACCAAACTGAATCGGGCGGTCTGTGGTGCCTTTAAACATCAAGTGTTCCAGCTGGTGGGCAATGCCATTTACTCCTGGCGCTTCGTTGCGCTCTCCCACCCGATACCACACCTGCACACTCACCACTGGGGCAGTATGCACTTCCTTGGTTAAGACAGTCAGACCATTTTCCAGCACCGTCTTGCGGACATCCTTACTCACAGCAAGCGGTGTCTCATCTTTGGAAACCGATTGCTGGACACCTGGGTGCTGGGAATCGGCAACAACCAGTGGGCTAGACGTTGCCTTGCCACTGAACAACAGCGTTGCACTTAGGCAGAAGCTGAATAGTAATAGCAGGAAATGATATCGACGTACTGCGGATAAAATAAACATGAATCTTGCTATAAAGCGATAACCCGGATGAATTCGAGTGGCAAGCCATCAGCATCGGCTATGAAGGCAACTTCGTAGACGCGATCGCCGATTTGCTGTTGAGTTGGCTCCAAAAGCACCTTCAGGGGCTGATACTGATCTGGCTGGGTATGAAGCGCCTCAACAAAGCGTTCTTTCAAGGCTGTCAACCAACTGGGCAGATCTGCCGCTGCATTGGTGATGTCAAACGACAAATGGTAGTACCCGACGTAATGCTCATCCCCAAAGGCATCCGGGGCGGGACTTGGTTGGGGAATTTGGATAAGCTCAATCCGTCCGCCTAGTCCTTCCATCCAGCAAGCTAGGGTGTAGCCGGTGGTAAAGCGTTCACAGACATTAAATCCTAGTTGTTCGTAGAAAGCGATCGCGCGATGAATATTCGCGGTTCGGATTGAGGCGTGATGCATTGGTTGTTCAGTCTTACACCTACTCGAATAAACGGAAATAGGGGTAGCGCACGGGGACACCAGGCTCTTTTTCCAGGTCAAAATTGATCACTTCCCAGCACGGTTCCTCTTTAGGGTCAGGGCCAAACTCCACCGGCAAGCCGTAGAGCCGGGGTCTAGACGGCTCCGACTGCCCGCGCCACGGTGTGCTGCGTTCTAAGTAGCCACTAATTAACTCCTGATAGCGTTGAGCGATAATCACCCTTGTTGCCCGGTAGCCTTGGGTATAGAGCCGGTCTAGTGCTTCATGGATTTCGAAGCGAATTCCATCCGGATGGGTATGCTGCCGATACCACTCATTATTCCAACGTCGCCAGTGACGGCCTGACTGGAGATGAATTAGTTCTTCGGTTTTTGGGTCAGCTTCAAATGCTCCATGTCGCGGGCACAGATAAGTATCAGTTAGAGTCAGCGCCGGAATAGTCTGGCGACAGTGGGGACACTGTATTTCTGGGCCAAAAATTGGGTACTGCAAGCCTGGGTTCATCATTAAGTGCGGACCAGCATATTTCTTTAGCACCAGCACCAGTGGTTTTATTTTCACACTTTTGCTTACCGTGATATCCTGGTCTTGCGGTCTTGCTACAACCTCTTTAAGCGTTTAATCACTTCAAGGGTTGGAGTTTCGACCGTAGTCCTGGGTATCATATTCGATATTCTATCGTGTCTACCGCATCCTACTGGCCTCGTCCTGATTTTTCCTTAGCTGCGTTTATTGCCGAAAATGCGGTTGTCATTGGCTGGGTAAAGCTAGCACCGGGGGTCAGTATCTGGTATGGAGCGGTCGTGCGGGGGGATGTGGAGCAAATTGAGATTGGAGAAGTCACGAATATCCAGGATGGAGCGATTTTGCACGGCGACCCCGGTAAACCAACAATTTTGGAAGATCATGTCACGGTGGGCCATCGCGCTGTGGTGCATTCGGCTTACATTGAACGGGGAAGCTTGATCGGGATTGGGGCGGTGGTATTAGACGGGGTAAGGGTGGGAGCCGGTAGCATTATTGGTGCTGGGGCAGTGGTTAACAAAGATGTGCCACCGCGATCGCTTGTCGTTGGAGTGCCTGGAAAGCGAATCCGTGAGGTTTTAGATCCAGAAGCGGCAGAACTGATCGAACATGCCCGACGTTACGAAAAGTTAGCTCTGGTTCATGCTAATAAGAGCACGGATCTGGGATTCACAACCACCCACTGCTAGCAGATCTTGAGCTGCTACCCCAGCTCTGTTCTTGGGTATTGAAAATTGTGTCGAGTTTAGCTGAAAATAGAATATTATAACAGTCTCGACATAAGAGAGGGTATTTGGATATGGATATTGATTTGCGGGTAGCATTCGTTCTACTACCAGTCGTTGCGGCGGTGAGTTGGGCACTGTTCAATATTGCCCCAGCCGCACTCAGACAAATCCAAGTCTTTTTGAACAGGGAAACCTAAGAGGAGTCTTGAGGGTCAGGCTAGGGTCTTTCCCTAGCCCTTGAACCCTTTCCTTAGGCAGAAGTTACCAACCGTTTCCGCAGTGATTCAACGCGGCGCTTGGCAGTGACGTTGTTCGGCTCGGACTGCAGCGCTTGCTCATAAGCTTGTAATGCCTGAGCTGTTAACTTCTTCCGCTCGTAGGCATGGCCGAGGTTATTGAGCGCTGTAGCATAGTTGGGGTTGTGTTTCAAGGCTTCCTTGTACTGGCGAATTGCTGCGTCGTACTGCTCTTGGCCAAAATAGGCAAAGCCCAGCGCATTGTAAATGATGCTGATTTTCTCTTCTCCCTCCTCCTCTGCTGCTTTGATTGCTTTTTGAAACAGCGATATCGCCTGGGCATACACTTTTTTATCTAATAAGATACTGCCCAACTCGTAATATTCTTGGGTCGTCCCCTTCTCTTTATTCAGCTTTTTTTGCAGCCGCGCGAGGGCGTTCTCGGTCTTGCGCGTTTTGAGAACCTGGCGCAAAATGTTGAAACCGGCTCCAAAGAGCAGAGCCAGCAAGATTAAGAGATAAACAACTGCTAGATTGTTATCCATTTTTTATCAAAGACGAAAGATGAAAAATTTGAGCTTGTATATTCATTATCAGTTTTCGCTGGCGGACTAGTACTTTGTCAAAGGTAATCCCCAATAAGCTGCCCGTTGCTGCAGCCAACCCTGAGCTGAATAGCGAGCGATCGCAGCATTAACCCGCTGCCGCAACTGATCGTACTGCAACCCTTTAGGCATCACCACGCACAAAGGTTCAGCCCCGATCAGTGTCGGCAGCAACCGATACTGGGGATATTCCTGTACCCAGCCGCTGAGGACGCTGGCAGAAGCCGCCAATGCATTGGCGACACCCAACTCTAGGAACAATCGCGCCTGCTCATACGAATCAACGCCTACTAGTTTGGCAGATGGCAACAGATACTTCACTGCGGCAATGGTGCTGGAGCCTTTTATGACGGCGATTTTCCCTTGAGCAACATCGCGTAGTTGTTGCACGGAGCCGTCCTTTGTGACTAAGGCAGTGCCATCGAAGTAGTAGGGAATGCTGAAGCTAACCAGGCGACTGCGTGAGCCTGTTGCTGTGACGCTGGCAATCGTCAGATCGGCTTTCCCCTCTAAAACTACAGGGAGGCGATCGCGATTCGCTACCGGCTGCAACCTAACATTAGCTGAGTTGCCCACCAGGTCTTGTGCCAAGCGCTGGGCTAGGTCAATTTCTAGTCCTTGGAGTTTACCGCGAACATCCAGAAAGCCGAGCGGACGAACATTATCTTTAACAGCAACGGTTATGTAGCCCCGCTTTTGAATTTCTTTTAGCTCTGCGGCGCTACTGGGAAAGGAAAAATGTATGGCCCTCAATCCAGGTTTAGCTTTGCTTCCCTGGATATTGGGGCAAGAGAGGAAAAAGGAAAAAGAAAGAAGGAAAAAAATTATCCTTTTGCCTTCTAGCTTCATCCTTTAGCAAGGCTAGCCAATTCGGCCACTTTAGTGAAGCTGGTTGGATCGAGGATTGCCATTTGAGCCAACATCTTGCGATTGAGTTGGATATTGGCTTTCTTCATATTGCCCATCAGCTGACTGTAGCTCATACCGTGTTGCCGTGCGGCGGCGTTGATGCGGGTGATCCAAAGGCGACGGAAATCGCGCTTGCGCTTTTTGCGATCGCGGTAGGCGCTCCGCAGCGCCTTCATCACTTGTTGATTTGCAGTCCGAAACAGGGTTGAGTGTGACCCGCGAAATCCTTTGGCTAGTTTGAGAATTTTCTTGCGGCGTTTGCGAGCAACATTACCGCGTTTTACCCGTGTCATGGCTTAATTCCTTAAAATATTACAAATACGGCAGCATCAAGCGCACATTTTTCTCATCGCGTTCGTCCACAAGCGCCATTTTGGAGAAGCGACGCTTCTTGTCGGAACTCTTGTGTTCTAGGAGGTGATTCTTGAACGCTTTACGACGCACAATCTTTCCGCTGCCGGTGGATCGGAATCGTTTTGCCGCTGCTTTGCGGGTTTTGAGTTTAGGCATGGACTGGCTTTAATTCGACACGATCTACAATTATACTACTATTTTCTAGTAGAGTTTGAGGTACAATTCAATTCAACGCCTGCAAGATTTTATGGGTTCTCACGCAGGAAAGTGGTAATCTGGCCTAGCTCCTGCTCATTGAGGCGAAATTCACCAGCGCCGATGATTCCCTCCACCTGTTTTCCGTTGCGTCCGCCAACGATAGCAGCCGTAACCGCAGGATTGTTCAAGGTCCAAGCGATTGCCACCTCACCCGGCGATCGCCCGTGCTGTTGACCAATTTGCCGCAACACCTCGACCAGTCTCAGGTTGCGCGACAGACGTGGCTGCTTAAATTCACTGCTCTGTTTGCGCCAATCATCATCCGGCATTTTGGCAATCCGCTCAGGTGTCATTGCCCCTGTCAGCAAGCCCGACTGCATCGGTGAATAAACAATCACACCAATGTTGTTTTCCTGGCAAAAGGGCAGGATTTCTTCTTCTGCACTACGGTTGACCAGCGAATAGGGCGGCTGCAATGAGGTAACTGGCGCGATCGCTTGTGTACGTTTCAACTCCTCTACGTCGAAGTTTGAAACCCCGATATAGCGAACCTTGCCCTCATCCTTCAATTTAGAAAGAGTCGTCCAGCCTTCTTCGATTTCTGGGGCCGGGTTAGGCCAGTGGATCTGATACAGGTCAATGGTTTCAATGTCGAGTCGGTGCAGGCTATCTTCAACCTCTTGCCGGATTGAATCCTGCTTGAGGCTGCGACCAATTTGGCGATTTTTGTCCCAGATCAACGAGCATTTGGTGAAGATATAGGGGCGAGCAGATCGACCTTTCAATGCCTTAGCAACAACCTCTTCAGAATGCCCTAGACCATAGATAGCAGCCGTGTCGATCCAATTAACACCGAGGTCGAGGGCTCGATTGATCGCTTCAATTGATTCCTGGTCGTCCTGTGGTCCCCAACCAAAAGCCCAGCCACCTCCACCAATTGCCCAGGCACCAAAGCCGATTGGGGTGATGTAAAGATCCGAATTACCCAGCTGTTTTGTTTGCATGTCTACTCTCTTGAGTAATTTGTCAAGACAATAGCACAAGAAGTCGGTGACCAGGAACGGGGTGTGGGGACGAGTGTCGGGGGAAAGAATCAACTTTTACCCCGAACTCTCGGGTAGGTATAGGGTGTAGGGAAAAGCACCGAGATTTATCTATTGGATTCCCCCCCACACCCTACACCCGAAAAGCATTTCAGGTGGCTCATTAGCTTCACCGTCTCCTCCTGACTTGTACGGCTTTAGGCAGCCTGACCTGGTTTGAGTACGATCTTGATACAGTTATCTTGTTTATGCTTAAAGATCTCGTAACCGTGCGGGGCTTGCTCTAGCGGCAGGCGATGGGTAATCACAAACGATGGATCGATGTCGCCATTTTGAACGCGATCGAGTAACGTCTGCAAATACCGATGCACGTGCGTTTGTCCGGTTTTCATGGTTAAGCCTTTGTTCATGAACGCACCCATCGGCATCTTGTCTATAAAGCCCGTGTACACACCGGGAACCGATACGGTACCGCCTTTGCGACAAGCGACGATCGCTTGACGTAATACATTGGGTCGATCTGTTTCTAGACGTACTGCTTGCTTCGCTTTGTCATAGAAGCCTTCTAAACCCAGTCCGTGAGCTTCCATGCCCACCGCATCCATAACAGAATCGGGACCGCGCCCTCCAGTCATTTCTTTCAGGGCTTCCCCTACCTCGATTTCCTCAAAGTTCAAGACTTCTGCTCCGCCGTCTTTCGCCATCTGCAGGCGTTCGGGAACACGATCAATCGCAATCACTCGTCCAGCACCCAGCATGAAGGCACTTCTAATCGCAAACTGCCCAACCGGACCGCAACCCCAAATCGCAACGGTATCTCCGGGTTCGATGTCACAGTTTTCTGCTGCCATGTATCCAGTCGGGAAAATATCCGTAAAAAACAGGACTTGTTCATCTGCCAGTCCATTGGGAATCTTGAACAACCCGACATCCGCAAAGGGAACGCGGGCATACTCTGCCTGACCACCCGCATACCCTCCGGTCAGGTGGGAGTAGCCAAACAGACCTGATGGGGAATGACCCATCATTTGTTCCGCCATCCAAGCGTTGGGGTTGGAGTTATCACACAATGACCATAAATTGCGGTTGCAAAAGAAGCAGCTACCGCAGGAAATGGTGAAGGGGACAACGACGCGATCGCCAACGGCGAGAGCTTTGCCTTTGTCATGGATATTTCCATTCTTAAAAGCACTACCCAACTCAACGATTTCCCCCATGAATTCATGACCCAGGATATCGCCTGGTTTCATGGTGGGGTTGTAGCCGTCGTATAGGTGCAAATCAGAACCGCAGATTGCTGTTGACGTGATTTTGACGATCGCATCACGCGGATTAATGATTTTGGGATCGGGAACCGTTTCAACCTCTACCTTGTTTGTACCTTGCCAGCAAACTGCTCTCATTATTGTTTCTCCCTTGTTAATTGCTGATTAATTGCTAGCGGCTTTTGCGAGCAGCTATGCCCTTTCGGTTGACATTGGGTTGTGGCAATCTCAGGACTTTCAACCCTTATGTTAGGGAGGCAGCAGCGTGATTACGTCTTTCCAACGAAATAGTCTGAGCCAATATCGACTGCCAGCTTGAAGTTGTGAGAGAAGTTGTGGGGTGGGACACCAACCATCAAGGCTGAATGATCGCGCAGATGGATTTCTACATCCCGTTTGCGCTCTGTAAACCAACTGGCTTCGGATAAATGTCGGGGAGTGAGAAAGTGGATAACTTGGTTGTCAGACCCCCGCCAGCCTTTGTTGTCGTTCAGTTCTGGCATATATTGCCCATCGATGAAAACGTCAACCAGGGCAAGAAATTGATTAATGGCTGGGTCAGATTTAGCCTGCAGCTGCTCTAAGGTGAAGCCACTGTAGCAGATGAGCGAGAGGTCGCGCTGTTGACAAAGGTAAATAAATAGCTCGCTCAAGGCATCTGCCTGTAGCATTGGTTCTCCACCAGAAACTGTTAGCCCCTGGGTACCTGGGATTGATAAAATGTAATCAGCCAGCCGCACGGGGTCAACCAAGGTTGCTTGCTTCTGGGGAATCCAATCCGGGGAGATGCAGCCACGGCAGTTAAAGCAGCAGCCTTGTACCCAAATCACAAAGCGCTGACCGGGACCAAGGGTGCGTGTGGCAGGACAAATTTCAGCAACGTTGAGCAGAGTCATGGCTAGAAAGTCAGGGTAGTTTTTTGCTGAGAGAGCGAGTGCATCCTTTGAGCTTGGGCTAGTTCCTGGTCAAGTTCTGCTAGATTTTGCTGAATACTCCTGATCAGAGTGTCCACTTTTTGTTGGTTAACTGGCAGCAGGCTTCCTAACTCAGAGTCTGATTGATAGTGAGCAAAAAGGTGTGTGCGAATCTCATCTGTTGCGGTTTGATATTGATTAAAGTCTTGAATCGCACGCTGTAATTGCTGCTGAGTTTGCTCAAAGTCCGACTGTTGCTTTTCCACGTCAGCCAGAACTGAGTCAAGGGCTTCTCTTCGGCTCTTTTGTTGGGATTTTGTCAGGGTGATAAGTTCGGTAGCTGTGTTAGTGGTGCTAGTCTCTATCCGTTGCTGGCGCGATCGCAGATAGTTAATTTCATCAAGCAGCCTAGCTTGCTGTTGTTGCAGTGCGGCAATTTGGTCATCCAGCTGGGCTTTCTGTTGCTGGAGTGATTCTAGGGCAAGCCTTTCTGGTTCTAGGGCAAATGCTTGAGTTGCGATCGCCTGCCGTAGACTAGTCAGGTTTGTTGCTTGCAGTTGTGCCTTCATCTGTTGAAGCTCTTTTGCCTTCTGTTTTAAGTTTTGCAGCTCACTGGCGTCTCGTCTGAGCTGTTGTTCTTGATTCAGCAGGGTAGTAGCCGAGGTGAGCAGCTGGGATTTTCGGAAAGCGGTTTCGCTAAGGCTATCGATGCGAGCGCTAATTTTCTGCTTCAGGGCTGGTGGTACTGGTAGGGAAACTAGATGGGGCAGCCAGTTGTTGAGAAGTTCGAGCTGGGTTTGGAGTGTGGCAGCTATGGCGATCGCCCAAGCATCTAATGTGTCAGTGTCGGTACTGGCAAGTTGTCGTAGTACTTCTGGGGGATAGGTGGATTCCCAAAGTTGAATCCCTGCCTCAACTAGCTGAAATGGCAGTTCAATGGTTTCAAATTCAACTAGATTGTTAGCTTGTTGGATTTGCTGAATTAATTGGTTAATTTTTTCAATTGGGGCTTGCATTTTGACTCAGCTTGACATATACTCTAATTATGGGAATCTGTTCGCACATATATACCTCACAAAATCGAGTCTTTTTCAGCATCTTGGCTGAGTACAAAGCCAGGAAACATCTTAGCGATGATATTTCCTAGTTCATACTCGACGCGCTCAAGGCTTGTGGCTTCTTCGATGACTAAGTAAGCAACTTGGGAGGGATTAACCCGCATTCCCACGCGATACCGAGCAGATTGAGAGTATTTAGGTAACTTAACTGGTTCCGGCAAGGACGTATTGTAGCGTTTACCTCTAGACTGAGGCTCTACCCAGATCGGAAGCAGAAAGGTTTCTTGCCATGCTACTAAAGTCTGGTTGTAGAACTGGGGCTGGCTGAGGTCATCTAAAGATACTCCGCCTCTGATAATGGTAATTTCTTCTGCTTCGATTTCAAGTTGAACTCCGAAAGACGTTACCCTTGGGGTTTCCCTATTTATGACTATTCCCAGGGTGTGGACGTATTTTTCTCTGGGCTCAACTAAACCATTGGCAATCAGGCAAGCACCATAGGAAATGGCATAAGCACTGTTGGTGATGTTGAAACTTCGGTCAAATCTGGGGTCATTGTCGCCAATACCCAAGGTATCAGTAATCGCTTTTTGTACTAGGTGGAACTGAGAGAAGCCACCCACCAGAAATAATCGGTGAAACTGCTCACCATTTTGCTGCAACCAGTCTTGCACCCGTTGCATCACTCGTTGGATGCCTTGGGCAATGGGAGCAAAGGCTTCACTGACTTCGCCAAAGGTGAGAGTGTATCCATCGCCGAAGATATAGACATTTTGAGCAGCCAAGTCGTCGGGTGCTTTGAGATAGTTAATCAGCTTCTTAGTGATTTTGGCATGAGAGCTAATCTTGAGAGTTTCAAATTCCCTCGGAAAGCGCATAAACTCAGGGTCATTTTCTTTTAGCTGCTCACCGTGCTTTTTGGTGTAGGCTTGTTGTACACAGCGGCGATCAAAGGCGACTCCGGCTGATTCGAGTCCTTTATCGCCTTGACCGTCAAAGTAAAGGACTTCAACTTTATTGTCACCATAGATGCGACAGAGGCTAACGTCAAATGTACCGCCTCCCATGTCGCAGACGAGTAAATTACCACTGAAAGGTTCTGTCTGTTCTTGTTGAGAACGCCGATGAGTTTCCCAGGCATAGTAGGCGGCAGCGGCAACAGGTTCGCTTACTAGCTGGATTAGGGGTAGTCCAAGTTCTTGAATCAGCTTTTGCAGGCGCTCTCGCCCAAGGTTATAGATATCACGCTGCCAGATTTCGGGAACGGAGACGACGAGACGGGAGATTTCGCCTGTTTCGCGGCTGAAGCTGTAGGGGTTTTCAGGGGAGAGGAGGAGTTCGCGCAAGTAGTCAGCTGTGACTTGGTTTGGGGTGCGATCTGGCTTCAGCAGATCGCCTTTAAAGTGGTTGGCAAATTCTGACTCTGGCAGTGGCAACCGCATTTTAAAGTTGCCATAACTCTCAACATCTGAGTGATGAGTAGCTGTGTTACGGGCAGCAGTGCCAATTTCGATCAAGCCGTCTTCGTAGGCGATGAAGGAGGGGATATATTTGTGTCCATCTGGGCCACCATATTGGAAGACTTCCAGCTGACCAGTGGTGCTAATGTAAGAAATAATGGAGTTAGTGGTGCCAAAGTCTAGACCGATGTTGTAAGACGGCATGATTATTAGTGTGAACGAGAAGCAACACGCTCGCACCTCCCGAGCCAGAAAAACGCTCTCACTATGACCGGGGGCGCTTGCTTAAGGAGCATAAATAGAACCAGATGGCAAAGCCTTTCGCCCTCCTTTGTGATCTGACAACTCATCCCCACAATGCCTACCTGGCATAGGACACGATATGTTCTGTATCGTATTTGCCCTGAAGCGTGGATGGCATCCGAGAAAACCCGTAATCCCCAAAAAGTTTCAGCGTATGATGGAGAATTGATAGTTGATATAAGTCCTGTCACCCTTACGCTCACTCTTGAGACTGAGCTTCTCCTGGTACTGTGAAAACGAGAGCCTTTTCAAAAACGCGATCGCCCACAAAATAACCTGGATATATCGTCAAGAGGATTTTTCCACTTTCCTCACAACCCAGCATAGGCTCGTGTCTATCAGGCTTAAATGGTGTGCCTTCTGCCTCCATCCATAGTTTACCTGGAGGGTCGGCGGTAGCAATTTTCTTCACTAACTCAAGTCCTTTTTTGACTAAATTCTCAATGTCATTCCGAAGTGTTTCTGGGATATAGCAATCCTAAATCATTTGTAAAAAGTTAAGATTATTGGTATAATGAAGAT
>CAXUIG010000177.1:0-13569 GCA_964250845.1 uncultured bacterium | reverse complement strand
GAACCGGGGGTCAATTCCACAGCGACCACTTCCCCCCCCTGAACGCTTACCAAGATTGAAGTGCTGTGTCGCTCTCTGATAGTCAGGCGATAACTACTTGTATTGTCAGGTAACCTGTACGCTAACCTGCCAATACGTAAGGATTAGGGTCAGGCGAAAATCGCTAAAACCTTTCTATTGTAAGCATTTCCAGCGATTAGCTGCAATTTTATATTCTCAATAAGAAGGATTAAAAGCCGGTGTTTTCGAGGCTTATTGCAAATGAATTTCTGTGCATACGGTGAAGCCAATCGGAGAAAGTGGCTCTGTGACTGGCGTTGAAATACCTGAATCCTTACGAATACATTGACAAAATGTTGCTAGGAAAAAAATCTCGGCACTCTTGGATTCTTCATGTAAAATGTATATGTACGTACATTTTGTTTCATGGACTTCCATTTAGATACTTTATTACATTTGCCATATGTAACAGTTGAAACTTGTTCTTGTACGGACGATAACGCCTGTTTACAAATCATGTTTCTTAACGACGGTATATCCTGTCCAGATTGTAGTAAATATACAGACGAATTACATCAAGTTCGATCTGTATTAGTACGAGATTTGCCAGTGTTTGGGAAACAAGTTTGTTTAAAATTTCCTGGATGCCAATTTTATTGTAAAGCATTTCAGCGCTACAGAAAAGAGCGTTTAGAATTCATATCAAATTGAAGGGCTAAAAAAAAGACTGGGACCAGCCACTGCGCCTAAGTATATAGCGGTTCCTATTCGCGTGAGGTACATTAAACCCCTTAACTGGCAAACGTTCTAGCCCTTGTGTGTGTACCTCATCCGATCAAGAAACGCTATAGATGAATTTAGTTTACATAAAGGTCACGCTATGACGCAAGCAGCAGTTAGACCGAGAGTGAGCTTTGAAGAATACATTGACATTTGTGCTCAAACTGATGAGCGGTATGAACTGGTGCGGGGGGAATTGGTCAAGATGACACCTCCTACATGGGCACACGTTTTAATTGCCCGTTTCCTTGAACGAGTGTTTGAGGCAGAAATTGAGCGTTTAGGGTATGACTGGGTTGCCGTGCGGGAAACTGGACAACGCACAGAGGAGGATAGCTCTCGACTGCCAGATGTCACAGTCGTACCGTTTGACCAGATTAAACCAGTGTTGAATCAAGCAGCAGTGTTGACAGTTCCAGCGCCGATCATCGTTGAGATTGTTAGTCCTAGCTCCGCTACTGAAGACTATGATGCAAAGCTGAAGGAATACCAGCAACTTAAAGTCAAAGAATACTGGGTTGTTGATCGTGAAGGGCTAGGGGCTGCTAAGTATATTGGCTTTCCTAAAGCTCCTACCGTCACGATTTATGAACTGATTGAGGCAAAGTATCAAGTCAAGCGCTTTCGAGGCGATGACCGGATCGTGTCTCCTACATTTAAAGGTTTGAACTTGACAGCAGATCAGGTCTTTGCATTAGGGAGGTAGAAAACCTGATGGTTGCGTGTCCGAACAAACCTCGCCTTGAACTGCTTCGATTTTTTTACTAAGTGGGCAGCGCTTGTTCTGCCTGGCGTCGCTCGGTAATGTCGGTACAAACGCCAAGAACTTGACGAGTACTATCAGAAGATAAGAGAGGAATTTTAATAGTCTCAAACCAACGTGTTTCATCAGTTATTGCATTTGTGACTGGCGATTCAGCAATAAACTTTCTGCGCCTTGTCTCCATTACTTCTCTGTCTTCTCGGAGAACATGTTCTACTTGTTCCTTATTACTATTGAAATCCGCATCGCTTTTACCAACGATATTTTCAACAGTTGTTCCGTAAACAATTGCCAAAGCTTCATTGGCAAGAATGAATTTCCCCGACCAATCTTTGACATAAATTATATTCGGATTTAAGTCAAATACCTGACGAAGGAATTCCTGCTGACCTCTCAGCACCGACTCTACCTGCTTGCGCTCAGTGATTTCTTTTTCAAGTTCAAGTTTTGCCAACTCAGCCACCATCGCCCGAAGTAACGACTCCTTCGACCGATTGGAATCAGTGATGTTATTGATCACGACCTGCGTTGCTGGTTTGCTTTGATATATAACAGGTATTCCTGTTACCTCAACATCGATAACTTTGCCGTCAAGCTGAACAAACTTTTCCTGGGTGATATCTGGTTGGTTCCCTTTCACCTGATTTTGTCGAACTCGCGTCTCTAGGTTGTCTCGATAGTCTGGATGAACGAAATCCAAGATCGGTTTGCCGATAAGTTTCTCTGGACTGGCTGCACCGAGAAGTTTTGCTGCGGCAGTATTTATGTAGTCAAATTTCCCTTCGCTTAGGACAGCTATTGCTGCGGGAGAAAGAGCCACCAGACGGCGATATTGTTCTTCACTTTCTCTGAGCGCCTCATCTGACTCCTGGCGTTGCACTAAAGCTGCTTCTAGAGTGGCTAAGTTACGTCGTAACTTCAGTTGCGTTACCACCTGACGAGCTAGAATCTGTAGAGCTTCTTGCTGTTTGGGAGTCAAATCTCTCGGGACATAGTCAATCATGCATAAGGTGCCCACTGCCAAGTTATCTGAGGTAATCAGAGGTGCACCAGCGTAAAACCGGATATTGGGAGCTGTTGTCACTAGAGGATTGTCAAAGAAGCGAATATCCTCCTGAGCATCTCGGACAATAAAGAGGTCGGGCTGTAAAATCGCATGGGCACAAAAGGCGAGATCCCGAGGGGTTTCTGAGGCTTCTAAACCCACCTTAGATTTGAACCATTGCCGGTCAGTATCGACCAAACTTATCAGCGCAATTGGAGTACCGCAAATGTGCGCCGCCAAGCGGGTCAAATCGTCGAATGCCTCTTCAGGAGAGGTGTCGAGAATCTCATACTCGTGTAGGTCATTGAGCCTGGCGGCTTCATTACTAGGCAGTGGAGCTTTCACTATAGTTTTCCTTGTTTTAAAACCTACAAACATAGCCAAACTACTAAGGCAGTTTAGCTTAGGTACATTTTGTCTCCAAGCGAAATTTCACTTATGGCTTTGATGTTGCCGCTAGTTCCTTAAGTAATATTACAGTTGTGATTAGATTGAAGTCTGAGGTAAGAATTCAGGGGACAAACTTTAAGAATGTAAGAATGGGGCGCATTTAGCGGTTGGGGACCCGTCCAGATTGGTGTGATTTGCCACGAGTGATCCTGGTCAAGAGGGGATAGCTGGCAACGGTTGCGGCTACCCTTCCTAAAATGCAATAATATTATTACATCATACTTTAAAGTAATACTATGAAACAAAGGATAGCAGTGACGCTAGATGAGGACTTAGTTGCTTTTTTAGATACAGAGTCTAACGGTAACCGTAGTGATTTCATCAATGAAATCGTCGGCTTGTATCGCAAGAACAGAATCAGAGCTGAGATGATTGAGGCAATCAAGCAGGATGTTGACAACCCTGAGTATCAATCAGAGTTAGCTGAGTGGGAATGTACAATTGGGGATGGAATCGACGATGCCGAGAGGTAGGCTTACTTATCGACGTGGTGATATCAGATGGGTGCGGCTAGACCCCACAGTAGGGGCAGAGATACAGAAGACACGCTCGTGCCTAATTGTGCAGAACGATGACCTTAATCAATATGGACAGCTAACAGTTGTCATTCCTTTTCGACCTGGTAGCAAGAGAGCCCCTTATGTTGTTAATGTTGCTGCGACTGCTGCTAACGGACTAGACAAAGACCGCTTTCTTGACGTTGCTCAAATCCGAGCCTGCGACTATCAGCGGGTCGGTGATTTAGTTGGGGTGATTGAAGATACCTGCTGGCAACAGATTCGCATGGCTCTAGATATTGTGTTTGGCTTTGCCCCTTGATTGAGGTAATTGCTTTTGACCAAGCGCTCCGCGATCGCATGGAGTTGGGGTACCAACCCTTTGTATCACTCCTCAGTTCGGCGGATCAGTTCAAACAGGGAATCATCTAAGTCGTAACCTAGCATCTTCGCCATCGACTGTAGCCGCGAAGAGCTGGGGATACCAATTAGGCGCATCCAATCTATCAACACAAACAGCTTTTGCATCAAAAAGATTTCCAGGGCTTCTGGATTGTACTGGATACCTTCTTTAGAATTGAACTGGTGCGGTACGAGCATGGCTGTGTAGCGGACAAGTTCACCAGATTTCCAATCCAGCAGAAACGGCAACCAGGGATAGCGAGCATCCAGACGAATAAACCACAGCCGCACCTCTGGGATTTCTGAAAGCTCCCGTGGATCTTCTGGAGCCTGGGAATACTCGATGTCAAAGCCCATCTGCTGCTCAGAGGATGCGATCGCTCCCTCGCGCAGTAAGTTTTCAATTACCGACTGAGCCGGAGACAAATCCAAATTATCAATACACTCAGATGAGAGCGCGATCGTGATTGTCATCTGTATTAAGTATTTAAACCTAAAAATAAATGGTATTACAAGTGGGCAGCTCCCAGCTGGCGGTCGCGTATAGACATTTCAAGCTGATTTAGGTTAAAGTTGTAATGAGTTTGTTTTAGCAGATAAGCGTTTGAAACTCAAGCCCCTGGCTCTCTCTAAATCCTTTACTGGAGATACTGGTGGAGTGAGCACGGATTGTCTGATCGGTAAAATAATAAACAAGAGGTAGAGGCTTAATCTACCTGAGCGGTTAAAAAGTTTAAATATGCAAAAAGAAGCAGCATCTGTAAAACCAATTCGATCACTTGAAGATGCTGTTGCTCGGTGTCAGACCCTAGGTATGCGCTTGAGCCGCCAGCGTCGCTTCATTCTGGAACTACTTTGGCAAGCAAAAGAGCACCTATCGGCTAGAGAAATTTACGATCGCTTGAACCAGCAAGGCAAAGAGATCGGTCATACGTCAGTATATCAGAATTTAGAGGCGCTGTCGAGCCAGAACATCATCGAGTGTATTGAGCGCTCGGAAGGTCGTTTGTACGGGAATATCAGCGACTCCCACAGCCATGTGAACTGCCTGGATACAAATCAGATTTTGGATGTTGAGGTGGAACTGCCGGAAGCTTTGCTCCGGGAAATTGAACAAAAAACTGGAGTGCGGATCACTGACTATAATATTAACTTTTACGGCTACCGGCACTCAGAAACAGGCAGGGAAACCCCATGTATAAATCCAGGGGCTTGAAAAATGGACGATGAGCGATCGCCCCATAAAGCTACTGCTAATTGATCAAGACCCGATCTTCTGTGCTGGTCTACGTGTAGTCGTCGAGCAATTTCCTGACCTGGAAGTGGTAGGTGATGCCCAAACTGGTGCCACTGCCTTGCAACTCCTGGCGGAATCGGCTAGCGCGACTGCTTCCCCCACTGGTATAGTGGATTTGGTAGTATTGGAACTGGGTTTAGACCGCTCCGGGCGTAGCCAGAGGAAATTGGGGTTAGAGCTGTGTCGGCAACTTAAAACCCAGTACCCCAACCTACCGTTGTTGCTGCTGAGTTCTCTCGAAGAACCGGCTCTGTTGGCGGCAGCGCGGCAAGCCGGGGTGGATGGATATTGCCCCAAAGGCTCTGCTGTATCAGAGTTAGTCGCCGCAATGCGTCAGGTGGCAGCGGGTGGCTCCTACTGGGTTGAGGCAAGTGATGCCCCTGGCTCTCTAGCAACGCTTCGGAATCACCTGCGTTGGTCGGGACTGCGGCAAATTGATGCGACACTGGCTGAAGTGACGGCACAACTGCAAGTCCCCGGACTCCCACTGCTCGATCAGGCTATTCTGGCTGGGCAGCGGCGAGAATTGCTAGCAGCGCGTTGGCTCGTCAATCGGCTGTTGGTGCCTACTAAACGACTTAATAATTCTTCTTCAAACTCTGTACTAAAAGACCACCGACTCCAAACTAGACAGAGCTTTGTGCCCGCTGGGCAGGCACAAGACGACCCAGCCCCTACTTCTGGTTCTGGCTCCCAACTGAGTTTGGGCATCGAATCTACCTTATTTGAGGCTACACTGGCGAAGCTCCAGTTCAGTCTACAAAACCTGACTAGTGTACCTCTGGAAATAGACATTTTTCGGGAACAAAAAAAACGGGAATTGCTTGCTATCATCCTGCAAAAAATTGAGGAGCTGCTGGATGAACTGCGTTTTTCCCAAGTCCAGTTGAGTCAATTACCAGAATTGCAGTCGGTGATTGTGCGAGATTTGTGGCAGGCGGCAATAACGGATTTTTTTGGCAAATATGCCACACTGCGAGTGGGCGATGCCTCCGGCAAGGGCGAAGCCCTACGCGAATTAGAGATTGTCAATTTTTTACTGCAAGATGCTGTTTTTGTGCAAACAGCGATTCTTGATAAAATCCCTTTGGTGATTGATTTGTTTTCTTACCTGCTATTTCAACGCCCTTTGGTGATTGATAACGCTTCCTGCCCATATTGTAGCCCGGAGGCAATGGAGCGAGCCGAAGCCCTCTTGGAGAATTTGTTAATTCAACTTGCTAATGGAGTGGTGCAACCGCTGTTGAACAGAATTGCAGATGTGGAAGCAATAAAGCAGAGTTTTTATGACCGGCATTTGCTCTCAACCAGGGAAATTGAGCGGTTTAGAAACAATTTATCTTGGAAATATCGCCTGGAAAATTATATCGGTGAGCCAAAGGCGATTTTTGAAAGCCGCTATGAGCTGTTGGTGTTGGCGAGTCGAGGCATTGCCAAAATCTCGATTTATGCGCCCCGTGCTCAGGAGTTGGCACAACTTTCTGGCATTCGGCTGGCAGTGACGCTGGTGCTAGAGACTCGTGATGCGATCGCGCCACTCCTACAAGGAGCAGTAGCATTCTTGGGTACCGGCATCGTTTACGTCTTTACCCAAGTGATTGGTCGAGCCATTGGCTTAATTGGTCGCGGCATTCTCCAAGGTATCGGGGGTTCGTTGCCGGAAAGTAAGTTTGGGCGAAACAACGAAAGTACTAGCACCACAAAAAAACGGTAGAAAGGGTTAGTTTTCTACCGTTTTTCAATTGAATCTGATCTGTACGGGCGTATTGTCATACGCCCCTACTACTAGATACTTACTACTCAACCACTTGGGGCAGCAGTTCCCGCCGCTGTTCCGAAAGCACCTTCACAGTACCGCTTTCATCCACATCTACCACGGCTCTATCGCCGTCCTTGATGCGACCCGACAGAATCTCCTCCGCCAGGCTATCTTCCAACAAGCGCATAATCGCCCGACGTAAAGGTCTCGCTCCGTAGCTGGGGCTGTAACCCTCCTCCACTAGGCGATCCTTGAACCGTTCGGTCACTTCCAGGGTAATGCCCTGCTCGGTCAGACGACCGAACACTTCGTTGAGCATGATGTCGGCGATTTCCTTCACCTCGTCCTTGGTGAGTTGGCGGAAGACAATAATTTCATCCAGTCGGTTGAGGAATTCTGGACGGAAGTACTGTTTCAGTTCCTCATTCACGAGTGAGCGAATTCGGTTGTACTGCGATTCTGCCTGGTCTTGAGAGGAGAACTCAAAGCCCAAGCCGCCGCCGCCTTTTTCAATCACTTTGGAACCAATATTGGAAGTCAATATCAGCAACGTATTCTTGAAGTCTACTGTGCGGCCCTTCGCATCCGTCAGCCTACCATCTTCCAAAATTTGCAGCAGCATGTTGAATACATCAGGGTGGGCTTTTTCAATTTCGTCAAAAAGCACCACTGTGTAAGGCCGACGCCGCACCGCTTCCGTCAATTGTCCGCCTTCGTTGTAACCTACATACCCAGGAGGCGAACCAATCAGCTTGCTGACTGTGTGCCGCTCCATGTATTCCGACATATCCAGACGGATCATGGCTTCTTCTGAGCCGAAGAAGTAAGCAGCCAACGACTTCGCCAACTCGGTTTTACCTACGCCCGTAGGACCTGAGAACACAAAACTGGCAATCGGTCGATTGGGATTCTTCAACCCCACCCTAGCTCTGCGAATCGCCCTAGAAACAGCTCTGACTGCATCCTCTTGACCAATCAGCCGCTGATGCAGGGTGTCTTCCATGTGCAGCAGCTTCTCGGATTCGGATTCGGTCAGCTTGTTCACCGGCACCCCTGTCCAGGAAGCGACAATGTGGGCAATGTCTTCCTCGGTGACTACAGGTGACTCGTCTTCAGTGCGGCGCTCACTCGCGGTTTTGCCTTGAGCGATCGCACGAATCTCTGTCTTAATTTCCATCTCGCGATCGCGCAGTTCCCCGGCTCGGTCAAAGTCCTGCGATCGCACTGCGTCGTCTTTTTCCTTCAGCACCTGACGCAGTTCCTTATCCAACTCCTTTGCCGCTGGTGGCAGGGCTGAATTAATTAGGCGCACCCTTGAGCCCGCTTCATCAACCAAGTCAATTGCCTTATCCGGCAAATAGCGATCAGATATGTAGCGGTCAGACAGCTTCGCTGCCGCCACTAGGGCTTCATCTGATATTTTCAGCTTGTGGTGCTGCTCGTAGCGCTCGCGCAGACCATACAAAATCTCAATTGTCTCGTCCACCGTGGGTTCACCCACCATTACCGGCTGGAACCGCCGTTCTAGGGCAGCATCTCGCTCAATGTGCTTGCGGTATTCATCCAGCGTTGTGGCACCAATGCACTGCAACTCACCCCTAGCCAACGCGGGCTTGAGGATATTCGCTGCATCAATTGCGCCTTCAGCGGCTCCAGCGCCAATCAGGGTATGCACCTCGTCAATCACCAAAACCACATTCCCGGCGGAACGGATTTCATCCATGATTTTCTTCAGGCGCTCTTCAAATTCACCCCGGTACTTAGTACCTGCCACCAACAAGCCAATATCCAGCGTTACTACGCGCTTGTCTTCCAGGATATCCGGCACATCTTTATTGGCAATTCGACTTGCCAACCCTTCAGCGATCGCCGTCTTGCCGACTCCCGGCTCTCCAATCAACACCGGGTTATTTTTCGTGCGGCGACCCAATATCTGGATTACCCGCTCAATTTCCTTAGCACGACCGACCACGGGATCGAGCTTTCCTTCCGCTGCCATTTGGGTCAGATTCGAGCCAAATTCATCCAGTGTCGGTGTTTTGGTGCGGCCCGATTGGGAGCCAGCTGACACCTCCGCTGTTTCTCCCAGCATCCGAATCACCTGTGTGCGTACCTTCGACAGGTCAACTCCCAGGTTTTCCAACACTCTTGCTGCCACACCTTCTCCTTCCCGGATCAGGCCCAACAACAGGTGCTCGGTGCCAATGTAGTTATGCCCCAACTGGCGTGCTTCTTCTAAAGATAGCTCCAGAACACGCTTAGCTCGTGGTGTGAAGGGAATTTCCACAGCTACGAAGCCCGAACCACGACCAATGATTTTTTCTACTTCAATCCGGGCGTCTTTGAGGTTGACACCCATAGATTTCAGCACCTTAGCCGCTACGCCTGTCCCTTCTCCAATCAGACCCAGGAGGATCTGCTCCGTTCCTACGAAGTTGTGACCCAGGCGGCGAGCTTCTTCCTGGGCCAGCATGATCACCTTAATGGCTTTTTCTGTGAAGCGTTCAAACATGGCGTTTTTCCATCACCTGCGTCGTGCCAGTAAGCTAATTTTAGCACAGGCTATTTTACCGGCTGTCAGTTGATCATATCGACAACCAGTACGGTTTGCACTCTAATCTTGGAGCAATTTCTTCCCCAACCCAAGAGTTTTTAGGTTTGAGATTTGAGTTTTAGTTCACTCAGCACTCAATATTCTTCTGTCACAGGTTTTGATAAAAATATCTTATGTCTTGAACTTCTAACACGCCCACAACTTTTAAGGAACCGATTAGTTCCTTTGCTCTCAACACTCATAAACAGCTGACAAAAGTGAGCCTCACTCCTAAAATTGCTGGTCGTCTTATCTAGTTTTCCAGACCGGATACCGACTTCCAAACAGAAATTAATAGCAGTAAATTAATCCATTGTCAAGGAGTAACCTTCCGGGGACAACAAGTTCAAATTTACCTGTAAATTCCAGCCAGCGGTGGTGAGACGCTGTTCAGCTTCCCGGTGCCAAGTGGCTAAAGTTTGTTGAAATTCAGGGTGCTGGAGACCGCTAAGCCAGAGAATTAGGGCATCTTCACCCGTGTCCTGGTAGTAACCCCGCCGTCGCCCAGCTGTTTTGAAGCCAAATTTTTGATACAAAATACAAGCCGAAGAGTTGGAGGCTCGGACTTCGAGCGTAGCCCGTTCTAAACCGCGCTCAAAAGCTGCCTGAAGCAGGGCTATTAGCAACATCTGTCCTAACCCTTGACGCCGGTAGTGGGGATGAGCCGCCAGAACCGTAATGTGAGCCTCCTCCAAAATTGCCCAGAGACAGCCGAACCCGACAAGAGTTTGTAGCCCTACTGGGACGAATAGACCGAGTAAATCACTGTTGGGACTGTCTAACTCTCGCTGATAGTCCGCCAGGGTCCAAAGACCGCCAAAACACAACTGGTCAAGCTCTAGCACTGCAGGCAGATGCTGATCCGTCAGTGGTTTAAGTTCTAATAAAGTCACACTCTTGTTGGATAAGTTACGAGCCCTTTGTACACTGAGAAACGAGACCCAATCACGGCTGTCACTTGAGCAAGGATTATTTTCAAACATTATGGTATCGACTCACCATGTGGAGGTTCAAAATTCTGGACATCAGTATCTACCTTACCCAACGGGTGTCCCCGCAACTCGTTCACCCAACCAAGAACTTCTACCCATCACCGCCCGAATTAATGGCGACGACTGTCTGGAAATTGGTGGATGTGATGTGACTGCGCTGGTGCGGCAGTTTGGTTCACCCCAATATATTTTGGATGAGCAAACCCTGCGCACCGCTTGCCGCCAATACCGGGATGCTTTAGCGAGTTATTATCCGGGTGAATCTCAGGTTCTTTACGCCTCGAAAGCTTGGAGTTGTCTAGCTGTGTTGGCGATCGCGGCATCCGAGGGCTTAGGAATTGACGTGGTGTCCGGTGGGGAACTCTACACCGCCCTACAAGCAGGTGTCGCTCCCAACCAACTTTACCTGCACGGCAATAACAAATCCTCAGAAGAACTGACTCTGGCAATCAACTCCAGCTGCACGATTGTAGTGGATAACTGGCAAGAGTTGCGCACCCTAACAGGTTTAATTAAAGGGGATAGGAGAGCCCGAATTATGTTGCGGCTTACTCCCGGCATTGAATGTCACACCCACGAATACATCCGTACTGGTCACCTGGATAGTAAATTTGGCTTCGACCCCAATCAGCTCGACGAGGTGTTTGGCTTTGTGAGCCAGCAATCTGACCTCACATGTATAGGGTTGCACGCCCATATTGGTTCTCAGATTTTTGAGCGCCAACCCCATCAGGATCTCGCTGGTGTAATGGTGCAGTGGTTGGATAAAGCCACTCACTATGGTTTGCCGGTGACAGAGTTAAATGTGGGTGGTGGTCTAGGAATTCGGTATACCGAATCCGATGATCCGCCCAGCATTGAAGAGTGGGTGAAGGCAATCTGTGAAGCTATTAAAGAGGCGTGTCAAGCGCAACAACTGCCGCTGCCTAAGTTATTGTGTGAACCGGGGCGATCGCTGATTGGTTCTGCCTGTGTCACTGCCTACACAATAGGCTCATCAAAGGTTGTTCCAGGAATTCGCACCTACGTGGCAGTCGATGGGGGGATGTCCGATAATCCCCGCCCGATTACTTACCAGTCGGTTTATCGAGCGGTGGTGGCGAACCGCATGTCTGCCCCCCTGACCACTACAGTAACAATTGCCGGAAAACACTGCGAATCGGGAGATATTCTGATCAAAGAAGCCCAGCTGCCCCAGACCGAGCCAGGCGATATTTTAGTAGTGATGGGAACTGGTGCATACAATTACAGCATGGCCTCTAACTACAACCGCTTGCCCCGACCAGCAGCAGTGGTAGTAAACGCAGGCGTTGCCGATCTAATCTTACGGCGCGAAACCTATGAAGATTTGATTCGGCAAGACTGCCTACCAGTCAGACTGAAAATGTCGTAAGACTACTGACTTCTCAACGCTCTTTAAAGCGCAAGGTTAATCCAGAACTCATGGGAAATTGGTGTAAGCAATGGCTGGCAAACCTTGGCTGGACGAAGCCCCTGTTGCTTCAGAATCTCCTCGACGTTGGGTTAGTACTGGCGCTCACCTATATGGTGCTAGTAATTATCGGGGAGCGCCGTACCCTGTGGATGGTGCGAGGGTTTATTGTGTTGATGCTGGCTTCAGCGTTGAGTAAGATCTTGGGGCTGACGCTGTTGAATTTTGTGCTCGAAAAGTTGGTAGTTGGCTCTGCGGTGGCGATGGCGGTTGCTTACCAGTCAGAGTTTCGCCGGTTTCTGGAACAATTGGGGCGCGGCGAATTTCGTCAGCTATTTCAACCATCCAGCCGAGCTATCCCTAAGCCTGATAGTGTGATTGATGAAATTGTGGATGCGGTCAAAGAACTCTCTCAAAATCGCATCGGGGCTTTGCTAATTTTGGAAACCGATAGTCCGATTGATGAGCGGGAGTTTAAGGTGTCTGGAGTGAGCCTGAATGCGGAGATTTCTAAGGAACTGCTGCAGACCATTTTTCAGCCGAAAACACTATTGCATGATGGAGCGGTTTTGATTCGTGGCTCCCGGATTATGGCTGCAGGTGTGATCCTACCTCTTTCGGATCGCATAGCCTCGCGCCAGTTGGGAACACGCCACCGGGCGGCGATGGGAATGACGGAGAAAGTCGAAAATTGTATTTGTGTGGTTGTTTCAGAAGAAACAGGTTCAATTTCCTTAGCGGAACGCGGAGCACTAAATAGGCCACTGACCAGCAGTAAACTGAAGGAACTGTTGTCAGATCGATTCTCCCCAGCTGTGGATCGGGAAGCTGTAGCCCCTGATCTGCTCAGTTTGGGTCGCCAGGTTATCACTCAGGGATTGGCACTATTTTCTCGTTTAATCGATCTATTCTCATCGGCGTCTCGAAAGAAAAAATGACTGCAAAGCCAATTGTGTTACAAGATTTGCCCGCTGACCTGAAACGAGAGCGACTGCCCAGACATGTGGCGGTGATTATGGACGGCAATGGTCGATGGGCTGAGCGTCAAGGGCTACCCAGGGTTGTGGGTCATCGTCGGGGTGTTGATGCCCTCAAGGATCTCCTCCGCTGCTGTAAGGATTGGGGGATTCAGGTGCTGACTGCTTATGCCTTTTCTACAGAAAATTGGGGCCGCCCGCTCGAAGAAGTCGATTTTCTGATGACTTTGTTTCAGCGGGTGTTGCGGCAAGAACTGCGGCAGATGATGCAGGAGAATGTTCAGATCCAGTTTGTGGGGAATTTGAGTGCCTTGCCGCAAGCGCTCCAAGCAGAGATTTCGCGCTCAATGGCCCAGACTCAGCATAACCGTGATATCCGGTTTACCGTGGCAACGAACTACGGGGGACGGGAGGAGATTTTGCAGGCAACTCGTGCGATCGCTCATCAGGTGCAGCAAGGTCTGATCCAACCCGAGGAAATTGATCAGGCGCTGTTTGAACGTCACCTCTACACAGCTGGGATTTGCGACCCAGATTTGTTAATCCGTACCAGTGGGGAAATGCGAATTAGTAACTTCCTTC
>CAXUIG010000176.1:0-13651 GCA_964250845.1 uncultured bacterium | reverse complement strand
TTCGGGGCATACCATCCCCCCAGCTCCCTCAGCTCCCTCAGCTCCCTCAGCTCCCTCAGCTCCCCCTCGCTGGGATACAAAACTTCAAGCAGCGGTTTTTCCAGATAGGGACGCAGAATTTCATTCGCGTTGTCGAGGGTTTGGCGGAAAGTGGGCGCTTGTTCGTAGAGTTGGCGTCCCATGCCTACGTACTGCGAACCCTCACTTGCGAATAAAAACGCCAATAGAGGGCGCTTCCTGCTTTGTACCTGGCCACTTAAGAGTCCGGCGGTCTGCTTCCCGGCGGCGAAAGCAGCCAGCTTCTGGCGCAACTGCACGGTAGACTCAGTGATGATGGCTAACCGATGGTCAAAATGCGATCGCCCCGTATTGGCAGTAAAGCAAACATCTGCCAGGGATGCCGTTGGATGGTCTGTTAAGAACTCCTCATAACATCGTGCTAGCGTCAACAGAGCCTTCTCACTTTTGGCTCGCAGGGTAAGAAGGTGCAGCGGGCGTGAGCTGTCACTTACACCCAGGGTAGGAGCGGGCGCTTCTGCCAAAATTACATGGCAATTGGTGCCACCAAAGCCAGATGAGCTTACCCCAGCCAATCGGGGCTCTGTACCAGCAGACCAAGACTGGCGCTCGGTAGGGATGGATAATGTTGTCCCTTCCAGAGAAATATATGGATTCAACTGTTTCAGGTGCAGGTGGGGTGGGATCTCCTGATGTTGCAGCGAGAGCACAACTTTGATTAGGCTAGCAATACCAGCCGCCGCTTCCAAATGACCGATATTGGTCTTAACCGAGCTAATCCAACAGGGCTGGTCTGGGGAACGGCCCTGCATCAGGACTGCTTTTAGGGATTGCACCTCGATTGGATCTCCCAGAGAGGTGGCAGTGCCGTGGGCTTCGACTAAGCTGATCTGTGCTGGTTCCACCCCAGCGTTTTCCAGAGCTTGGTGGATGACCGCCTGCTGGGAAGAACCGTTAGGCGCTGTCAGCCCATTACTGCGACCATCCTGGTTGATTGCAGAGCCTCTAATCAGTGCCTGAATATTGTCTCCATCCCTGAGGGCATCAGAGAGACGCTTGAGTACCACTAGGCCGCAGCCCTCCCCCCGTACATAACCGTCGGCATCGGCTGAGAAGGTCTTACAACGACCATCCGCAGCCATCATCCGTGCTTGGGAAAAGGTTATGGTCAACTCTGGGGATAGAATTAAATTTACCCCACCAGCTATAGCCAGATTGCATTCCCTATTGTGTAAACTCTGGCTTGCCAGATGCACCGCGACTAGCGACGAGGAGCAGGCGGTATCTACTGCTAGACTTGGCCCCCGCAAATCCAGCACATAGGACAGGCGGTTGGCTGCGATGCTGAGGGCATTACCAGTACCTGTGTATGCATCGATGCTAGCAGAATCCGAGAACGCCAACCGAGAATAGTCACTGCTGCTGATGCCAATGAATGCACCCGTTTGGCTGCCAGCAAGCTGATCCTGTGCAATTCCTGCGTTTTCTAGTGCCTCCCAAGCCACCTCCAGCAGCAGCCGTTGCTGGGGGTCCATGCCCTGTGCCTCTCGTGGAGCAATCCCAAAGAAGTGGGGGTCGAATTGGTCTACTTTCTCTAAGAATCCACCCCAACGGGTGCTCATTTTCCCGGTGGACGCTGGATTTGAGTCGTATAATGTGTTAATATCCCAGCGAGCAGCTGGCACCTCAGTGATGGCATCCACCCCGGAGCGCAGCAACTGCCAGAAAGCTGCTGGGTCTTTAGCACCAGGAAAACGGCAACCGAGGCCAATGATGGCGATCGCTTCGGTTTGTGTCTTACGGTCTGCATCGACATGGAAGGTTCCCGAAACATCAGGAGCCTCGGCTAAATATTTCGCCAAAGCTTCGATGGAGGGATAATCATACACCAGCGTCGGAGAAAGCCGAAGTCCTAGCCAATTCTCTAAATCGCCTGAAAGGCTTACCGCTGCCACAGAATCTAGACCGTAGCGGGCGAAGGGCTCCCGAACATCTATATCTAGGGGATTTACCCGAAGCCGCTCACCAATCTTAGAAACTAACCAGGCTTGAATAGCTTCCGCCGTCTGAGGCTGATGCTGATACCTCTCGGTTTCCCCAACAACACTGTTGCCAGGTTTAGAGTGCTGGTTCGAAAAGTATTGATATACCACCTCTAGTCCACCTGCTTTGAACCCTTTCCTGCAAGCATGGCGTTGGATTTTGCCGCTGGAAGTTTTTGGAATACTCCCAGTCTTAAGCAGCAACACCGCATAAACTTCCAGCTCGTGCTGCTCCACTACTGCCTGGCGGATAGCCCTAATTACCTGCTCAAAGTCTAGATTGCGGAGGTAACTACGCTCTACTTCTTGAGCGATCGCCAGTTGCTCTTCACCGTCCATCTCGACCGAAAAGGCTGCACCACAACCTGCGCGTAAGGCCGGATGACTGTTCTCTACAGTTAGTTCGATATCCTGGGGATAATGGTTGCGACCCCGAATGATAATCACATCCTTAAGGCGACCAGTGACGAACAGTTCTTGGGCGATCAAAAATCCCAAGTCACCCGTGCGCAAAAATGGCCCCTCGCCGGTATCTGCTAGATAGGCATGGAAAGTCTGTTCCGTCTCAAGCGGTCGGTTCCAATAACCCTGAGCCACACTCAAGCCTGAAACCCAAATCTCTCCCACTTTGTCCGATGGACACTGGGTTAAGGATTCGGGGTCGACGATAACTATTTTCTGTTCTAACCAGGTTCTACCAAGACCTACAATTTTTCGGGTGTCTTGTTGTTCACTGGCAACTCGAAGCACCTGGTTTTGCGATAACGCTTCCCCCGAGACATGGTACACAACAGGCGGAGCCGTTTTCAATCCACCGGAAACTAATAAAGTGGTCTCAGCCATCCCGTAGCAGGGGTAAAATGCTTTCTTGGCGAAGCCACAGGATTCAAAAGCGGCTACAAACCTCTCTAGCGTCTCGGCACGGATGGGTTCAGCTCCATTGAAAGCGACTTGCCAACTGTTTAGATCAAGACTCGCTCGCTGTTCAGGCTTAATATTGCGAATACACAAGTCATAAGCAAAATTTGGTCCGCCGCTTATCGTAGCCTTGTAGCGGGAAATAGCCAATAGCCAGCGAAAAGGCTTTTGCAGAAACGCCATCGGTGACATCAAGATCATCGGGGCACCGACATATAGTGGCTGAAGCACCCCGCCGATTAATCCCATGTCGTGGTAAGGAGGCAACCAGGACACTCCCAGGCTATCGGGCGTGTCCTTAAAACACTTATTGATTAGAGCCAAATTGTGCAGCAGATTGCCATGAGTTACCATCACCCCTTTCGGCATCCCCGTAGAGCCAGAAGTGTACTGGAGAAACGCCAGCGTGTCGCCCAGCACTGCCGGTTCTTGCCACGCCCCCGCCAGGTCGTTGTCAATGTTATCGGTTGCCAACCAGTCCAACGCTGCCAATTCAGGATTCTGGGCAACCCGACCCTCTATGTTGGTCAATAGGGATGTAGTGGTGAGTGCCACCGACGCTTGGGAAGAAGCCACAATTGCCAGCAGCCTGGACATCGAATGATTAAGCCGAGGTGGATAAGCAGGAACAGCTACAACCCCGGCATACAAACATCCAAAAAAGGCAGCAATAAACTCCAGTCCAGGTGGGTAGAGAAGCAAGGCACGCTTAACTGTCGCCCCCATACTCTGAAGTTGCGATGCGATCGCACGTGAAAATCGATCCAACTCTTGATAACTTAGTCTGGCTGCTTCTGTTTCTCCATCAAGCAAAAAAATAAAAGCTGTTTTTTCAGGCTGACTCCGGGCTCTTTCGCCCAGAAGCTCCACTAACGTAGAAAACTCCATCCCCCATCTTGATGAATGATCGAATGTCAACATAGGCAAAATCTGGGTTGCGGGGCTGAAGGTGAATTCGATTTATAGGCAGAGGATTTATCTATGGGGTTTCCCCTGGAGCCTAAGAGAGCCTCTTCATGTAGGTTTTTTCTGTATATAAAATATGGTATTTATTTTTCTGAATTCGGTATTGAGTCATACAAAGTTTTGAAAAAAGATTAAATAAGGGAAGCTATTGTCAAGCACGGAAACTGGCAGCGGTCTTATTTCCCCCCTGCGGCATCAGACATTTTTGTAGTAGCGGATACTGTAGGCAAATCCATACACCTGCTTTCATGATCTGTAATCAGCTATGAGATCTCAAGTATTTCTGGAGATTTATCGCAATTTGTGCTTCACTCCTCATGGGTGCTCGCCCACAACTAAGTAATAGACATCTTCAACTATGTATTTATCACTCTGGTCCGGCAGAGATTATCCGTTGGGGGCGACCTGGGATGCGAAAGGTACAAACTTTGCTTTGTTCTCGGAAAATGCAACGGGTGTCGAGCTTTGTTTGTTTGATAGAAAGGGACATGAGACACGCCTGCTCCTGAATGAGTCCAGCAACTTTGTCTGGCACGGCTATGTACCGGGGGTGGGACCCGGCCAACAGTACGGTTTCCGAGTGCATGGCCCTTACGCACCGTCTGAAGGTCATCGCTTCAACCCCGCCAAACTCCTGATTGACCCCTATGCCAAGGCGATTGATGGCGATCTTGTGTATGGACCGGAAATCTTTGGGTACCCTTTAGACGCTCCTGAACAAGACCTAACTTTGTCTAATCTCGATGACTCTCATCTGATCCCGAAGGCTGTTGTCATCGATGAATCCTTTGATTGGGGGAATGACCAGCTGCTGCAAATACCGTGGCAAGAAACTATCATTTATGAGACCCATGTGAAGGGCTTTACCAAGCTGCACCCGGATATCCCTGAAGCACTGCGCGGTACCTATGCTGGACTGGCTCATCCAGCAGCGATCGCTCATCTCCAGTCTATTGGGATCACAGCGGTTGAGCTGCTACCTGTTCAGATCTTCCTGTCTCGTCCGGGACATCTCGTTAACAAGGGGCTAAGCAATTACTGGGGCTACGATTCCATCAACTATTTTGCCCCCGACACTGGCTACAGTGCGGACAAGACCGTGGGGGGTCAGGTACTCGAGTTCAAGCAGATGGTCAAGGCTTTGCATACTGCCGGGATCGAGGTGATTCTAGATGTAGTCTACAACCACACTGGAGAAGGCAATCACTTAGGCCCCACTCTGTGTCTTCGAGGCATCGACAATGCCGTTTACTACCGTCTGGTACCAGATAATCCTCGTTACTACATGGACTTTACAGGTTGCGGCAATTCCTTAAACGTGCCCCATCCGCAAGTCCTGAAGTTAATTATGGACAGCCTACGGTATTGGGTGCAAGAGATGCATGTAGATGGCTTTCGCTTCGATCTGGCATCGGCTCTGGGGCGAGAGCTAGATGTAGTTGATAGCCTGTCAGCTTTCTTTGACATCATCCACCAAGACCCTGTTCTATCTCATGTGAAGCTGATTGCCGAACCCTGGGATGTTGGCGAAGGCGGCTATCAAGTCGGTAAATTCCCTCTCCTCTGGTCTGAGTGGAATGGCAAGTATCGTGATACAGTAAGGAACTTCTGGCGAGGTGAGAATGGCTTCTTAGCAGAATTTGCCTATCGTTTCACCGGCAGCTCTGACCTGTATGAGAATAATGGGCGACGACCGCATGCTAGTATCAACTTCATCACAGCCCATGATGGCTTTACTCTGAACGATCTCGTCAGCTATAATGATAAACACAATTTTGCTAACGGGGAAGAAAACCGAGACGGGGAAAGCTACAACTGCTCCTGGAACTATGGGTTCGAAGGTGAAACAGATGACCCGGAAGTGCTGCAGTTGCGGGAACGACAAAAGCGGAACTTCTTGGTAACGCTGATGCTTTCCCAGGGCGTACCCATGTTGCTGGGAGGGGACGAACTAGGTCGGTCGCAACAGGGCAATAATAATCCCTACTGCCAAGACAATGAGCTTTCCTGGTTAGACTGGGATTTGCCAGATAAAAATGCAGACCTTTTAGACTTTACTAGTCAGCTAGTCTACTTTCGCTCAACACATCCGATATTTCGGCGAAGCAAGTGGTTTCAAGGTAGAGCAAACCACATCTCTGGCTTAAGTGATATTGGTTGGTTCAATCCCGATGGCAGCGAGATGACACAGAAGCATTGGCACAACAGTTTGGCAAAGGCCATAAGTGTTTTCTTGAACGGAGAAGAAATTGGCATCCAGAGTTCCCGAGGAGGGCGCATAGTTGATGATAGCTTTCTCCTGTTCTTTAACGCCGACTCGGAAATGATTGAATTTATCCTACCAACTGGACTACACTCATCAGAGTGGGGCGTTGTAATTGACACCAACGAGCCTCGCTTCGTTGAAGGAGGGAATGTTTACAAAGGCAGCTTCCCTGTGCGAGTTGAAGCGCAGTCGCTGATGGTGCTACGCCGTGCGGGATGACACTTTTTCAGCTACCCGAAACTCATACTGAGGCAACGGTATTATTTGGTTACCTTGTTTTTGCAGTGCAGCAAGCAACTGAGGTCTAACTTTATTAGCCCATAGATCAAAGTCAAAACTCTCATCGTTGCTACTAAATAGTGCATCTAAAAGCTTATCCTGTAGTTTTCTTTCTATTTTGGTATTCATTTCGACCCGTTAATAACAGCCTATGAATACTCTGAAATAAGCAGTGATGGGTATACCTATATCTTGAGACGTAATATTTGTATAGCAATGCAATAAACGCAATTTAGCTATGGGTTTTGGGCATCCTGGCTGATTGCACCTTACTCGGCGTACCAATCCAACGCCATTGTTCAATCAGGACCCTACCCCCCACACCCCACCTCAATAGGTAATTTAAATGTGTTTGAGCTATTCAGGCACCCTTTGCTCCTAGCAGGATTATCTAAGGATCTCCACAAATTGCTCAATCAGCGTTCGCAAAATCTTCACTGCATTTTTACTAGTCTTTACTATCTTTAAACCTAATCTCTATTTAAATAAGTAAGACTGGAGAAGCTTCAAAAACTTTGAGCTTAAAACGATTAGTCTAAACTCCATCAGCCAGCTAGCTTGTACCAATTACTGGTAGTTGGGATGGCAAGGATTGACACATTCATAAACGTACAGCACACTAAACTTGAAACGTGCGCTACTACCGAAGACCAAATATATCAATCATACATAAGTCATGAAAATAACAAATGCTGACTCGTTAAAGCAGCAGCGGCTACTATGGGTCAACTATGCCAAAGGTATTGGCATCTTCCTGGTGGTTTTGGGCCATACGATCCGCAGTCTAGTCGACAGTTCAATACTCGAATCATCAACCGCAGTGCGCGCCAGCGACCACTGGATTTATGCCTTCCACATGCCGCTGTTCTTTTTCCTTTCCGGGCTGTTCATTCACCGCTCGGCATCAAAGCCACTGATAGAATTCGTGGTCGACAAGCTGAGAGCGATCGCGTATCCCTATTTGGTCTGGTCGGTGCTTCAGAGTATCCTTCAGGCCACGGCGTCCCGCTATACAAATAGTCAGGCTTCGTTCGCAGACTTATGGCGAATTGTCTACCAACCGGTGATGCAGTTCTGGTTTTTATACACGCTGTTAGTTATCATGTTGGCCTACGCGATCGCCAGCAAGCTCCGTGTCCCCCCCATCCTATTTCTGATTCTCTCAATTGTATTATACTACCTGCCGGGAAATATCAGCTTGGGTTCCTGGGGGGTATTGTATTTAGTCAAGAACTATGCACTATACCTGGCGCTAGGGGCGCTGGTTGGCAGCAGCAGAGCAATGACAGAGTGGCATCGGCTCAAAACCCCGACCTTAGTGATCGTAACGATCTGCGGATTTCTGGCTGTCGCGCTGGCGGTTTGGTTCAATGTGGCGGATGGACAATTCCCCAAGCCCGAAGTCGCTGTGTTTGGAATTGTTGCCTCGGTGGCTTTAGGGATTCTACTGGAGCAGTTCAACGCCATCGGCTTTGTGGAGCAATGGGGACGCTTGTCGCTGGAAATTTACGTGGCTCATACAATCGCTTCAGCAATACTGCGGATTGTGCTGCAAAAAATATGCGGCATTTACTCGCCGATCGCGTACCTTGTACTCGGGACAGCAGTCGGCATTTACGCACCGATTGCGCTCAAGACAATTTGCGATCGCATCGGGTTCTGGTATATGTTTAGGGGTCCTCAGATCCTAGTCAAACGCGATCAAATAAAGGATACTTAGGGGTGCCGAAGACTTGGCGGTACAGGGGTAAGGAAGTTGCGTAGTTGCTTGCCGACTGCCTCTAGAGAGAAGTGGCTATTTACACGGTGTTGGGCGCGTCTACCTAACTCAAGCCTCCAAGTTTCATGATCTAGAACACGACCAAGAGCGAGAGCTAAAGCTACTGGATCTTCGCGGGGTATCACTAGTCCACCCGATGCCTCACCACCTTCTAAGATGTCGGGTATACCCGGAGCATCGGCAGCGACTACAGGTAGACCACAGGCCATTGCCTCAAGCGGCGCAACTGGGAATCCCTCATGACGAGAGGGAAGAGTATAGACATCAGCAGCGGCAAGATAGTTTCGGATCACACTACGGTCAAGTATGTATTGATCTATCCACAGCACGCCCTGCAACTGCATCGCCCAGAGCCGCTGACGCAGTTGTTCTGCGTCACTGCCTGTGCCAATCAGGAGTAGCCGTAGTTCTTGCCCAGGGCGAGCAAGACAAATCTGCTCCCAAGCAATAGTCAGGATATCTAACCCCTTGCGGCGGATGTCAATCCGCCCATGCCACACTACCACCTGAGCTTCTGGTGGAATACCCAGTGCTGCTCGTGCTTCAAGGCGATCGCCCCCAGCCCACATTTTCAGATCCAAGGGGTTAAATATGCGAGCCAACTTGCTAGAAGGTACGCCATAGCGAGACTGCACTCGTTGTAATTCAGTCTGGGGAGCGATGATTAAGCCAGCGCAAGCTCGCATGGTGAGCGGACGTATTGGACGCTCAAAGCGGCTGATCTGGAAATCTCCCCCCTGGAAGGTGGCAAACACGGGTAAGCGTATTAACTGCCCTAACAGCACACACATATCGAAGCGGGCGTACTCGTATTCCTGGCACAAGATTGCACTGCAACCCTCACTCCGCAGTTCACGAGCTAGTAAATCCAGTGGCGTGGCTAGGTAGGGAGCCAAATCTCGGAGAATTGCTGATAAGTAACTAGCACCCCGGACATCACCAAAGGCATCCTTGTGGATAGCGCGGTAGCTCGAAGGTGCAGGCAGCACGCAAATGGTGCTACCCGTCGGTACATGGGTGTGACGTGTTGGTGTAGTCACACGAGCGGAAATGCAGAACAACACCGTTCGCACGCCAGCCAGTTGCAAAGCCTGGATATAGCCGAACATCCAGCCGCCTGTCATTTGATCACAGAATCCCTCAAACGAGATCCTAATACTGTCCAGAAAGTCTTCTATTAGGTTGCCCCAATGTAAAAGAGCGATCGTTGGTTGTGGCTGGTTGTTCATTTTCTGGTTGCTCGCTTACCCTACGCTCTCTGGTGCCAAGCAGATGCAGTTTCTGTGCCCATTGCTTCAGGCTTGTGCAGCGCGTAACTTAGCCAGGTTAGTGGACTAAGCGCAGTGCAAAGGAATTCTCGCTTAAGTGGAGATAAGTGGGAGAAGGCTAGATCATGGCAAAGAACAGTCAGGCGATTGATAAAGGTAGCATAGCTTTGGCAGGGTAAACAGATGAGTTTCTTGAGCTCATCCAGAGTGTAGCCACGTCGGACATGACCCCATTCAGCCATGATCTCATTGTCACTTGGGCAGATAGATTTCATGAATTCATAGTAGGGAAATTGCCAATGTTCATTGGGAGTGCTGATTAAGAGAAAACCTCCTGTTCGAAGCACTCGCAAAACCTCTGATACAGCTTTTTCGTGTTTTGAGATATGTTCTAAAACATCGAACATTGTGACAGCATCAAAAGAGTGATCTTTGAAAGGTAGGGCCGTTACATCTCCACAAACAAAGCGCACCCGTTCCTGTTGATTACAGGTAGCCTGGGAATATTCAGGATTGAGGTCTAGGTTGGTAATCTGTGCTTGAGGGTATAACAGAGCAGTTAGACCGCTTTTACCGCCACCCGCTTCGAGAATTTCCTGAAAAGGTTGATCCGGAGCAATGCGGTGGATAGCACGCATCTTTTCTCGGTAGAAAAAACCCTGAGTTAAGGGGTGTGGGAAAGGATTGTGGGATAACAAATGACCGAGTGGAGCTTTGTACATTGTTGAAGTCTAGAAAGTAAAGTATAGTTGCATGACTAGGATTAAGCACGGTTGTGCAAACCTTAACGCTTAGGAGCGGTTCTGTAAATAAAATTTTATTCCCGCAAGTCCGCCCAAAACTTCTGCTAAGTATGTCCTGTGTTTAAGTCCAAAGCCTCGGAGCAGACCACCTAATAATAACCCAGCATGATGTTTAGGCAACGAAAAGAATAGACGCCTTAAATTTCCCCAGTGTCTGTACCTAGCGAATTGGACTAAGAGGGCTGCTACATGTCCTCGCATATATTGATACATCTGATGACTTAAGCTATCTAAGTCTCGGCGGTGATAGTGGTAAACTACCGCTGTTGGTTCGTAACGACAAAGCCAACCTTCAGCAAGGATTCTGTACCAAATTTCAGAATCTTCACTACATCCTGATGCACCTGCTCCTAACCTTTCGTCAAAATCTCCTACCATTTCAAAAACTTGACGTCGAAAAGCCATGTTTGCACCAGCCCCAATACACCACACAGGAACACCTAGATGCTTCGTTGCCTGAAAAAATTCTAAGGAGAAAGTTCGCTCCCGGTATCCCCAACCAAAGTTTCCATTACTCATTTCAAAGATAAACTGAGATTCTGTTTCTAGCTCTGCTGGTAGAACCAATCCAGTTGCAGCCATAACTTTTGAATTCTGAAAGCTTTGCTGGAGTCGAGTAATCCAGTCCGGATCAACTGTCACATCATCATCGGTAAAGGCAATAATATCGCCTGTACTGTGGTGAATGCCTGTATTACGAGCCACGCTTAGACCAGGACGGGGTTCTAGCACATAGCGGATATTTGGCATCTGAGAGACAAGTTGGCGCGTTTTGTCTGTACTAGGTGCATTGTCTACAACGATAATTTCTTGCGGGTGTTGTGATAAATTCTGGAGCGATCGCAGGCATTGTGCCAGCAGATCTGGGCGGTCTCGCGTGCAGATCACAACGGAAACAGTTTCACCTATAGATGCATCTACGAGATTTGACCAGCGTTCAGCAAGTTTAACTAGAGGGTTTTCTAATGCCAGTAGGGAATGAAAATTTGGAGGTACAGCCTGCGAGCGATACACAAAGTGCTCAGAAAGCGGCACTTTGAAACCTTGGGGCAAAAGCTGATCGCCGACTGCTGGCGTAATCTTTTGAACAATTAGATTTGCCAATTGTGTAGCAGGCATGGGCAACTGGGCGACTGGAATCGCCTGATCACCTAGGGGAACACCGTGCCACCAAAACACCACATAAAGCCCTTGACAGTTTGGCTCAGGAGGTAGCGCAGGGATGCCTTTACTCAGCTCAAGGTGTAAAATTTTCCAGGGAACAAAACTACTCATGAGCAATACCTCCAAGTTGTTTAAAAGACCACTCCACAACCAAGCCAGCAATTATGGAATTTTCATTCATCAGCTTTGTGGACTGGCTACTTTAGCACATCCCAATAGTGCTTGGCGTTCCTGGACATCCATATGTAGCATACGCCAGATTCCGGCCCACAAACCTCGCATAAAACTAAAATTAATCGCAAATTCTATCGCTGAGCTACGTCCAATCAACAAATTTACAGCTTGAATTAATATATCAATCGAACCTCGAAGAGCATATAAAACAGACACAAGCAGCCAACTTATATAAGAGCTATGCCAGAGCATTGAATCGCCATATAGCTTACAGTTTCCAAGACCATAATTGATGTCCTTCAGGTATTTTACGGAAGTGCGTCTTGCCGGAATAATATGCCTCAATTTACATTCGGGATTGTACCAGACATCATATTTTGCCGCGATTCGCAAAGCAATTTCTACATCGCCACCAGAAATGAGCTTTTTACCAACTCTGTCAGCCAGAAACTGTTTATCTATCCAACCACAACCTGCAAGCGCGGCTCTTTTTACTACTAAACCTGCACCTACTAAACAAGACATTTTATTCGGCAGTTCCCCATGTTCTTGTTGAGCAAATGAGTATCCATAATTCAACACAAAAGCTGGAGGCGGCGTTTCCCAATCTAAAATGACTCTGCCACCAAAGGCTCCACATTCAGGATGTGCCAAAGCAAACTGGGCAGCTTTTTCCACCCAATCCTCTGCTAGCAGACAGTCATCATCGACGAAAGCGATCCAATCTCCAGCTGTGTTCTTAACCCCGCAGAGGCGAGCAGGCGTCAAACCT
The DNA here is from genome assembly GCA_964250845.1 of uncultured bacterium. GTDB lineage: Bacteria > Cyanobacteriota > Cyanobacteriia > Cyanobacteriales > Chroococcidiopsidaceae > CAXUIG01. The sequence goes on along the minus strand of CAXUIG010000176.1, from coordinate 1,201 downwards.
TGCGTCGTTTCTGATACCATCTGCAAAGGTATCTTCCCTGACTGGACATGTTTTTCCACCACTGCTACGGTGTCATCGGTACAGTTATTATTAACTACTAAAACCTGCCAATTGACATGGGGTAAAACTCGCTGCTGGGCAATTGCTTCCAATATGCGGTCTAGTAGGGCAGCATTGTTATAAGTACAAATGACTAAATCAATGGAGAATTGATTATTCATAGCCTTTAGTTTTGTTAAATTAATGTGCAACCACATGGTTGAGCATTGAGAGTTTACTTTTGAAGCAAGACACTATCACGTTGAGGGGCTCCAATCCGTGACCAAGGCAACGCTGTATCTGTAGGGAATTGCCGCCGAATTTGCTCGACACGTTTCACAGATCTGGGATACTCTCCTAACAGTCCTACCACCCCACCCCACAATTGGGCCAAAATCATTCTCGGCGGCAAGACATGAAGACCGAGCAAACTTTCTCCCAATTGGCGCAACTGGTCTTGAAACCACCACCAGACCAGACGGCGAAATTTGGAGCGCTGGCAGATGTCTTGTTGATAAGACTTCACAATAAACGCCATAAAGCCCAATCCCCAACTCCAATACTGGCGGCGGAGTTTTGCCAATTCCCGACGGTGTTGATGAAAAACCAGGTATTGAGGTTCGTACACTAGGGGATAACCTGCCCGGACTACCCGGTAAAAGATATCCAAATCCCCTCCACCAGGAAGCGGGGCTCCTGTATCTAGCGCATCGTCAAACCCACCCAGTTTGAGTAAAACTTCCCGCCGAAACGCCATGTTACATCCGGCACCAAAGATACCAGCACCACAGGGATAGAGGGGATTGCCGGGTGAGACTTGTCCATGACGAATTTTCTCAAAACCACGCCCAAACCCTCCTCGTTGTTCAAACAGAATTTGTGCCTCTGTTGCCAACTCATAGGGCAATACCATCCCTGTAAAAGCACTAGCATCAGGATTTTCTGCCCATGCTTCCATCAAACCATTAAGCCATTGACGAGCTACTATGACATCATCATCAAGGTAGGCCAAAATTTCTCCGGTTGCCTCTTGCAAAGCTCGATTGCGAGCAAAATCCAGACCAGTTTTGGGTTCCCGCACATAGCGCACGCCTGGTATGGCGGCAACTATAGCGGTTTTCAAATGGGTGAGGTACAGTAACAGCAGTGGGCAAACCAACCG
>CAXUIG010000175.1:0-13824 GCA_964250845.1 uncultured bacterium | reverse complement strand
CTAGCTTTCGCCTGCTTTGTTACCCAAAATTGGCTGTTTTTGAACCATGCCCAGATTTGGTTCAATCACCCCCACTTTCCGCTATAGACCCTGGGTTAGTGCCATTTTTGCGCGGTTACTGGCTGAAAGCCAACGGTGAAATCCTAGTGGTTCTAGATGGTAGCTCCATCATCGCTGCAATGCCTCAGGCATAAGCTTCTGCTGCTTAAAGGAATCAACAGCATATAATTACCCATTTTTATTAAGTCTCACCTATGAGTTCCTCTCCTGAACCTAACAAAGCCACCCCTAACAGTGACGCCAAAGGTCACTCCGATAACCACACGGCAACGCTTACTGAGCAGGTTCCTCCTCAACAGGAAGCAGATCTAAACCTTAACAAGCTACACCTTGAGCAAGATCCAGAGAATTTAGTCAAGGATGGACGGGAGCAGACGGAGCATCAAGATGTTCCCCGTCGTCGGTTGCGAGGACTAAGTTTGAGGGCTAAAGCAACAGCTTTGGCGATCGCTATCGGCACGCTTCCAGTGTTGGCGATCGGGGCAACTGCCTATTACTTTGCCAACCAATCGATTGTTAAGCAAATTGTAAGGATTCAGGTCATCTGGAAATGTCTCAAATGCTTTTCCGGCAATGCTTTCGACGAAAATCTCGATTATTCTTATTATCAATAGCGATTGCTGAAACGCTGATTTTTCGTTGTTTATTGAGAACAACTAACAATTTAGCCTTAATCTCCAGAGCTGAAACCCTTGTCTAGTAAGGGTTTGGATCACCTGAATCCTTACAGCAAATTAAACAAGACAAACAAAACCGTGCCACTGGTATAGCAAATGCAGTCAACCGCTTTATGTTGGAGCAGTATGGAGACGTCCAGATTATGGCTAGTCTCCCTCTTCTCAGGAATCCCAAGGTGCGGGCGGTAACAACTCCCCAAGAAAAGCAAGCGTTGCTAACTCACTATCTAGAGCTTTTCAGGGTCGATGACAGCATTGCTGCGTTCGATCTAAATGGCAACCTGCTTGTTAAATCCAAAGGTAAGCCTGTTGCCAACCCCAGAGATAAGACGTATTTTAAACAAGTCATTAAACTCGATCATCCTTTTATTAGCGAGCCCCAATTATCACCATCTACGGGAGAGATCGTAATTTATTTCTTAGCCCCTGTTAAAGATAGCGTAACTGGTAAAACCATTTACATATTCCGCTCGCGTATGCCGGTAAAATTCATAGACGAAGTAGCCAAAACATTCGGCACCAATGGGGACAAACACTATTTAATCGATCCCTTTAATAAATATTTCTTAGCTTCTGAGGCAAATAATAAGGTCGGTAAAGATGTTCGGTCAGATTTTGCTGACTTCGCTCACCTGCAAGAGGGAGAGAAGTCAGTTAGTCGGATGATGACTAATTCCGAAAATCATCAGGAATTGCTAACATACGCAGCCTCAGAAAAACTAGAAGGCTTGCCAGCTCTGAACTGGGGCGTATTGATTTCCACCGATCCAGCAATTGCATTTGCGCCACAGAGACAACTGCTGCTGACCTTGGCGATAGGGACTGGGATAACGGCATTGCTGGTGAGTGCGATCGCTGCCTTCTTTGCCAACCGAATTACTCGTCCAATTCTGATTGCTACCGATGCAGTGGAGAAATTGGGTCAAGGAAAACTTGATACTCGCATTGCTGTGGCAGGGGAAGACGAACTCGCCATACTGGGGGCTAACATCAACCTGATGGCAGACCAGCTTCAGCTCCTGATCCAGAGCCAAGCAACTGAAACTGAACGAGCACAGCTAAGTAAAGAAATTACCAGCCGCATCGGTCAATTGCTCAATTCGGAAGATGTCACCAAGATGCCAGTTGAAGAGATCCGCTTGGTGCTGAAAACGGATCGAGTAGTTGTCTATGGCTTCAACGAGAAATGGCAAGGAACCGTTATTGCCGAATCAGTGGGTGAGGGTTGGCCTCGCGCTCTGGGGGCAAAAATCGATGACCCCTGTTTTGCTAAAAAGTATGTGGAACGGTATCGCAAGGGCCGTGTCCAACCCACAGAGAACATTTACACAGCCGGTCTTAACGAATGTTACATCAAACAACTTGAAGCATTTGCAGTCAAGGCCAATTTGGTGGCACCAATACTGCAGGGTGACAACCTCCTGGGCTTATTGATTGCCCATCAGTGCGATCGCCCTCGTGCTTGGCAGCAGGGTGAAATCGATTTGTTCGCGCAGCTAGCAACTCAAGTTGCATTTGCCCTAGACCGAGGGTATTTCCTAGAGCAGCAAAGGACAGCCAAAGAAAGACTACAGCAACGAGCGTTAGAACTCCTGATTGAAGTCGATCCCGTCAGTAGAGGTGACCTTAGCATCCGAGCCAGTGTTACCGAAGACGAAATCGGCACGATCGCTGACTCCTACAACGCCACTATCGGTAGCTTGCGGAAAATTGTCATTCAGGTGCTAACTGCAGCAAAACTGGTGGCAGCAAGTACCAGCAACAGTGAAGCTTCGGTGCAAGATCTATCAGCGGAAGCCTTGCGGCAAGCACAAGAAATTGCAGGTGCCCTGGATCAGATTCAGCAAATGTCTAACTCGATTCGAGCTGTTGGTATCAGTGCTGAGCAGGCTGAGGCTGCTGTACAACAGGCTACGCAAACGGTAGAAGAGGGTGACGACGCCATGAACCGCACAGTAGAAGGAATTCTGGCAATTCGGGATACTGTGGCAGAAACATCCATTAAGGTCAAACGCCTAGGGGAATCTTCGCAAAAGATTTCCAAAGTGGTGAAGCTGATCAACTCCTTTGCCGATCAAACCAACTTGCTGGCGCTCAACGCGGCGATTGAAGCCGCCCGCGCTGGGGAAGAAGGTCGCGGCTTTGCGGTGGTTGCAGATGAAGTGCAATCCCTGGCGCTTCAATCTGCAGAAGCGACGGCTGAAATTGAAAGTCTGGTGGCAGAAATGCAGGCGGAAACCAATGAGGTGGTGGCAGCTATGGAAGCAGGGACAGCACAGGTGATCACCGGCACCCACTTGGTAGATGAAGCCCGCCAAAGTCTGTACAAAATTACGTCTGTTAGTGCCCAGATTAGTGGATTAGTCCAGACGATCGCCTCTGCTGCTACGGCGCAATCCCACGCCTCTTTTGAAGTTACCCAAACCATGAACGGTGTAGCGGCAATTTCCAGCAAAACCTCAAATGAAGCCACCCTTGTATCAGCCTCTTTTAAGGAATTGCTGACGGTGGCTCAAGACCTGCAAACTAGCGTCGGTCAATTCAAAGTAAGTTAGAGAGGCTTTTCCCATGACTCAGACTTCTCCCAAACCTGCCCCCCATAACACTACCAATAGTCACGAGCAACCGATAAATGGTCTAGTTGAAAGCCTTGCTCCTGCCACTGATCATCCGCTTGAAGCCAACCTGATTTCCCCACCACAGCAAATAGTCCAAGCGACTGAAGCAATTAAGCCTCAAGGGATTTTTCGCGATTGGTGGCAAGTACTGAGTTTCAGGGCTAAAGCGACGGCTGTGGCGATCGCTCTTAGCACGCTTCCAGTGTTGGCGATCGGGGCAACCGCCTATTTCTTGACGAACAAAAAAATCACTGAGGATGTGGTTCATGAACAACAAATCCATGTTATCTCCCTAGCAAATGTTCTCGACCGCTTCACGATTGAGCGTTATAAAGATATTCAAAAGCTCTCTCGATTGAGTATCCTCAACAACCCACACGTGCGGGCAGTCACTTCTGATCAAGAAAAGAAAGAGCTGCTGCAGCAATATAAAAATACGGAAGGCTATGACAGTCTTGCTGTTGCGGATCTTGGTGGCAATCCAATAGTAAAAGGTGATGACGGGGAAACTCCGATTAACTTCAGCAAGATAGATTATTTTCAAGCAGTTATCAGAACTAATCTTCCTTTTATTAACCCGGCAAGAAAGTCAGTAGTGACAGGCGAGTATTCTATTATTCTCGCTGCACCTGTGGTAGATACACAGACACGTAAAACGATTGGCATCGTGCGCTCACTCACTCACGTTACACAACTTAATCAGATTCTTCAGCTAGAAGCAAAACAGTTAGGACAGAACACCACAGGCTTCGAATCGCCTAATAAACTTGTGCTTAGTGACAAGGGTAAAGTTGTTCTAGCGACGGAAGCCAAGTATATAAATCATGATGCTCAGTCAGTTTTTCCCAAGGCTGCTGCTGTATTGAAAGCGGCTGACAAGGTCAGTAGCGTAGTGGATATTAATCAGCTTGACCGAAAAGAGTATATTTTATCCTACGCTCCCGCTGGAAACCTCCAGGGGCTGCCAGGATTGAAATGGGGTATAATGGTTGCCCAGCCTACCTCAGAGGTATTTGCAGCCCGCCAACAGTTGTTGTTGACCTTTGCAATTGGGACTTTGGTAACAGCATTGCTGGTGAGTGCGATCGCAGCCTACATTGCTAGTCGTGCTATGCGTCCAATTCTGGCTGCTAGCAGCGCCGTGGAGAAATTGGGTCAAGGAGAACTTGATACCCGCATTGCAGTGCAAGGGAAAGACGAATTCGCGGTTCTGGGGTCTAACATCAACCTCATGGCAGGCCAACTTCAAGACCTATTACACAAGCAAGAAGCCGAAACCAATCGCTCAAGCCTATTTACAGACATTGCTGTCTCCCGCACGCGTGACTTTCAAGACCTGAGATCTGTCTTCAACAAGGCACTTAAAGGAGCCCGAGAAACACTTAACGCTGATCGAGTGGTGGTCTATCGCTTCAACGCTGACTGGAGCGGGTATGTCGCCAACGAATCTGTTGCTCTTGGTTGGCCAATAGCTCTGGAAGAGAAAATAAACGACCCCTGTATTGAGGAGCATATCTTAGAAGCGTACAGAAAGGGGCGTGTCTTTCCTACTAATAACGTCTTTGAAGCTGGTTTTGCTCCTGAACACATGCAGTTACTGCAACGCCTTGAAATTAAGGCAAATTTGGTGACGCCAATCCTGCATAACGAGCAGCTATACGGCTTGCTGATTGCTCATCACTGCTTTGAAACTCATGCTTGGCAGCAGCCTGAAATCAATTTCCTCACGCAGTTGGCAGCTCAGCTTGGACTTATTATAGACCGGGTGACTTTCCTAGAACAGCAAAGGACAGGTAAAGAACAACTACAGAAACGAGCGTTAGAACTGCTGATGGAAGTTGATCCCGTCAGTCAAGGGGACCTGACCATCCGAGCCAATGTGACTGAAGATGAAATCGGCACGATCGCTGACTCTTACAACGCTACTATCGGTAGCTTGCGGGAAATTGTTACCCAGGTGCAAACGGCAGCCAAACTTGTTACAGCTAGTACTAGCAACAGTGAAGCCTCGGTGCAAGAACTATCAGTAGAAGCCTTGCGCCAAGCACATGAAATTACTACTGTCCTGGATCGGACTCAGGAAATGTCCGACTCGATTCGAGCTGTTGCTGCCAATGCTGAGCAAGCGTCAGCGGCGGTAAAACAGTCCACCCAGACGGTAGAAGCGGGTGAAGCCGCTATGAACCGCACAGTAGCTGGAATGCTGGCGATTCGGGAAACAGTTGCTCAAACTTCCAAAAAGGTGAAGCGATTAGGTGAATCTTCGCAAAAGATTTCCAAAGTGGTGAACCTGATCGGCACATTTGCCGACAAAACCAACTTCCTGGCACTCAACGCCGCGATTGAAGCCGCTAACGCTGGAGAACAAGGACGCGGGTTCGCGGTTGTGGCTGATCAAGTGCGTGCCCTAGCGCGTCAATCTGCACAAGCGACGGCTGAAATCGAAAAGCTAGTCACAGACATTCAGACTGAAACCAACGAGGTGGTGGCAGCGATGGAAGCAGGTACCGAGCAGGTGGTTACCGGGACGAACCTGGTGAATGAAACCCGCCAAAGTCTGAACCAAATTACCGCTGTTAGTACCCAGATTAGTGGATTAGTCAACGCGATCGCTTCTGCTGCTGTGACGCAATCCCAAACCTCTTTTGAAGTTACCCAAACCATGACCGATGTGGCAGCGATCGCACAGCATACTTCCAATGAAGCCACCCTGGTATCGGCTTCCTTCAAAGAACTGCTAGCAGTGGCTACTGAGCTGCAAGCTAGCGCCGGTCAATTCAAAGTAAGTTAAAGAGGATTTTCCCATGACTCAGACTTCTCCCAAAACTGCCGACGGCAACACTACTAATGGGCACAAACTTAAATTAACTACAAATGCCTATGGTGATGGTAATACTACTCCAAGTTTGTCAGAATTAATCCCTGCTCCCAAAAAAATAGAGCCAAAACCTAAACTTAGTTTGGTTCCTGTTTTGCAGCGGCTACGTCAATTGTGGGACAATTTAAATTTTAGAACCAAGATCACGATTCTCTTGGTCAGCGGTGCTGCCTTACCTGTGATTGTTGTGACCCAAGGAATTGTTTCGATTGCGGAAAATAGTTTAACCCTTAGCTCACAAGAAAATCTGAAAAAAGAGTTATCAATTCTACAGGAGGTACTCGGCACAGCTCAGGAGAGTAATAGATTACTTGCGGCTGATATGGCAAAGGTAGTGGAAGACGCTAGGCTCGATTTGAGCAACTCCAAAGAGGTAACAACCCGGCGTCCGCTCTTGGGGGCTTTGATTGCAGATCCTGTAAGTACCAAATTTGGACAAAGTTTTTATATTCTTACAGATAACCAAGGCAGAACAGTTGCTCAAAATATTCAACTGTTGTTTGCGGATTATTTAAACTACCCACTTTTACCAGAAAAAGATAAACCACTACCTGATCCAGCCTCCAGTGGAGTAGGGCTGCCTTTGGGGATTGATCTGGGGGATATTCCCATTGTGAAAAATGTTCTCAGTACTAAGGTTCACTTAACGGGTATAGAATTGTTAAAAGCAGAGTCAATGCAACGCCTAGGGTTAGAAAAACAAGCCAACATTGGTCTACGCCAACAAAATATCGAAGGGTTACCCGAACCAAAACAGCCGTTCCCCGCAGGAACCTACGATGTAGATCAGGGTAAAGCAGGTCTATTGATCATGGCGGTTGAACCTATCCGCAGTGGGGGTAAGGTGGTCGGTACGGCTATTGTCGGTACCCTGCTCAACCGTAACCCTGAAATTGTTGATTACATTCAGAAAGAAACAGGCGTAGCGACAGCAACCTTATTGGCTCAAGACTGGCGAGTTAGCACCAATGTTCCCTACACCGACGGTAAAACCCGAGCAATTGGGACGCGGGTTTCTCGGGAAGTGGCAGCGGCTGTTTTGAATCGAGGGGAAACTTTTGTTGGTCAAGCCAACATTATTGGCGTCAACTACCTCACTGCCTACACCCCTCTCTATGACCACCAAAAAGAACTGAATCCTTTGCAGGCAAAGCCGGTAGGCATGGCCTATGTGGGCGAACCTGAGACAGAAATCCAACATACCCTCAGTAACCTAACGCTGGCAGGCTATGGCATTGGGGGAGGCATGTTGCTATTGGCTGGTCTGGTCGCTTTTCCAGTAGCTGCCTCCTTATCTCGCCCTCTGAGGCGTCTAGCTATGTTCGCCCAGCAGGTGGCAGATGGAAAACAGGGAGTAAGACTGGAGGCCACCGAGCGTCAAGATGAAATTGGCGTCCTCTCCCAAGAATTGAACCAGATGGCCGCTAGTATTGAGGCCAACCTAGAAGCAATTCGACGCCAAGAGGAGCTACGTCTTCAAGAGCAAGAGAAAGCCACTTACCAACAGTCTGAAAATGCCGAACAGCAAAGATTAGCCAAAGAACAACTACAGAAACGGGCTCTAGAACTGCTGATAGAAGTTGAGCCCATTAGTCAAGGTGATCTCACGATCCGAGCCAGTGTAACCGGAGACGAAATTGGCACGATCGCTGACTCCTATAATGCCACTGTCGGTAGCTTACGCAAAATTGTTACCCAAGTCCAAGCGGCAGCTTTACTTGTGGTTGCAACTACCGGCAACGGTGAGGGTGCAGTCCAAGACCTATCAGCAGAAGCCTTGCGGCAAGAACAGGAAATAGCAGCTGCTCTGGAGCGGATTCGGGAGATGTCCAAATCGAATAGCGCCATTGCCATTAGCGCTGAGCAGGCAAAAGCTGCCGTAAAACAGACTAACCAGACGGTAGAAGCGGGTAACGCCGCCATGAACCGAACGGTGGACGGGATTGTGGCAATTCGGGACACTGTGGCCCAAACATCCATTAAAGTGAAGCATTTGGGTGAATCTTCGCAAAAAATTTCCAAAGTGGTGAAGCTGATCGGCAGGTTTGCGGCTCAAACCAACTTGCTGGCACTTAAGGCTTCGATTGAGGCGGCCCGTGCTGGGGAAGAAGGACGAGGATTTGCGGTCTTAGCCGACGAAGTGCGGGCGCTGGCGGGTCAATCTGCACAAGCGACGGCTGAAATTGAAGGTCTGGTGGCAGCCATTCAGACTGAAACCAACGAGTTGGTGGCAGCGATGGCAGTAGGTACAGAGCAGGTGGCCACCGGCACGATCCTGGTGGATGAAACTCGCCAAAGTCTGAACAACATTGCTGCTGCTAGTGTCGATATTAGTGCATTAGTCGAGGCGATCACCTCTGCTGCTGGGGCGCAATTCCTTGACTCTGAGTCAGTCACCCAAACCATGTCGGATATAGCAGCGATCGCAAGCATTACCTCAACTGAAGCAATTACTGTATCGGCCTCCTTCAAGGAACTGCTAGCAGTGGCTACTGAGCTGCAAGCTAGCGTCGGTCAATTCAAAGTGAGTTAGACCCAATACCCAGTCCCCAATATTCATAATATTGTATAAATATGGCGATCGACGCTGATATTCGCGACCAGGCTTACCAGTTCTTCATACAAGAAGCCCCAGAGCTGTTGCAGGTAATTGAAGCAGAGTTACTGACCCTCAAACAAGAGCGCACTACTGCTAAAGTCCACAATATGATGCGAGCAGCCCACTCGATTAAGGGGGGGGCGGCCAGCGTCGGGCTGGAAACGATTAAAACCTTGGCTCACAGCCTCGAAGATATCTTCAACGGCCTCCACAATCAAAAGCTAGAGATCGATGCTGAAGTCGAAAGCTTGTTACTCCAGGCATATGACTGTCTCCGCTTTCCCCTAATGGAGCAGATTACTACTGGTAAATTCAACTCAGACCAGGCAATGGCGATGGCAGAACCCGTGTTTGCCCAAATTGAAGCAGAATTAGGGGAGTTCCTCAAATCAGCTGCCGATCTACCTAGCTCAATTGAATTAGGGGTAGATATTGCCTTGTCTATCTTTGAGGTTGATGTAGCTCAGGGACTGGAGCGCCTCGCTACTGTTTTAACCAAGCCTCAAGAGTACGAGGTAGCGGGAGAATTGCGGGCTCAAGCAGAGGTATTTGCCGGACTAGCCGAATTATTGAACTTGCCAGGATTTGGAGCGATCGCCCAAACTGCTATAGCGGCTCTTGAGGCTTACCCCGATCAAGCCGTGCAAATTACTCAACTAGCATTAGCTGATTTTCAGGCAGGTCGGGAGGCAGTGATTGCTGGCGATCGCACTCTTGGAGGTGCTCCCTCATTACTTGCAACCCTCGGTGCAGGAATGGAAGCATCAACTCTTTCTCCCCCAGCTCTGTTCGGTGAGGCAGAGCCAGTTGAGCAAGCGATTGCAAGTTCCGTTGCTGATCGCGATTTTACCGCTATTCCGTCTCTGGATGACATTTTTGGCGATGTTTTCAGTACCGAGGCACCTGCCCTAGACTTAAGCCCAGCGGTATCAGTCACGCCGCTAGTTGAACAAGCCTCAGCCGTCAGCCCAACGCCAAGCGAAGCGAAGCCTGACGCAAGTCCTGAGGCTGAAGGTACCACCATTCCCTCTCTGGATGACGTTTTTGGCGGCTTTGTCCTGGATGACGAGCCTGCTGCCCTAGAACCAAGCCCAGCGATAGCAGTCACGCCTGCGGCTCAACCTCAAGAACTGAATTCAAACTTGGTTAAGACGGTTAATGCCCAAGACAGTATTAAAGCCACTGGAATCACCACTGCTCCTACAGCTCAACTTTCTGTCCGAGTTGACCTAGATCGCCTGGAACGGATGAATAATTTGGTGGGTGAACTCACCATCAACCGAAACGGGCTTTCGCTGCAAAACGAACAACTGCAGGGGACTGTGAAGGAGCTGCTACGCCGATTTGCCAAATTTCAGGAAATGGGTCATCAACTGCGCACTCTCTCAGACCAGATGCTGGTGGCTCCAGAACGCTACAAGTCCCCTGAATTTATTTATGGGGTTGCCCCCCTGCCTCTTTTTGACGCGCTGGAGATGGACAGCTATGGAGAACTACACTCCCTGCTGCAAGGGACTCTTGAACAAATCGTGCAACTCGAAGAGACAGTTGGTGATGTTGTACTCCTGGCAGGAGTGTCAAATCAGACACTAGAACAACAACGCGAAAGGCTCGGTCATCTGCGGGATGACCTGATGTGGGCCCGGATGCTGCCCCTCGGCGAAGTGCTTAACCGCTTTCCGAGGATATTGCGCGACTTATCTAGGTCTTATGACAAGCCGGTTGAGCTTGAAGTAACTGGCAATGCAGTTTTAGTTGATAAAGTAGCGAGCGAAAAACTTTACGACCCTTTGCTGCATTTACTCCGTAATGCCTTTGATCATGGTATTGAAACGCCGGATGTCCGCACTCAGCAGGGGAAACCGCCGCAAGGCAAAATTGAAATTCGGGCGTATCACCAGGGCAGTCAAACTATCATTGAGGTAAAAGATGATGGTCGAGGGGTCAATTTGGACCGCATCCGTACCAAGGCTGTAGACTTGGGCTTATTATCACCTGAACAACTGGCTACGACTGACCGATCTAGCCTCTTAGAATTGCTATTCGAGCCTGGATTTTCAACTGCAAAGCAAGTGAGCGAACTCTCCGGTCGTGGTGTCGGACTGGATGTGGTGCGCTCCCAACTGCGATCGCTCAAGGGTACAGTCACCCTCACTTCCAAACTAGGGCAGGGCACTACGTTTACCTTGCGCATTCCAATGACGTTGACGATTGCCAAATTACTCGTTTGTTTTGTGGGTTCTAGTGCCTTTGCCTTCCCTGCTGATAGTATTGAAGAAATTTTGATTCCTCAACCTGATCAGGTGAAGCAGTCTGGGGGGCAGAGATTTTTGCACTGGCGGAATCAACTTGTCCCTGCCTATCACCTGTCCGAACTACTCGACTACGGCTGTCCGTTGCCAGAAGTGGCTCCGAGCCTTACTTTGGGAGCAGTTCCCTCCCCAGAGGATTGGGCTCCACCCATGCTGTTGCTCGAGCAACAGCATCAAGTTATTGCCTTAGAAATTGACCGCCTAGTCACGGAGCAAGAACTCGTGATTAAACCTTTGGGAGGTACGCTCGCACCTCCCAGTTATATCTACGGCTGTACAATTTTGGGGGATGGCAGTCTGATTCCGGTAATTGAGAGCGCAGCTCTGCTTAACTCTTTAATGGGCGACAATAAGACTGCCACTAAGGCTAATAAGCCAGCCTCTGTGAACCAAGATTCATCTACCTCAAGCATTTCTGCGCTGCCTTTTCAAAGAGACATTGCTCCGACGCTTCTAGTTGTAGATGATTCGATCGTTGTGCGGCAGACCTTAGCTCTCACCCTCCAAAAAGCGGGTTACCGAGTCTTGCAAGCACGGGATGGTCGGGAGGCGATCGACCAGCTTGGGCAAAATTCAACAATCCAGCTAGTCGTTTGTGATATTGAAATGCCCAACATGAATGGCTTTGAGTTTCTCAGCCATCGTCGTACTGACCCGATTTTATCAAAAATTCCAACGGTCATGCTCACTTCCCGTAGCAGCGATAAACATCGGCAATTGGCGATGCACTTGGGAGCCAATCGTTACTTTACCAAGCCCTACATCGAGGCAGAATTTTTATCAGCGCTCAAAACCACCATTAAGCAGGATGCGTCTGTGAGAGTGCCTGCCCTTGCCCATAAATCATAATCACTCCTCAAATACAACGGAGGCAATGTGCGATGAAAAATACCCTAATCCAATCAAAATCTCATAGTCTTAAGCACTCCAATACTCGCGATGCTGTGGCGTCCCTTAAAGTGGTCGTTTTCGAGATGGGCAACCTCAACTTGGCTGTGCGGATCGAGACTGTCTACAAAGTGCTGAATCAGACTCCGGTCTATGCTAGGGAACTCAATGGTCTGGGGATTGCTCATGTAGGCGATCGCGAGATTATCGTTGTGGATCTGCATCGGCGGTTATTCCATTCCAGAATAACCGCCGATGCATCTAAGAAAGGTTACCTAATCATTGTCCAAAACAGGGAGGGTAAACTCTGTGGCATTCCAGTTGCAGTAGTCCCAGCTTTGATGGAGTTACCTTCATCCAAGACTCAAGTTGTGCCGGAGTCTTACCATCAGGCTAATATACTCGGGATCGCCAGTCACTTTTGTTACATTTCTCAAGCAGAAGCGTCTGGGATCATATTTCTGCTGGATGTCGAGCAACTGCTACAAGCTGCGTGATTTTTTGTATCCGTTTACAGGGAGTCACCATCTGCCGTTTCAGACTTTATTGCTGAATTGATATGGCGCTTCGGTTCGGCATCACCAAGCGGGCCTTTGACCAGTCAAGAGACGTGGCTTCGTCTTCTTCGTCGTCCGGCGCTGCCGCGTCCACTTTTTCCCAGTCGGTAAGGTCTTCGCCACGCTCCCGCATCATTTTCAGTGCTTCAGCCGTGTAGCTCTTCAAATGCTCGTTTTTCCTCATGACGCGCGCTCCTGATGGATATGATCCGGTATTTTTCCCCGCGCATGGTATAAACCACCGTAGCCATGCGCCCCTCTATTTTTCCAACGGCCAGAAACCGCTTTTCCGTGCCGCCGTAATCTGACGCAAGCAACACATGGGGGGCGCACAGCACCTGGTCAGCGCGCACAAAGTAAAAGCCATGTTTGGCAATGTTCGCCTGTCGCTTTTCTTCATCCCATACAAACATAGTATAGTCACAAATTGTGGGTACAGCAAGCTTGTCTATAGCCTAGTACCCTCGATGAGGCCAATTAAATCAGCATTCTTGCCTCCGAGCTTCTATCACATTGTTCGTCTGCGCGCTTCGGTTGCTCTAAGGGCGCTGCCCTCGCGCTCTTCAAGGACAAAACCGGCTTTCTTGCCTTAAATTCACTTCTGCTTTAGGTTGTAGCAGTTGAAACTGCCACTTTAGCATAACGAGTACGGTAGAGCCGATAACATAGACCATATTCACAATTAGCCTCTCTCAGTACAGAGCATTTTGCTTGAGTTGGTTGAGGTATAAATAAGTGATTAAAAGACTGCTTGGATACAGAAATAAGGAATAATGAATAGAAGGAGGATACATGCGGTTTGAAGAGGCATGGGAACAATATGACTTGACTGAGTCAGAACTAATTAATATGGGTTGGGAAATCCCTCTCAACTATGTATTAAAAGTAAATTATTATTGGGATTTAACTTCAGAAAGGCAACCAGGGCAGGTGGCTACTGTCGCTACTGATGACCAATGGCTTTCTCTTGTTTTCCAAGACTGTATTCGCCTATATTTTGATAGCGCTACGAATATCGAAAGCCTAGCGCTTTTATCAACAGATGTAGATTTTATCCGTCCGGCAAACTTTGGCACTATTATTGGTTGGGGTCTTGTAACTCCATCTCCATGGCTCGAAGAGTTAAGACTGATGCCAGACGAATGGTCTCATATCTTCTTTCAAGGTGCTAATGGCAAGATTGGTATCCGTTCAGAGGGGGTCAGGAAGCCAGTATTATTTGGTGTTGAGAATTC
>CAXUIG010000174.1:0-13924 GCA_964250845.1 uncultured bacterium | reverse complement strand
ACCGACTACACCACCAATAGCTGCTCCAGCTATCCCCGCACCCATACCTGTACCTGATGAATGAGCATCGTGTTGCTTTTGCTCAATTTCAGTATTTTCGTCATGCTTATCCAAAGGTTGCTTGTTTTCACTCATAATAATCAGTTCCTTGGAAAGAAGGGGTTAACGTCATTTGAACGACATTTTATCTACCAAGTTAACACTTTCAGCAAAGGTTGAAACTAAACTAAAGGGGGAGATCGAGTTCTACCTGAGTCAGTTTATAGTTGTATAATTCAGCTTTGTGTAGTCCTAAATGTGGAGTGATACCTCAGATTTACTAACAAAAAGCCAAAACACCAATGCTTAGACTGTGGCCGACCATTTGTTGAGTATCCCACTAAGAAAATCGTCTTCCGCTCAACCAAAGATTACAGTACAAACAGAGCCTAAGATGGGCCCTGTCTGCACTATGTTTATCTAGCCAGTTTACAAGCTGTTTCTAATAGCTCAAACATGCTTGCTATTGAATGCGACTTAAACATGGTCAGGTTTTATCTGCTCAGAGCCATCCACAACTGGACGCCCCTCAGTATGAAGATCCAACTCTTCTCGACGAAGCGTTTCTTCGGCGTTAACGGTTTCCCGATCTACTTCTTTTCTAACTTTGACTTCCTCGCGCACAAAGGCTTCTTTGTGAATGTCAGGAGTCTCTTCGTATGTTTCCATGCGTGCCACTTCCCCTTCGCCGAAGTGAACACTACCAGGATCAACTGGTTTTCCAGCATCTGCTGGAGTAACTCGCTCAACCACTACTCGCTCTTTCTCGATTGGCACTGAAACTTTTGCAGTTTCGGTCTCAACTCGCTTGCCAATCGCTACTTCCCCTGTCTTAGCACGGTTTTTGCTAGCAATTAGCCGTTCTTCATACAGTTTGATGTTTTGATGAGCCTGATCATTCAAATCGTACAATGATGCGTCTTGATTGTAGTTGTAGGTACTGCGGTCGTAAGTAGCACTGCTAGCCTGAGCAGCAGTAGCGCCTGACGTAGAAGCCGTAGGACGATACACCCCTCTCACCTGCTCTTCGTGCTCGTAATCAACCGCCATGTTCTCGTTGTACTCAGGTAAAGCTTCCGCTTGCGCTCTGGTTAAACTAACACAGACGCGCCGGGCGTTGTGATCGTGCTGGGCACGACCAATTGGCAGTAAGACTTTCTTGCCAAAAATCCAGAAGCCAATTTCAACAACCACATAGTTCCATTTCGTATAGACAAACATAGACAAAGCGTTTGAATTACTACTTTGGTTTTGACTCTCATTACTAAAGAACACTATTATGAGTGGAATAGTAATGAATTGAGCTAATAGGATGTACTACCAAACACCCTCTATCCCTCCTAGTATTAATTACTTAATATTACTTGGGATTACTTTTGAATTGAGTTAAGGTCTACTTAACTCTTATTGGAGTGATTGAATTTGTTCAAATTCCTTTCCTAATTTACCATGATTTTCTATTATTGTCCATAAAGTTAATGAAGTTTTACTATACATTGAGGACTACCAATTATCTTTGAACAAAATCTAATTCGGATTGAGATCCTGGTTGGAATTTCAATTTTTGCAGCATTGACTCATATTGATAAAGCACTTCAATCGGCTGGGGCAGTTGTGGCGGTGGTAGGGGTTCTGGCTTTGACCGCAAATAGCTTGCCAAATCTAGGATCGCCTGACTAGCCGCTTTTTTATCTCCGATCGCAACAAGACGACCCAAAGGCCATTGATTTGACCATTCATTGACTACCTCGGACGAGCCAGGATTGTCGTATGCAACTACCCCCTTACCAGCAGCAATGGCTTCTTGAAGTATTCGGGGCCGCCCTTCATTATCTGAGCAAAGTAGAACAGTTTCTACACTATTGAGACAAGAAAACACGATCTGCCGGTCAACACGCCCCTTGACGAGAATGTGTTTTTCTAAACCATAGCGATTGATCAGATTCAACATCTTGCCCAGATCAGACCCATCCCCACATATAGTCAGGTGGACATCGACTTTCTGCTCTACCAGAATCCGCATAATTTCCACTGCATCCAATGGTCTTTTCCGCGATTTGATTTGGGCAGCCATCAGTAAACGGATTGGTTGATCGGCAGCTGGCTGATAAGTGGCAGTAGGATTGAACGGGGGAAGAGCAATCGGGTTCGGCAAGAACAGGGTATTTTTGACCCCAACTACACGGTTTATAGATTCGCCAAGATGGCGAGCTATACAAACAATCAGATCGCAGCCTCGGTAGAGGTCAAGCAATTCTTCCCGAAGCTCTTCTTCAATCGGAGCGCTCCCAGCGAGGCGATTGATGTAGGCTCCTCTACATATCAGTACGACTGGCTTATGATTGTGAACGCGGCGGACGGCGGGGAGATGCCAAAGAAAGGACTCACGACCCAGAATTACATAATCAAAAGGGCCATGATTTAGATAGGCTTGAGTGAGGTAACGATCGATATCCGATTTCGCCTCTGGACTAATGCTCAGCCCCGCCGGGAAATCAGCCGTAAACCAGAGCAATCCAGGATACTCGACACCAAGAGTTGCCGATTTGTAGGGCGAGATGTGAAGAACGTAGTGCCCAAGGCTGCGTAACCCCCAGGCAAGCTCTTGACTGGAGTAGGCTGATCCGCCTCCTTGTGGTGGGTGGACGCTTAGTAGCAGAATCTTCATATTTAAATAGCATAGACGCAAATGCTAGTTTTTAGTACAATGATAAAGAAAACTAATTGATAAGTTGATATTAAGTTTTAGTGAGACCTCAAAGGGCGGCAATGACGCTGGACCAGTTGCGAATTTTTCTAGCCGTGGTGGAACATCTGCACTTTACCCGTGCAGCTGAAGCGCTTTACATTACCCAGCCTGCTGTCAGTGCGGCGATCCAAAGCTTAGAGGAGCAATATGGAGTAAAACTGTTCCATCGTATTGGTCGCCACATCGAGATTACTGAGGCTGGGAAGTTGCTACAAGTGGAAGCGCAGAAAATTATTGACCAAGTCATTTTAACCGAGCGAGGGTTACGGGAATTCAACAACCTGCAACAGGGTGAGTTGAAATTGGGCTCAAGTCTCACAATTGGTAACTACTGGCTACCCCATAAGATTAGCCAGTTTAAACGTCGGTATCCCGGCATCTTTGTTAACTGCACTCTCGGCAATACAGAAGCGATTTGTGTAGGGACGGCGACTGGACAGTTTGATTTGGGTTTGGTGGAAGGAGAGGTCAACTCAGCGGTGGAGAGTTGTCTAGAGCAAGAAATTGTAGGGAGCGATCGCTTACAAATTGTTGTTGGCAAATCTCACCCTTGGTTTGAGCGCTCAGAGATTCCCTTAACGGAACTTACGACAACGGCTTGGGTGATGCGAGAGCCAGGTTCTGGAACACAGCAAATGTTTGAGCAAGCCTTGCAAGATTGGGGAATCGAGCCTACAGAATTAACTACAATTTTAGTCTTGAGCAGTGGCGAGATGGTGAAGGCAGCTGTTGAAAGCGGTATCGGTGCAGCTGCTATTTCTGAGTTGATGGTAAAAAAAGAACTACAGCTGTCCACTCTACGTTCGATTCAAGTCACAGATCACTCTAGTGTGACGGCTGAAATAGTCCGACCCTTTTTGAAACTGAAGCATCGACAGCGTTTTCAGACGCGGATCTCAATAGCTTTTGAACAGATTTTGAACAGGAGTCACGCCTGAGCCACTAACTTCCAGCCCACCGACACTAAGAGCGGGTAAATCACCAGCCTCAGAAAACCTTGGGGGGTGCTCTTGCAGAGCTGGGCACCCACCAGTACCCCCGGCACCGTGCCCAGCCAAATTGGCAGCACCAGACTCCAGTTGACTGTCCCTAGGGTGAGGTGTCCGAGGGCAGTGAAAACCAACAAAATTGCTGCCTGTGCGATATCTGTTCCCACTAATTGCCGCGAGTCGAGGCGGAAAAAGGCAATCAGCACAATCGCAAACATAGAACCTGAAGCTACACTAGTCATGCCCACCAGCAAGCCCAAAACTACTCCTACACTGACTGTAAGGACACGACCCAAATTGGTTTCCAAGTCAATCTTAGGTGGTTCTGGTAAATCCAATTTCGGCATCAAAGTCTTGAGCAACAATTGCGCCAGCGCAATCAGTGCTACCACCATCAGCATTATCCCCAGCAGGTGGATCAAGACTTGATTTAGGTTAAGAGCCCCTGTACGCTTGATGATGTGTAAGATTCCTACCCCCGTCAGTGACCCAGGAACACTACCCAATAGCAGCCATTTGACGATTTGCAAGTCAGTCGTTTGCTGCTTCCAGTGCTTGAAGCCGCCAACCAGCTTCATCAACGTGGCAGCAACCACATCAGAGCTAATAGCAACTGCAGGCGGGACGTGGAACACGAAAATCAACATTGGGGTGATCAGGGACGCCCCGCCCACCCCTGTTAAACCAACTATGATCCCGACCAGGAAGCTCAGTAGTGGTAGCAATAAGTAATCCATGCTGTTCTGACGCCTATGGGTAAATTACACTCGGGGGGCTGTTCTTGGCTCTCTTAGGCTCTCTTAGGCTCCAGGAGAAAAGAAAAGTTGACAGACATCGGTAATCTTGTCATGGGAAGGGAGTAACCTAATCTCCTAAAAGTTGGTAGAGATACCGTTTTAAGTGGCCAGAAATACAATCTCGCACATCCCAGTGCAAAAAGCAAGCAGGTTTCCCGACTGGGATGCTGAAAAAAGTAATTAAAAAGTAATTAGTTACAATTATTGTCTGTCGCTATTTGCATTCCCCCTATTAATTTACAGGAGGGCAGTCTGTTCTAGAACCTGAAGGTGGTTCGCAAAGTTCCCACGTAGTCTATAGGGTTGGACCTGTTGTATTCTGGATTGACAATCACCAACACACCAGGAGTGATGTCAATATTGTCGGTGAGTCGGTAGCGCCAAAAAGCCTCTGCATGATATGAAGTGCCGGTATCCACACGCCTTCTGTTAACAACAGAACCATTGGGATTTCTAAAGGTTTCTCGCACGTTAGAAGCAGTCAATTTAGGCGATTGACCAAACAGAAAACCGAGCAAATTGCCTTTTTTGCCGAAGTCAGGGAACGCCAAGCCCCCAGCATAGTACCAAATATTGGCCTGACTTCCTCTTGTGCCAGTGATTCTGTCTCCTGTCCCAGTGACTGCGGTAGTTTGGTTGTATTGGCTTACCAAAGGACCTCCACTAGGAGAGGCTTCTGCGATCGCCTGAGTATAGCCTCCCCAACCGAAGACAATCAAATGTTGGTTTGGGCGGAAGCTTCCTTCCACACCGAAGTTGTTGGTTGTAGTTGCAACATTACCAAAGGGCGACTCTGCTAATTGACTGCCTGTGAAGTCAAAGAGGCTAACAGTATTCTGATTATTTATAATCCGTCTTGAGCGATTATCGTAGCCGTGGGCGTAGGTTAGACCCAAATTCACGAATTTATTGACATTGATATCTATCTGTCCAATAGCTACATAAGAACCATTGGTAATTCCGTTACCACGGCTGGGGTTATTAGCTGTCTCTGCAATATAACCCAGGTCTAGGCCGATAGCTCCTTGAGGATTGATGTGAAAACTTACTCCAGGAGACGCAGCACTACCCAAAATCCCAGTACCCGAAGTTAGGCTGTTATTAGCTAGCCGGTAGATTGGGCTGTATCGCCCGTAGCGGGATATCGAACCAGCCGAATTACTTTCAAATGGGCTGAAGGTAGAGAACCCCCTTTCATTTAACTCAACATTAGCTGCATCAACTTGGGCAACAATATTCTTACCCAGAGGCAAACGATAGAACAGTTGATCAACGTTGGTGCTGTTGCCTTCATCCCCTTCAAATGAAAGGCGGGTCATGTTAGTACCCGTGACAGCAGTATTAAATGAAGTGATGTTTCGAGATTGCAAGCGGGTTCTCAGCAGGTCTTTACCACTGAAACTGGTATTTAAACTCAGACGTATCCGGTCAGCAAATACTTCGTTGTCATATATATTCCCCAGGGCACCTCGTTGTCTACCCGATGGCACCGCCCGTCTGTCACCACCTACACCATCAACGGCAAATATGGCTTCTCCCACCAGCTTGGTAGTGGTGGAGAACTGATTCGCTTCTACTTGAGCAGTGCGAGCTTCCAGGGAATCCACACGACCACGCAAAGTGGCTAGTTCCGCCGAATATTCTGCTTGCAACCGCTTCAGAGTAGCCAGGTCTTGTTTGCTTACGATGCCAGATGTTCCTGCCGCAATCAGTTCGTTCACCCGCTCTAAACAGGAATTCAAACCAGCGGCAAATTCATAGCGAGTCAAGGCGCGGTTGCCGCGATAGGTTTTATCCGGATAACCGGCGATACAACCGTAGCGCTCAACCAGTGACTGCAACGCTTGGAAAGCCCAGTCAGTCGGCTGCACGTCCGACAGTTGGGAAACCGATGTTAGCTGAGCAATTGGTGCCGTAGGCGCTTGCCTGTACTGGTCAATTTGTTGTAGCTGATTGTTGGTTTGGTTGACATTAGCTTTTGCAGCTGGGACTGTTTGAGCCCACAGCCTCGCACCGAAGAGCGCTGGTTTGATGGAACCGCTGGTTTTGCTGGTGGTAGTGGCGGAAGGCGCTAACTTCGACACAGGAGCGATTGACGTAGCCTCGGTGGGGTTTTCCAGGAGCAAGGTAGCACCTAAAAGCACTGGACTTAGTTTTAGAGCATTCCAGAAAAGTTTTGACTTTGACATAGTTTTGTTCTCACTCACACCAAATGTTATTGACGCAGTTCAACTGTCCGGCAGACTCAGTCTCAACAGCCAGAAATCTCCACTCCGTACATGAGCGTAGCCATACTCCTATTAATTCGAGTAAAGTAACTGATTTGGTACTTCAGTATTAAACCAATCGAGAAACCATTGGTTAACTGCCGTTGAAGTAATCTCCTCAATGAAATTAAGAAATCAGTAGCGTCCGCAAGTACCGAACGCATTAACGAACGCTACCTGTCTAGAGATTATCTTGCAAAATACGGTAACTCAGTAAGTTTACTGGTTTTTAACCAAGTTAAGCTGTATATTCGCATGAACATTCTGAGAAAGCAAGTCCCTACCTGATAGCAAGTTGCGTTCTGTCTTGGAGTGCCCCAAGGAATAAATGCTCCTGAGTTGTGAGATACTGATAAGACTTTCAGTGTGCAGTCTCTTCCGTGACCTTTAATATTAGGTGCATTCCTAGATGTCTGATTTACTTGAACCCAGCCACAAAAACCATGCCTGCTGCGGCCCTGGCTATGCCTCCCCAGAAGCCGCTGTAAGAGCAGAACGGGAAAAGTTACTTTATACGATCGCACTTTACACTGGTACAGGTATCGAAGCCCCGGACTACTTGGCAACCGTAGACGTTGACCCTAACTCCCCAACTTACTCTCAAGTGATCCACCGACTGAGCATGCCTTATATCGGGGATGAGCTGCATCATTTTGGCTGGAACGCTTGTAGTTCTTGCCACGGTGATGCCAGTAAATCCCGACGCTTCTCGGTTATTCCAGGTCAACGCTCTAGCCGTATTTATATTGTTGACGTAGGAGAAGCACGTACTCCCAAGCTCTACAAAGTAATTGAACCAGAAGAAATCAAACAAAAGACAAATTTAACTGCTCCACACACAGTTCACTGTTTGGCTGATGGTCACGTCATGCTCTCCATGCTGGGTGACAGTGAAGGCAATGCTCCCGGTGGTTTTTTGTTGCTAGATGAGAATTTTGACATTGCTGGTCGCTGGGAACGGCAATCAGCGTCAATGAACTTCAACTATGATTTTTGGTATCAGCCGCGCCATAACGTCATGGTTAGCAGTGAGTGGGGCGCACCCAAAACCTACTACCCAGGCTTTGATCTCAACGACGTCGCAGCTGGCAACTATGGTCATCAATTGCACTTCTGGGATTGGGCTAATCATGAAATTATCGAGACTGTTGACTTGGGTGAGGAAGGGTTAATTCCCCTAGAAGTGCGCTTTCACCACAATCCCGATAGCACTCATGGATTTGTTGGAGCGGCACTTAGTAGTAATGTCTGGCATTGGCACAAAGCCAATGGTCATTGGCAAGTTGAGAAGGTGATTGATGTGCCATCAGTTGAAGTGGAAGGTTGGCCAATTCCGGTGCCGTCATTGATTACTGACATTCTGATTTCAATGGATGACCGCTATGTCTACTTCTCAAACTGGCTACACGGTGATATCCGCCAGTACGACATCAGCGAACCCTCTCATCCCAAGCTGACAGGTCAAGTTTGGTGTGGTGGCTTGCTGAACAAGGGTGGTGAAGTTCAAAATCATAAGCTAGCTGGCGGACCGCAGATGCTTCAGCTAAGTCTGGACGGCAAGCGGCTGTATGTGACTAACTCGCTGTTCAGTACTTGGGACAATCAGTTCTACCCGGAGCTGAGTAAGACTGGCTCCTACCTATTGCAGGTTGATTGCGACACGGAGAACGGCGGCTTGAAGATCAACGACAAATTCTACGTTGATTTTGGTAAGGAGCCAGCCGGTCCCTCCCGTGCCCACGAGATGCGCTACCCAGGTGGGGATTGCACATCTGATATCTGGGTTTGAGCTAATTGATTTACTAGACCTCTGCGTAAATTTTCAAAAGTTGGCTGTGACTGGCTCTGGGGAGTTTTAAAAAAAAAGTGGTCAAGTTGGGTCATGGAAACAACCCAGTCTTGGGGCAAGCCCAGGGCGAACGCACCTTGTCAATAAAAAGGCTTACTTCTCAATAAAATCCTATTTTTTTGCATTAAGCTTTTTTATTGAGAATCATTACCCTAATAATTTTTACCTTCCGTCTACGGAGGAAAAATCAGATTAACGGAAAAGCTTATTCTTGCGTTTGATGCATAAACTAGACTTTTTTTCCATTTAGTTTTATTAATTTTAGATGCGTTTGCCCTGGGGGCAAGCCTTCTTGGACTTGATAGATGAAGCCGAGGCTCAACATTGTAATCCACCTCGAATTTGACAAAAATTTACTTGCATTTTTGATGCTATCTGTGCGATAATCCCATTTCAGTAGCTAAAAATGCGGTATATCAACCGATTTATAGGTGATTATGTCAAATAATGACTAGCGCAACTTTGGCGCTGCGCCTTTCTCGGGTTTTGACAGTTTAAATTCAAGAGTGGACAGTGTTAACCCCGTGCCAGTACCCCCATTCCCAGCTATCTTGAGCCGTTGATGGAGCCGACTTAAACAGCGCTCAATTAAGACCTTTGCTTTGTTATTTGCGCTAGGCTTCAGTTTGAGTTTGGCAGTTTCTGCTTGTACTCCCAGTAACGGAGCAAATTCGGCGGCTCCTTCACCAACCAGCAATCCAAACCAAGCTCAAAGCAGTGTGATTCGGATTGGCTATCAGAAATACGGCACCCTCAACATTCTCAAGGCGCGGGGCGTTTTGGAAGAAAGTTTGAAACCCCAGGGTGTCTCTGTGCAGTGGATACAATTTCCTGCCGGACCACAACTGCTAGAGGCTTTGAACACAGGCAGTATTGACTTTGGGCATACCGGGGAAGCTCCGCCCATTTTTGCCCAAGCAGCAGGCGCACCCCTGGTGTACGTCGCCCATGAACCTCCTGCTCCCAAAGGCGAGGCCATTATCGTACCGAAAAATTCTGCGATTCGCGATGTGGCTGGGCTGAAAGGCAAAAAAGTTGCCTTAAATAAAGGCTCAAATGTGCATTACCTACTATTACAGGCATTAGCAGCAGCCGGGTTGAAATATAGCGATATTCAACCTGCTTACCTTCCCCCGGCAGATGCGCGGGCTGCCTTTCAAACGGGCGGCGTCGATGCTTGGGTGATTTGGGATCCATACTTCGCGGCAGCTCAACGAGCCACAGGAGCCCGTGTCCTTAAGGATGGAGAAGGTTTGGCGGCAAATCGGGAGTTTTATCTGGCGGCAAAGACCTTTGCCAATCAGCATCCTGACAGGGTCAAGAGCATTTTATCGGCAGTCCAAAATGTGGATGACTGGGCAGAAACTAAACCCACAGAAGTCGCCACACTGCTCTCACCTCAGCTTGGTATTGACGTTCCGACTTTGGAGGTAGCGGCAAAAAGACGCCATCATGGGGTGCAGCCAATGAGCAGCGAAGCTATTACCTACCAACAACAGGTCGCTGATACTTTCTATCGCTTGGGACTGATTCCCAAACAGCTCAACGTCAGTGAGGTGGCTCAGCTATTCAAACAATAAACACAGTCAAAGGTGCTTCGTGATGAAAACGAAATTTGCTTTATCTACCATTGACAAGCTAGCTCCTTGGGGTGTGCCTATTCTAATTATTGTTATTTGGCAGCTGCTTGTACAATTTGGTTTGCTCTCTACCAGAATATTGCCTGCTCCCCTCGCTGTTGTACGGGCAGGAATTCATTTAGCAAGCACAGGAGAACTCTCACGTAACCTCGCCATCAGTACGCAACGTGCATTTACTGGGTTCTTAATTGGTGGTGGCATCGGTTTTGTCTTGGGGTTATTGAATGGCATCATTCCATTGGCTGAGAAGATGTTGGACACCTCAATTCAGATGCTCCGTAACATTCCTCATTTAGCCATGATTCCATTAGTTATCCTGTGGTTTGGCATTGGGGAAGAAGCCAAATTATTTCTAGTGGCTATAGGCGTACTATTTCCGATCTACCTGAACACTTTTCACGGAATTCGTACTGTTGATCCAGGACTGATTGAAATGGGAAAAGTCTATGGCCTGAGTCACTGGTCTTTGTTTTGGCAAATCATTCTCCCCGGTGCCCTGCCTTCCATCTTGATTGGCGTGCGCTATGCATTAGGGTTCATGTGGCTCACCCTGATCGTAGCCGAGACTATTGCTGCAGATACAGGCATCGGTTATATGGCAATGAATGCCCGTGAATTCATGCAAACAGATGTTGTAGTCTTAAGCATTATCCTGTACGCATTGCTGGGTAAATTGGCAGATACAGCGGCAAGAATTTTGGAGAAGAAATGGCTACAGTGGGATCCAAAATACCAGCCAGTCTAGTATTACACCAAAATTAAAAAATGTTTTTTTCCAGCAAACGAATTTTTTAGCCGTCAAACTTTCTCTTTCCTTTAAGGAGGTTTTTAAAATGAAATCAGTTAGCAGAGGCGCAGAATTAAAGATTTGGGCTCTGAGCAAGAAATTTGGTAATAGCCGAGTATTGCAGGGCATCGATTTAGAAATAGCGCCGGGAGAATTTGTCGCTATTGTTGGGCGCAGTGGCTGCGGCAAGAGTACACTGTTGCGGCTATTAGCAGGATTGGAACGTCCCAGCGACGGTGGAGTATTGCTAGACTCAAAGCCATTGCGGGGGCTTAACAAGACAGCACGGGTGATGTTCCAGGATTCACGTCTGTTAGCCTGGAAGCGCGTTTTTGAGAATGTGGGATTGGGATTAAAGCAAAACTGGCGGCAAAAGGCAAAGTGGGCACTCGAACAAGTAGGTCTTGCCGAACGCGCTCAAGATTGGCCTGCGGTACTTTCTGGAGGGCAACGCCAGCGGGTAGCACTGGCGAGAGCGTTGGTAAGTGAGCCGCGCCTACTCCTATTAGATGAACCGCTGGGCGCTCTAGATGCCCTCACTCGGATTGAGATGCAGCGGTTGATTGAAAATCTCTGGCAGGAGAAGCGATTTACCGCACTTCTGATTACTCATGACGTCGAAGAAGCAGTGGCGCTAGCTGACAGAGTGGTGCTAATTGAAGCCGGTAGGGTGGCGATAGATCTGCCGATTTCGCTCCCCCGCCCTCGACAGCGAGGTAGTGCACAGTTCGCTGCGCTCGTAGAGAAAGTTCTACAGCGAGTGATGAATGAAGAAGCAGGTAAAACCAAGGTAGCGGATGCATTTGGAGAGCTAGCTCTTCACTAAACTTGGCTCAAGTGTTAGACTTGGCACAGCGAAAGCCGACGTGCAATGCAGCACTGACAGGTTCACCCTTACCTCGGGAGCCGAGACGGTAACGACTGCAATAATTGTCGCTGCACAGGAATGAACCACC
The DNA here is from genome assembly GCA_964250845.1 of uncultured bacterium. Taxonomy (GTDB): domain Bacteria; phylum Cyanobacteriota; class Cyanobacteriia; order Cyanobacteriales; family Chroococcidiopsidaceae; genus CAXUIG01. The sequence goes on along the minus strand of CAXUIG010000174.1, from coordinate 1,851 downwards.
GCGCTGTACCCGTTTGGCAACACCGGGCTCATACGGGTCGAAGCTGTCCTGTTCCTTTGGTCCTTGGGGATTGTGCTGTGGGCTAATAGTGTAGTAGTCCGGTCGATACCAGTCAGCAATCCACTCCCAAACGTTACCCGACATGTCATACAAACCGTAGCCGTTGGCAGGGAACGATGCGACTGGTGCTGTTTTGTGGAAGCCATCTGACGCTTTGTTGTTTTGCGGGAACAGCCCCTGCCAGATGTTAGCCTGCCACTGATTGCTGGGCAGCAACTTATCGCCCCAAGGGTATGGCTGACGGTCTAAACCTCCCCGTGATGCGTATTCCCACTCCGCTTCCGAGGGCAGTCGCTTGCCATCCCACTGACAATAGGCTCTAGCATCATGCCAGCTTACGTGCACAACTGGATGGGTTTCCTTGCTTTCGATACTACTCTTTTGTCCTGCCGGATGACGCCAGTCAGCTCCAGGAACAAATGCCCACCAGGTATTGCTCCGTCGCTCCTCCCCACCAAGAGGACTGAATACAAACGAGCCTGCGGGTAAACCGTCATGAGGCTCTTGGGCGTATGTCACATAGCTGGTTGACTGGACAAAGTGGGTGAACTGAGCGTTAGTTACCTCTGTTTTATCAATCCAGAAGCCATCTACTTCAATCTGATGAACAGGTTTGGCATCCGCGAATTCTTCGTTTCCCATCCAAAACTTGCCTCCAGGAATCCAAACCATATTAGATGGTGTTGAGCTAGGTGGCGACTGAGTGGAACTGACGATGGAGTTCAGCTTCTGGTTCAGGGCAAAAGCACTTTGGGGAGACGCAACTAAAGTTGAGAGCAACACAATTGCCAATCCCACTCCCATCAATATCTTTAATCGAGATAGGCATACACACAAATTTCGCATCACTTTTTCCGCTCTATCAAGTTGGACATATATCAAAGGAGTCAGGAAAACCTCACCATAAAGAGATGAGGTTTTGCGATGTCAATGACATTGCCGAGGGCAGCGCTCGACTTGCCACTCATTGATTGCGCCTATTCTGTGATGCCTGAATCTGGTGCGTAGGCACCTGGAGTGTAAGTGACCTGCTCAATCTTGCCGGAGTATTTGAACACCCCGTGTTTCTGGTAGACATCCCACGATACCGGGCTACGGGCATCCTTACCAATGTCCAATCCTTCATACGGAAAACCGGAAAACGTCAGCCCCAGCTGACCAGAAGCCACTTTCTTTCCATTGAGCGAGAGAGTACCAGAGCCCTGGCGCTTGCCGGTGGCATCGAAATTCAACTCGATGTTGAGTTTACCTGGCTGAAGTTTAACCCTGGGAAACTTAGTCAGCCGACCATAGCTGTTGTATTCATAGGCTAACTCGCCATCCTCAATGTAGAATACATAGCCAACCTCCTGACCTCCGTGAGCCAGAATTACTCCCTGATCTCCCACCCTGTACTGGACGTTTGCCTGGATTGTGTAGTCGCGATCGCTCACCAAGGGCAGAATGTCTGGCTCTAGAACTGTGCTACCACGATAGAATGTCTTCGATTCAACCGGTTTAACCCTCTCCTTCAAATAGGATGGCAACAACGGTGATAGCGCTGCTTGTCCAATATTTTCAATTAGCGGATAAACCTGGTACTTGAAGGCATCTGCATCAAAAGCTGCTGCAAGTTCCTGAACTTTTTCAGGATACTGGCTCGCCAGATTATTGGTTTCCGAGTAATCTTCCTTCAGGTTGTACAGCTGCCACTCGGAGTCGCTAAATGGTGTGCCTGGTTGATGTTCGGTCAGAATGTACTGGAGTTTAGACTAAAAGCGATCAGAACAGAATGCTGGCAAAATTACGGGT
>CAXUIG010000173.1:0-13963 GCA_964250845.1 uncultured bacterium | reverse complement strand
AGCACGCGTGCATTCAGTTGTTCCAGATTCGCTGTTGGCAGCTAGTTGGTCGCCTTGGTTTCGTTGCCGAAGTTTCCTCTCCCCGTCTCCGCCTCTCCCCCTCTCCCACTCCCCAATTAGAACAGGGAGCAATTTTGCAGCGGGTATTAGAAGAGCATTACCAAACAGCTGAAAATGTGGAAATCCCAACTGAAATTTTGGTGCAGCATGAGTTGCCGGAAGGGGAGATGTTGGCGGAAATTTTAAGTGAGCGCAAGGGTCGCAAAGTAAACATTCTAGCTCCAGTGCGCTCCTCTAAAGCAGAACTGATTGAGATGGTGGAGCGCAACGCGGAGTATGAACTGCAAAGAACTCAGCGCTTGGGCGATCGCAACACTCAAGCAATGGAGGATTTAGCTGCCATTCTCGACTTGCCCGAATTGCCCCACCGAATTGAAGGCTACGACATTTCTCACATCCAGGGTGCTTTTGCGGTGGCGTCTGGGGTGGTGTTTATCGACGGCTTACCGGCTAAACAACACTATCGCCACTACAAGATTAAGAATCCCACCGTTACTGCTGGTCACTCGGATGATTTCGCTAGTCTCGCCGAGGTCATCCGCCGCCGCTTCCGTAAGTATGCCGAAGATCCGCAATTGCAGCGAATTGGGAATCCAGATTGGCCGGAGCTGGTGATGATTGACGGTGGCAAGGGTCAGCTATCATCTGTGATAGCGGTATTGCAAGAGATGAATTTAATTGAAGACCTGCGAGTAGTTAGCCTTGCTAAGCAGCGAGAGGAAATTTTCCTACCTGGTGAATCCCAGCCACTTCAGAGTGACCCAGAGCAACCGGGTGTGCAGTTGTTGCGGCGTCTGCGGGATGAAGCGCACCGATTTGCGGTAAGTTTCCACCGGCAGCAACGGAGCGCTCAGCTCCGGCGATCGCGCTTAGATGAAATTTCGGGGTTGGGAGCCCACCGGCAAAAACAGCTACTTGCACATTTTCGCTCGATTGACTACATCCGACAAGCAACGACCGAGCAGTTGGCTGAGGCTCCTGGGATTGGTCCTCGTTTGGCTCAGGAAATCTACGATTATTTTCATCCATCTTGAGATAGAGATGCGAACCGCGACCGGCCCAGAGTCCGCTTTTCTCGTAATCAGAGGATTTCACCTAAATCCAACACGAATCCAGGCAACACATCCTGTCCTGAGAGAGTAGCAGGAGACTGCAACACCGACCCATCCTGGCTCGGTCGGTAAATCTCAACTCTCTGCAATTGCGGGTCAATCAGCCAGCCTAAGCGGACACCGTTGTCGCGGTACTCTTTCATTTTGTCTTGCAGGGGCTTGAGTTCATCACTGGCAGAGCGCAATTCCACTACAAAGTCAGGCGCTAAAGGTGGGAATTTTCGGCGTTGCTCCGGGGTGAGAGCTTCCCAGCGCTCTAACTTTATCCAGGCGGCATCGGGGGAGCGATCTGCTCCATTGGGGAGTTTGAAGCCTGTGGAGGAGTCGAACGTTTTGCCTAATTGAGTCCGCTTGTTCCATGCCCTAAGCTGAAAAGCAATTTCAGCATTACGATCCCCGGTTTCTCCTCCAGTTGGTGACATGACAATCAATTCTGCTGCGGCGGTGCGCTCAAATCTGACATCTCGATTGGCTTGACAAAGCTGGTAGAATTGCTCATCAGTGAGATGGATGATGGGGTTTAATTTGAGGGTGATGGCTGTCATTATCGCTCGAGCGCTGGATGTTTTGAGGGGGAGAGAGCGCAGCAGCGCCCGCTCGCGTTATTTTTCAGGATGCGACTGCATCAACAGCTTCGTTTTCTTCTTGCTCCAGCTGCTTTAGAACAATGTGCTTGCGTCCTAAAGTAATTTCAAACTCATCACCTGGGTTTACACCCAGATGTTTTGTGTAAGCTGAACCTATCAGCAAGTTGCCATTGGTCTGCACTGTAATTCGATAGCTAGCACTACGTCCCCCACGCCCGTCACCTTTTGGAGTGCTGTCTAACTCGATTCCCTCAGCATCAATCAGCGCATTCAGGAACTTCATCATGTTGACGCGCTCAATCCCGTTTTTGGTAACGGTATAGTAGCCACACTGTTTGGCTTTTTCTTCTTTGCTGAGGTTCTCTAGCTCCCTTACCTTGTGGATGAGTTCTTCACCAGTTAGCGGCTCAATTTTTTTGTGTTTAGTCATCAACTTAGGTCTCAAACGACTGGAACAAATAGTTGACTTTTCTCTATCTTAGCGTTATGACGCTTTAGAGTACTCAGACAATCTCTTTGTCTAAATAATTTTAAATGGTTCATTGTATATTTCGCAAAAAATTTGGCTCAAATGCTCTACGAACTATTTAAATCACGATTTTGAAGAGGAGTCAGGAGGAGCAAAGCTGCGGAGCGCGAAGGATAAGATGTGGTTTCCTGGGCTCAGAACTTCGGGAGCACTAATTTTGATAAATTTAGCTAAGCTGGGCAACTAGCTGATTCTGCAACAGCGTTTGATTCGTCAGCAGGTCTTCGACCGTCATTCGTAGGAAACGCTGATCGTCAACTTGGAACAAAACTTTAATTCGATCGCTACCGGGATACCCAACTGGCGTAAGCTGGGCTATAGTCCTGGCACCGTCCCGGTCGTTGAGGGGCTGCACCTGATTTTGACCACTATCACGGCGGCGGGTGATCAAGCGATCGCCATCAAAATACACTTCAGTGCCACCCGTCTCGGTTCCCAACTCCCCGACGATTAATTCAATGCTGGGTTGATTTTCCACCGATGCGCCTAAAACTAATTCCACTGGCTCACTCATGGGGTAAGCCTGCCCAGCTTTAATTAAGGGATGCCAACTGTGGCGATTGTGACGCTTGTCCCAGTAGCGGATGCCGTAGCTGTGGTAGAGAAAATCTTTCAGCTCGACGCCCTGACTAAGCTGGAGAGCGCCAATAGCGATCGCTTCAAAAGGTCGCTCACACCTAATTTTAGTTGCATCAAAATACTGCTGCACCCAGGTCTGCACAGCGGGCATCTGTACTGTGCCGCCAACTAACAAAACAGCATCGATGTCTGAAACTTCTAGTCCCTGCCGCCGCGCTTGTTGCAATAGCTGGGTCATACTATCATCCAGTTGCTGAAAAAACTGGTGTTCTTTGAGGATAGTTTCAAGAGCGTTGCGGTCTAGTTCCAGTTCGTAGCTCTCAAAAGTTTCATCGTTGAAGTAAACTTCACTTGCCTGAGTATGTGTTGAGAGCTGAATCTTCAACCGCTCTGCCAGTCGGATAGTCAAGGGAGTTGCCACCAATCCCTGAGTAGTGGTAAAGTAATCCAACACCCAGTTATCAATATCAGAGCCACCCAAATTTTGCCCAGCTTTTGCCAGCACGCGGGCTGTTTTTGCCTTCTGCCCCGACTTTTCGGCTAGTAGCTTATCGCCCCATTTGAGAAGAAAGCCTAGTGGCTTTTTGCCTGCTTGGACGCCCCCAGTCAGCCGCACGAGGGAAAGATCCAGCGTCCCGCCCCCAAAGTCAATCACGAGCAGATTTTCCTGGTCTGTCATTCCATAGCCCAAGGCAGCCGCTGTGGGTTCATCCAACATCCGCACCTGCTCCACCGGCAGGGATTGGCACACCTGACTTAGCCAGTGGCGGTAGGCTTCAAAACTATCTACGGGTACGGTCAATACCAAAGACTGCCCGCTCTCAGGGGCGTCTGCATCCAGTTTTTCAATTACCTGGGTTAGGAACCATTGCCCTACTTGCTCGAAAGTAACTATCTGCCCATCCAGTTCTGGCAAGAAACCCTGGATGTCAGCCCCAATTCCCCGTTTGAAGCTGCGGAAAAACCGTGGATTGCTCGTGAGGTCAAGACCGCGATCGCGCACAGCCTGCCCTACCACCACTTTACTTTGTGAGGCATCCTCAACATATACCAAACTGGGAATCAGGGGTGGGTTCTGACCCAATTTAACCGATAACCCAGGTATGGCAAGGGTTTCAGTCTGCTGGGTGACTGGGTTCCAGCGAGCGATGACAGTATTGCTAGTGCCAAAATCGATAGCGTAGGACGCAGTCCGAACCGTAGGTATCGCCATTGCCGCTAATTTTTTCAGTCAATAGAAACTCGATCTTATTCATATAGTATTGCCGGAAACATCAGTAGTCTGCAATGGCATCGCACATAGGATTACTTGCTGTTTTGGGCAACGCCAAGTGTGCGATATAGCTCCTGATCAGCCGAGAGCAGATAGCCGGAAGGCATAGGAGCAACATAGGCAGAGTTGTTAGGTTTCTGGTTGAAGATACCGAACATGGGGACTGCCAAGGCATCGTTCAAGTTGAGGGGGTCGAGCCCCAACATCAGCTCTATTGTGCGTAGCAGGCTGAGTTGGTCATAGCGATCGCTCACCACCGCTCCACGGCGTACATAAGGACCAGCTGCCAGAGCCACCGTGCGGGTAGAATCCACATGGTCTGGCCCATTTTGGGCGTCGTCTTCCTCTACTAAGATCAGGCTATCTTTCCAGATCGGACTTTTGGCAATCGTTTCCACAGTCTTGCCCAAAGCCGCATCGTTTTGGGCAACCAGCTGGTAGGGATTGGGAAAGTTTGGTTTATCTCCAGCGGTGTGGTCATTGGGTAGCCATATGTAGTTCAACTGAGCCACTCGACCAGACTTGAGCTGTTTCTCGAAGTCTGCTTTCCAGTCAGAGAACCGCTGCAAGTCAGAGTAGCTCAAGTCCCATGGATGGTAGTTGAGGGGATAGTGGTAGAGGAATGCGGCGAACTTCTGCCGGAAAGTCGCGTTTTTCTGCAATGCCTGGAACAGGCTCTCGTCACCAGTGAAGAACTGAGAGAGGGAGCGGGCAAAGTCAGGGTTTTCTAGGAGGTGCTGCGCATCCTCCGGGGTATCGGCTTTTCCGTAATGGGACTTGAAAAGCTTACTCACCGCCTTGCCCCGGTCTATATCGGCGGCAAGAGCCATCGTCTGAGCATAGAACTTCTTGGCAAGATCACTGTCTGCTCCGTAGGTCTCCACGATAATTTGGTACGACCTCGTGAAGATGTAGTAAGGCTCTCCGTAGATGCGGTAGTCCACCGCTTTAGCTTCAAGAGCGTTCCAAAGGTAGGCGGGAGAGAATGTCGCTGGCACCGTTCCGAATGGGTAGCCATTGTAACGCCCAGAGTAGGACATGTTACCTAGCCACTCCAAGAATGGGCTGGCATAGCCGCTGGTGGTGAAGCTATGTCCCAAGACGCTAATTTCTCCGTTGACGAAGAAGTTGTCTAGAGTCACAAACTCCTCAGCTAGCCGGTGGTGGTTGGGAGTCACATCCCGCCCGAACAGCGTCAGCTTGGCGTCCCCATTGCCACGTCCCAAATCGCCGAGCACCTGATCGTAGGTGCGGTTTTCTTTGATAATGTAGAAGACATGGCGAATAGGCAGCTTCATGCCCTCCTTGGCACTGTAAATGGGTGAACCCTCTTCCACTTGCTTAGTCCAACTGGGCAGAAAAGACGCGATCGCTTCCTTAGGGATGATAGCGACAGCACCTTTGAGCAAGGTCAGCACATACTGATCCCCTCCCTTTTTCTTGATCGCCTGGGGACCTTGAGGATTAGGACGGCGGGGGTGAATGCCCTTGGCGCTTAACACCACCAGCTGCGCCTCGTTAAGGAGTACCTTGCTAGGATACCAGCCCGTGGGTACGAACCCCTGTAGACGCACTGCAGGCTGTGCTCCTACTTTTTGGTTTTTATCGATTACAGCTACTGCATTAATCTCGGCTTGGGTGACATAAAGACGGTTACCATCCACAGCACAGGAGGTAGGGGAACTCCCAAAGCGGAAACCATTGTGGCGCACCCCAATCTTTGCCACCACAGCATCCTGCTTTGTATCCACCACCGAGATGTCATCCGAGGCGGTGTTCACTACATACAGCTTTTCCCCATCTGTGCATAGGTTCTGTGGAGTCCGCCCAACTGCCAGGGTTTTGATTGGGTTGAGCTGAGCATCGTAGATTAGAAGTTGGTTTTCCCCAAGCAGGGTGACGTAAAGCTTCCCGTTCAGGTAGTAAACGGAATAGGGGAAATATCCCACCTCGAGCGATCGCTCCACCTCCCCCGTCTCTGTATTAAGCAGAGCCAGCTGCCCCTTCACATAAGCCTTTTGCTCATTCTCCGCTACCATGTAAGCGACAGCCAGATGCTTGGCATCCACTGGTGCCAGACCTGCCGCGTAGCCTTTCACCGGGTACTCGCGCACTTGGTTGAAATCTCGGTTCAGGCGATAGACCTTCTTGTCAGCGCCCCCACTGATGTAGAGATCGCCGTCCAACCCCACCTGCGCACTGGGGAAAAGTGATTTAAACCGCAGGGTTTTGACCACCTGATGGCGCTTAGGGTCTACCACTGAGACTTCCTGGGGTTCTTTATTGTAATACCCAGTGTTAAGTACTACCAGTTGACCTGCGTAAGCAACCGCCTCATAGGGAAGCCTTCCCACCTCTACCTGAGCGCCAGCTGGGGCAATCTTCCAGCCATTCGGTAGCACTACCTCTGCGATTCCCGCCTCCTTACCCTTGGTTGGGCCTGGGTAAGGACTGTTCTTGCTAAACTTCCAAAGTTCCTGGTTAAGATCCTCCTCCTCTCCGGGCTGGTCTGGCGCCGACTCTCTTGAGGAGAGCTGTTTACCGGGCTGGTCTGGAGCTGATTCTCTTGAGGACTGATTTTGCTGGCTTAGAAATCGGAATCCCAGGGGTGTCAGGATTAAGATTAAAACCAGGACTCCGGCTAAGGCTAACCCATCGCGTTTCTTCATAGTTTTGAAAAAGGCGTTGGCGCAGGCGATATGGGGAAATGTCGAAGCTTATTCTATCACCAATCACTAAGTGGCAACCTCTTTTGACCGCTGTAGCTACGTTCAATCCGGCTACTGCCCACTCAGATAACACAAACTCTCCTTGAAGTAATGAACTTGTTTTACTCGTCAAAGGGCTAACGATAATGTCTTGGGACGGGTGCGGCGCACTTACAACAACAGCAGGTCTTACCTTTGAACTCGACAAGTCTGAGAAGGGATACTGCACCAAGATAATGTCATGTTTGGAGTAGCTGGGCATATACGTCATCCTCAGCATTGTCCCAAACTGCATTGAGCGACGTTTGACTTGCTTGTAGCCAGAACTCAGTCTCATCATCAGGTAGAAGTGTCACCAGCACCCTGCCCCCTTCTGGTAGCTCCGCTGATTCCAACTTAAATGCAGCAAGGGGTCGCCCGTTGTACCGTTAGGTCAACGGGTGGGGAATTGCTGCCAACAAATAAATTGAGCGTGAGCGAATCCGCTTAGATTTTAGGAGTAGACTGTTGCTCAACATACTTCTTTAGTTGCTCAATAGTCACACCGCCACAACTAGCAACAAAGTATGAGCCAGTCCAGAAAACAGGTTTGTAGTAGAACTGGTTAACGTGGTTGGCAAACTCCTTGCGAATTAACCGACTTGAAACATTTTTAAGGTTAGCTATCAATTTGCTTAGCTGAAGCTGGGGTGGATAGCTAATTAGTAAATGAACATGGTCACACTCTCCGTTGAACTCCTCTAATCTGGAATCCCACTTTTGACAAGTTGAGTGGAAAATACTGTTTAGTCTGACTAGAATGTCATGATTAATGACTTTTTTTCGATATTTTGTCACAAATACAGTATGAGCGGTGAGTAAGTAAACAGACCTAAAACCCTTTTCGTAGCTGGCTTGCATTGAAAGCGGTGAGCTGATATACTAACTCTATGTTAATCGCCTACCAGTTTAAGATCAAGCCCAGTCCAGAACAAGCCGCCACAATGGAGACTTGGCTGGAACTGCTACGTCGTCACTGGAATCATAGTTTAGGTCAGCGGCTGGATTGGTTGAATAGTACTCGATGTCAAGTTGACCGTTGCAGCATCGTTTCTTGTCCGATTGGTGAAATACCAGAGTCGGTCAACTACTACACCCAACAATCAGCGCTCAAAGAAACAAAAGTACTGTTTCCAGCCTACAAAGATATTTACTCCGAAGTTCAGCAAATTAACCTGCAACGATTGGATAAAGCTTGGTATCGCTGGTTGGCTCCAGATAAAACTGGAAAGCGTGCTGGTAGACCCAGGTTTAAAAAAGCTGGAGAATTACGTTCATTTGAGTTTTCTAGAATCAATCATCCGAAAGCTGCATGTTTCCTAGAAGGCTCCACATTGAGAATTCCTAGACTAGGAGCAATGCCGGTCATAGTTCATCGACCATTACCAGATGGATTTACTCTTAAGACCGCAATCATAGTTAAGAAAGCAGATGGCTGGTACGTTTCCGTCAGCATGGAAGATGGAAGTGTTCCAGAGCCTATGGCGTTAGAGGTTGTGAAAACAGCAGTAGGCGTTGATGTCGGGCTTAAGGACTTTCTCACCACCTCAGACGGTGAAACTGTACCGATTCAGCAAACCTATCGTAAGACACAAAAACATTTAGCTCGTCAGCAACGACGGCTAGCAAGAAAACAAAAGGGATCTAAAAATGCCGATAAGCAAAAAAATAAGATAGCTCAAATTCACCAGCGTGTTGGGCGAATTCGAGAAAATTTTCACTACAACACGGCTGAGCAACTAGTCAAGCGCTATGACTTGATAGCGGTAGAAGAGTTGAATATTCGGGGTTTAGCTCGTACTCCCTTGAGTAAATCAATCCTGGACGCAGGGTGGGGTCAATTCATTAGCATCTTAGAGGCAGTGGCGGTAAAACGCGGCGTTCGAGTTGTTAAAGTCAGTCCTCATGGAACGTCTCAGGATTGCTCCTCATGTGGAACGAAAGTACCGAAGACTCTATCTGTTCGAATTCATGAATGCCACAAATGCGGTATGACAATGGACAGAGATGAGAATGCAGCCGTAAACATATTAAATAGGGCATTATGCGAGGTGGGACTCATCTTGCCTGCCTGTGGAGGCTTAGACGATAGTCAGCCCGTGAAGCAGGAAGCTCAAAAGTTAGTTGAATATATTCAGCTATCCCTCTTTTGAGAAGCCCCCGTTAACCGCAAGCGGTATAACGGGGGGGAACGTCACTAGCTCAATTTTTCCTTGCCGAACCGTAGCCCAAAAGGTTTTTAGCATATCCATTTCATGAAATCATCCTTTGATTTTATGCCGCAATTGCTGTTTCTGCGTTCGGTGCCGTCTCAAAGAGAATCGCCCCATCGATGGCCTCAAAACAGCGTCTCACAGATAACCTTGCTCCTCTTTCAACGTCGATTCTTTGTCGGTGTAGAATTTGGGGATGAAGATTGACCGTCATGACCAAGCCCTTACCCTAAACAGACTTATGCAAGAGTTCTAATGAAACAACAACGACAGATATTGACGTTTTTCAGTCTGGCTGTCGCATTGACCATGGTAGCGCTGCCGCCCGCAACCGCTATTGCCGATGACAATCTCATTATTCCGGGTCAAAGCATTGGGCAGACACACCTCGGCAGGAATGGCCAGTTCTACCTGGACAAACTCCCCAGAGCCGCTGCTTTTGATCCGTCGATGCAGCAAGCCAACATCGTCTGGGTCTCAAAAAATAAAGGCCAGCGAAGCGATACGCTCTACATTCATACAATTTCCAACGCCGCACATTTTAACCAGGAGACGCCGGGCGTCTTCATTAGTGACATTCAGATTACATCTCCCTGGTTTCATACGCCTGAAGGGATCTCCACTGGAAGTACCAGAGCGCAAATTCTCCGTCGCTTCCCCAACGCGCGCTCGTTTAGCGGCGGCGTCGAAATGTCTGACAATGCAAAGGGCATCGCCTTTGGATTCGCCAACAGCGCAACTGATTCGCCCTGCATCTCCATTGGGGTTTATCCCCCTGGTAGCCACGGCTGGATACGAGACCATAAGACAATCAACGACTTATTGCGCAATCAGCCTACGGGGTACTAATTTTAGGGGCGGGAGGTCATGGTGGGGCAGGCGGGGCAGACCAACCCTGCCTCTAGAGCGGCAGTCCAACAATGAAGTTACTCTCGCGCGGGCATTCCGTACCCGCACCACCGAGTCGGAACCCCCTTGCCTTCTTGACTTGCCAACATGGGGGACTAAAGCGGCGATCGTCCTCTGCTCCAGCTAAATCGTAAAGTCTAATCGGCATATGTTCTCTGCTCCAGTTAAATCATCGTGTTTACGCTCCAGATTTTCCCCTCGTTCATAACAAAGGGGCTACCAAATGTTTGGTCATGAGAAAACGGTCATGACGTTGATAACCGACTCGGTGATAAAGACGCTGTGCATCGGGATTGTTAAAATCTACTTTTAGATGAAGTGCTCGGACTGCCAAAACTCGGCAGACATCCTCTGCAAATGCTAACGTCTGAGTTCCAATGCCTTGTCCACGATGCTTGGGTCGGAGGTAAAGCTCGTCAATAAAGGCATCTTGCCCTCGGCACTTTCTGTTCCATTACTTGTCGCTGGCGATCAAGTATTTTTTCAACAACAGACTTAGCTTCTCTTTAGTAGCCGCCGGAGCCTTGTCCAGCTGGGTAAGAATAGCGTACTTCAAAGCCGAGTGAGCATCAGAGGGCGGCGGATTCTTGCTGAGGCGGCGGACAGTTTCTTGAATCACATGAAGAGCATTGACCGCATTGCGTTGCAGATTGGCAATTATCATCTCAACTGTGACGCTATCATGGTCTGGATGCCAACAATCGTAATCCGTCACTAGGGCTAACGTTGCATAGGCGATTTCTGCTTCCCTCGCTAACTTCGCTTCTGGCAAATTGGTCATGCCAATCACTGTGGCTCCCCAGCTGCGGTAGAGATTGGATTCAGCCTTAGTCGAAAATGCTGGTCCTTCCATGCAGACATATGTACCGCCGCGATGGAGAGTTACTTGTGGTAGATCAAGGCTAGCGATCGCATCCGCCAACACTGCAGCCAGCTGATTGCAGACTGGAGCCCCAAAAGCAATGTGAGCGACAATTCCTTCACCGAAAAAGGTGGAAACCCGGTTCTTTGTCCGGTCAATAAACTGATCCGGCACCACCATGTCCAAAGGTTTAGCTTCTTCTTTCAGAGAGCCAACAGCTGAAGCCGAGATTAAATACTCAACACCCAGCTGTTTCATCGCATAGATATTGGCTCGGAACGGCAACTCAGAGGGTAAGAGATGGTGATTGCGACCATGACGAGCAAGAAAGGCAACCCGCGTCCCCTCAAAAGTTCCCAATATCAAAGCATCTGAGGGTGAGCCAAAAGGCGTGTCAACTTGCACCTCTTCTACATCCTTAAGGGCGTCCATTTTGTATAGACCGCTGCCGCCAATAATGCCAATATGAGCCTGAGCCATTATCCTTCCCCTGTTCCTTGCTGCGATGCCAAGTTATTTTACTCAATCACGCCGCCAAATTTTAATTTTCATGTCTCGACTACCACTAGCGAGGGTTTGACCATCGGGACTAAAGGCGATGGCATTAACCCAGTCTGAATGACCGCTGAGAGTGCAGATTTGTTTTCCAGTGTCCAACTGCCACAGCTTAATGGTGTGATCCCCGCTGCCACTGGCTAGAGTCTGCCCATCTGGGCTGAAGGCGATGCACCAAATATAGCTGTGATGCCCTGTAAGGGTAGCCAACTGCTTGCCGGTGCGTAGATGCCACAGCTTGATAGTCTTGTCATAACTACCACTGGCTATTGTCTGCCTATCCGGGCTGAAGGCGACGGAATTAACCCAGTTTGAATGTCCCTTAAGGACGTGCAGAAGTTGCTCCATGCCCAGATGCCAAATCTTGATGGTCTTATCCTGACTGCCACTGGCGAGGGTCTGTCAGTCGGGGCTGATGGCAACAGAATAAACCCAGTCGGAATGTCCCATAGGGGTGTGCAGCCGTTGCCCTGTAGTCAAATTCCAAATCTTGATGGTCTTATCCTGGCTGCCACTGGCGAGGGTCTGTCCGTCGGGGCTGATGGCAACAGACCAAACTGGGGCTGAATGCCCTGTAAGGGTGCGTAGCAATTGCCCTGTAGCCAAATTCCAAATCTTAATCGTATTGTCATCACTGCCACTAACAAGAATCTGCCCATCTGGGCTGAAGACAACAGACCGCACCCATGCTGAATGATCCGTGAGAGTGTGTAGTAATTTCCCTGTGCCCAGATGCCAAATCTTGATGGTCTTGTCGGAACTGCCACTGGCGAGAGTCTGCCCATCGGGGCTGATAGCGATGGAAAAAACCCAGTTTGAATGACCAGTAAGGGTGTGCGCACATTTCCAGGGCGACGTTGACTGTGGTGATGCAGGTGAAGAGGTCGTTGGCGACGGTTTTGGTGGCGTTGACGACGATGCAGATTGAGGCTCTGTTTTTCTCTGTTTAAGCTCAAGCTTTGTGGCTTTGTTCAAATCCGAGTGTGCTCTATTTTCGTATCCAAGTTTGGAGCAAGCAAGCCCTCGGTATTTGTATGCTTTAAAATGGTTGGGATTGAGACGAATTGCTTTAGTAAAATTCTCAATCGCTTCCGTATATTTTCCTCTTTTAGCATTCTCCATTCCCTGGTTGTAGTAGGTTTCGTCATTAGATAAATGAGTCGATTTTATCCCAACTTTATCATTTAAATCTAGACAATTGGTTTGACAAAGCTTTAGCTTTTCGTAAGCTTAATTAATTTTTTTTATTTCCTCCTCTGCCTTCTGCTTTAGCTGAGGAGCATCAGGAAAAATATCTGGATGCAAAGTTTTAGCCAGCTTTCGGTAAGCTTGCTTGACCTCCGCCTGTGAGGCATCAGGTTTAAGTCCAAGGATTTCGTAGTACCGATTGAGATCATTCATTTATAACTACACTAACCAGTGCTTGGCCCAGATGTCAGCACTCGACAAGCCAGATGACTACAACTCCTGCGAGCGACCATTTACGCTCATCGTAATAGCTCTCATGTCTGGCTGTAATCCGAGAAAAAAACTAATAAAAAAAGGAGTTTTGGGTTGGCAGAATGGTGAAATTACTGGGGCTGTTCGCATAACGCAGCGCAACCAGCGACGATCGCATTAAGCATTCAGATTTAGGCGTGTGGCGACGCTACCGCCCCAGGTAGGGCATATCTAACAAATTCACAACCAGACGTTTTGCTGCCTCACCCCGCCTGTCAACTTGGCAGTCGTCCCAGTATTCGCATACAGGGTAAGCGCATGTTAAAATGTAGCTGATTTTACAGTCGTTTTGCTCTCAACACCCTTAACCAAGAATCAATCTTTAAGCGCAGTCTCAAGCACAAGTCCAGGCGGGCAGCAATGGATGATGCTTATATGCTCACACTCCTAGCCGCTGCTTTCCCAGAAACCGCTCAAGAGCTACAACCCGCCTGTCAATAGCGTTTAAGATGCGCTTGCCCTGCGACTTATACGACATAAAATTTTGGGCTTAGACCTAGTTACACTCGGAAAAATAACGCCAAAATGCAACATTTCGTCGCATAACAAGCGCTTCTACGACAAAAGATGTCGAGCGCCAAAACATTTACTGAAAGCGGCTTTTCAGCCTAATGGCTAGTTTTTCACGGATCTCGGCTATAGGCGAGTAACAGCTACTCAAGGAAATATTCGCTCTCAAGTATAACTCTTAAAGCATTTTTTGGAATTGCTGCATAACGAAAGCTGATTGATAGAAAAGCTCTGTGCTTAAAAAGTTGAGGCAATACAACCATCATTTGGATGACAAATACTGCATGAACACCAGATGCCTGCGCAATAGTGTAGTGAGTAGTTTGGACAAGCCAAACTTGATTTTAAGTGGACCTGGCACCAACAGCCAGGGAATCGGCACGAAGCCCAACCGGGCATAAAATGGCATCAACCTAGCCCCACATGCTAATTAGAGTGGTGCGGTAGCTTGCTCAATCAGATGCTGGACTAAACGTGGGTAATCCTGAATAGTAATGGTCAGGATTGCAGTGACGCATTGTAGTGAT
>CAXUIG010000172.1:0-13967 GCA_964250845.1 uncultured bacterium | reverse complement strand
GGGACGGGGTTTCGGGGTCGATTAGGCAGGCTAACTCCAGGTTCTTTGCACCTGCCCCAGGAGCCAGTAAGTCTAGGGCTGACTCTACACAACTGCGCAGGTCAAAGGGATGGGACTCTAACTCGAGCTTGCCGGACTCAATCTTGGAGAAGTCCAGGATATCGTTAATAATGGTGAGCAGACCCTCACCGCTGCTACGGATGGTTTCGATAAAGTCCCGCTGTTGGGGGGTGAGACTTGTATTGAGCACTAGCTCCGTCATCCCAATTACCGCATTCATCGGGGTGCGGATCTCGTGGCTCATCATCGCTAGGAACTCGCTTTTAGCCCGGTTAGCAGCTTCTGCCTCGCCTTGGGCTTGCGATAGGGCGAAATTTTTAATTATTAGTTTTTCGCTGTGTTGTTTTTCCTGTTCTAGGAGTTCGGCTTGAGCGAGGACAATCCCAACTTGAGTAGCTACGGCTTCTAGTAGCTCAATTTCATCATCTGTCCACTGGCGGAAATGTTCGCACTGGTGGAGGGAGATGACTCCATTTGGTTCACCTTGGTAAGATGTACGGACTGCAAGCTGCGACTTGAGATTAATCTGACGACAGATTAGTGCATTAGGTTTCAGGAGAGGATCAGCATAGACATCCGGGGAGGCAATCGCCCGGTCTTGTGCTAACAACTGCTGCATGTGAGGATTACCAGCAACTGGCACTTCTAAATCCATGATTGATTCATAGCTGGGTTCTAAATATTCAGCTACCAAGGGGATTTTTGACGTTGGTGTAGCCACATAGGTATGAATTACACAACGGTTGACGTGAAATGCCTGACCGATTTGAGTGGCAGCGGTCTGAAAAATCTGAAACCTATCTAGGCTCTGGCGAATTGCTGAGGTAATTTGTGTGAGCAGCAAGGTGTGATGGAATTGTCGTTGTAAAGCTGACTGGATGTCCTGAAAGACCAAAACCACACCTGTGATATTTCCCAAGTCATCTTTAATGGGTGCAACGCTGTGAGCAATTGGTATTTCTTCGCCGTTTCTAGCAATTAAAATAGTCAGTTCTGGTAGGCCAACAACAACGCCCGATTCCAGTGCCTGTGCTACAGGTCTCTGAATCAGGTTACGAGTCGATTCATGGGTAATATTGAAGACTTCTGTTGAATTTTTACCAAACGCATCTGACTGTTTCCAGCCCGTCAGGGCCTCAGCAACAGGATTCATAAAAGTTAATGTTCCAAGAGCATCGCTGGTAATCACAGCATTGCTAATACTTTTGAGTACGGTAGCAAGCCATTGCTGGGTTTCTTTTAATTTTCTTTCTGCCCTAAATCGAGAAAAAGTTAATTCAATTGTGTGCTTTAAGTCTATTTCTTTAAAAGGTTTGATAATATAACCTAGTGGCTGGGTGTTTTTTGCTTTTTCAAATGTGTCATTGTCTGCATTAGCAGTCAAATATATAACTGGAATATCGAAACGATTATAAATTTCACTAGCAGCTTCTATACCATTCATACTGCCTTTTAAATGAATATCCATTAACACTAAGTCTGGAGAAGTAGTTGCTGCTATATTAATTGCTTCTTCTCCCTTAGAAGCAATTGCACAAACACTATATCCAAGTTTTTTTAGTCTGCTTTTTATGTCTAGAGCAACAAGGCTTTCATCTTCGACAATGAGAATTTTGGCTTTAGACATACTAGCTAGATTTGCCTTCGATAAGTGTGTTGACACCTGACTATCCGAACTCCATGAAGCGAGCCTAATGAAAATAAGCCAGGATCAAGTTTGTTATATTCTTTGTCGAGCGCGATTGTAAACAGGGAAATTACTGCTTAAAAAGACCTCTAAGCATTTCTACTTAGCATCTCTACAGTGGATTCTCTGATGAGAGTCCCCGAACTTTACAACATCACCGCTACCCCGACCGCATCTCGGCGTTTAAAGCTTTGTTGATGCGATCGCGCCTTTCTTCCAAGTGCGCCTTTGTCTATTCGTCCAACTTGCTAGAGACAGAGAGCGTTTGTTGAGCTGATCAGGCAGTTGATGCAGTTTATACCATGCCAGTGACCGTGCAACCTGACCTTTATAGGCAGGGAGGCTCCCAGCTTTTGACGACTGTCCCCAACTAGGTATCAACTGCTTGGGAGCAGTTTCCAGGAAAGTTAGAGGGAAGATATATTTTGATAATCTCTCTTCCACAATTTTCAGCTCAATCCATGAAACCTTATCTCGCGGCCGCAATTCAAATGACTAGCTTACCTGACCTGGAAAAAAACTTGGTTCAGGCTGAAGAACTAATCGAACTTGCCGTCCATCAGGGTGCCGAGTTGGTGACATTGCCAGAAAACTTCTCTTTCCTGGGAGAAGAGGCGAAAAAGATGGCTCACGCCGACGCGATCGCCCTTGAAAGTGAAAAATTCCTCAAAACAATGGCCCAGCGCTTCCAAGTCACTATCCTTGGCGGCGGCTTCCCAGTCCCAGTAGACACCGACAAAGTCTACAACACCGCCCTGCTAATCGACCCTAGCGGTCAAGAACTCTCTCGCTACCAGAAAGTACATTTATTTGATGTCAACTTACCTGACGGCAACACCTATCTAGAATCCAATACGGTCATGGCTGGTACTCAGATGCCACATGTCTATCCTTCCAAAGAGCTGGGTCACTTAGGACTCTCGGTGTGCTACGATGTCCGCTTCCCCGAACTTTACCGACACCTAGCCCACATGGGCGCTGAAGTTCTGTTTGTCCCAGCTGCTTTCACTGCCTATACTGGCAAAGACCACTGGCAAGTGCTAATCCAAGCCAGAGCAATTGAAAACACCTGCTATGTCATTGCCCCAGCCCAGACAGGTCAGCACTACGCCCTGCGCCAGTCCCACGGTCACGCCATGATTGTTGACCCTTGGGGCGTTATTCTGGCAGATGCTGGGGATACACCAGGGGTGGCGATCGCAGAAATTGACCCAGCTCGCTTGTCACAAATCCGCCGCCAAATGCCTTCCCTGCACCACCGCGTTTTCCTCTAGCTGGTAGCTAACAGCTATGAAAAAACCGGGTAGCGAGTTCAGCCACCCGGTGATCAATTCAAAGCCGGGTCAGAGTTACACCGTCACAGGAGCCTTCTTGGTCACGGCGTTCAAGTCGCCCTTGGCATATTTAGCAGCAAACTCATCCAAAGTCATCTGCTTAATCTTGCTACCTTGACCAGCTGAGCCAAAAGCCTGATAGCGATCGCCACAAACCTTCTGCATATATTTAATCGAAGGCTTGAGGAAGTGGCGGGGGTCAAACTCCTTCGGATCTTGAGCTAGAGCCTCACGTACAGCAGCGGTGATCGCCAGACGGTTATCTGTGTCGATATTTACCTTACGGACGCCGCTCTTGATACCTTTCTGGATTTCCTCAATTGGCACACCGTAAGTTTCAGGAATCTGGCCACCGTACTGGTTAATAATGGCAATTAGATCTTCCGGCACGGAGGAGGAGCCATGCATCACCAAGTGAGTGTTCGGCAGGCGGCTGTGAATTTCCTCGATCCGGCTGATCGCCAAAATTTCCCCAGTTGGCTTGCGGGTGAACTTGTAAGCGCCGTGGCTGGTGCCAATGGCAACTGCCAAAGCATCCACCTGGGTTTGTTCCACAAAGGCAACTGCTTCGTCTGGATCAGTCAATAGCTGGTCTTGGGATAGAGTGCCTTCTGCCCCGTGACCGTCTTCTTTGTCGCCCATACCAGTTTCCAGGGAACCCAAGCAACCAAGTTCGCCTTCGACGCTAACCCCAACGGCGTGAGCCACTTCCACAACTTTGCGAGTCACCTCGGCGTTGTACTCGAAGCTGGCTGGGGTTTTGGCATCTGCCTCTAGAGAGCCATCCATCATGACGCTAGTGAAACCATGACTGATCGCAGAGTAGCAGGTGGCTGGGCTGTTGCCATGATCTTGGTGCATGGCAATGGGAATATGGGGGTAGGTTTCCACCGCCGCCAAAATCAGGTGGCGCAGGAAGTACTCGCCAGCATACTTACGTGCGCCACGGGAGGCTTGCAAAATCACTGGGCTATCAAGTTCATGGGCAGCCTGCATGATCGCTTGAATCTGCTCCATGTTGTTGACGTTGTAAGCTGCGATGCCGTAGCCATTCTCAGCCGCGTGATCCAACATCAGCCGCATTGGTACGAGCGTCATAGATAGTCCTCCTAAATTTGGTTATTAGCTAGTTTTTTTCTACCAGCTCAATTCTTACGATAATCTTAAGATACTTTGTCACCTTATCAGAAATTATATCCTAAGCATTGGCGACTAGCGCTAGTACATACTTGGCCAAATCTGACTTCTGCCTTAAGATGCTATAGTATGCCAACGGCTGTACTAGTACAAACTGAGCTGTTCAGTTCTCACCAGATGGATCGGGCTGTGCTCTTAGACGAGGTTTCGTCCAAGGTAATGCGGCTTGAAGTCGCGCTTGGCACTAAAATTACAAACGGTCATGCCGAGCGATCGCCTCCCTATCCAGGCGACATAACCTTAACTTTTGTCTAATTTTTGCCCCTGTGCTGCTGTTTATAGGACGGCATGGTAGAGCATTAACGCTAATATGACACACTAGCGCTGAGTTTCACGTTTGAACCAGCAAATATTTTCTCAATCTCTTGGCTAATTTTAAGCTGAGCAGCATAGTTTTTGTCAATCATTCCAGAACTGCGAAGTAAGCTTTTATCAAGATTTGTACGCTTAGCCAAAGTGTCACTCCAACTACTCTAAGTTTAGTTTGATGCCTTGGTCGTTAAATTTTGAGCACAATTACTTATTGACAAAATTAACGTCTTTTTTAGCTCTCACCAATGCATTCAGTAGAATTTAAAGACTTTTACCGAAAGAATAACCGGATCTTATTCTTTCCTTAACTATCGGGTTTTAAAATCAACCTTATTGCGGGCGTCTAACCTAATCTGCACTTAAGTAACAGATTTTCTGTATAGATTTTCTGGTGGGCACTGGGGCGTGGGATAAGAAGCTTGGAGCTAGCTGGTTTTAAGTCTTCCCGCCGCCCTACACCTAACTAAGACTATGCAAATTAAATGTTTTTCACCTTACTAGTAGAGACTCTAATTCTGAACCAGAAAAATAGAGTAGCAAATTTCGTAAAAAATGGCTCGGATGTACGTCGATTGATGTGCTGATTTTGGGAGTAGCTTGATTGAATTTACCAAGGAGATGCGCTTTGAGACAATTTACGAAATCCCGTATTGCCCTTGCTGTGGCAACCTCGCTGTTGCAAGTGTGTGTCGTCCCGCTCGCGATCGCTGGCTCGTTGCCCACGGACAAGGTTTCACGGCACGAAGCCTCGCAAAAGCACTCGAGTGTCACGGGCCAGCCGGACGCCGTCCCCGAAGTCGCGCAATACTTAAATGATCCGGCCAGGGAACCCAAGCTACCGCCGAAGGTGCTCGCGAAGCTGCTGCGGGATCGGATCAAGTACGTCTTCGTGATCTACAACGAGAACCACTCGTTCGACAACGAGTACGGCACGTTTCCGGGCGTCAACGGACTCTACTCGGACGGCCAGCAGCCTCGTTCCGCCGAGAACACGTTGGGCTTCACCCAGACCTACACGGATGCCAACGGGATGGCGGTTACGGTTCAGCCGTTCCGGATTGGGCCGGAGCAGAACGCCAACGTCGTCGACAGCGTTGACCACTCGCACACCGGGCTCGCGACCAAGCTCCACGTCGTGGACGGCGAGCCACAGATGAACCAGTTCGCCTATGACGAGTACACGAACTACGCGTCGAGGGGCGGGGCGGCCAACATCGCTGAGGGCACGCAGTTCGCGCGCCTCGTGATGTCGCACATCGACTGCGACACCATTCCCTTCTTCTGGAAGTGGGCCAGCCGCTTCACAATCTTCGACAACATCTTCGCGACCGAGGACACGCCCTCCACCCCGAATGCGGTGGCGATGCTCGCCGGGCAGTCGGGTGAAACGCAGTGGGTTAAGCACGGCTCTGCTGGCCAGTCCTACACTGTGGGCAGCCACACTGGCACGACGCAGGGGCCGCCGCTGGTCAACGATCCGCAGCCCTTCTACGGCTCCCAGTTCGACGAGACGACGGACAACAAGCAGCCCGCTGGCGCGAAAGAGAGCTACGCCGACACTAACATCGCCTCGAATCTCACCTTCGCCAGTCTGCCGCTCACCTTCCAGGGGCGCGACATTCAGACAGTCCTGGCCAGCAACAAGAACTTTTCCTTCGATCTGCCGGACATCCAGCAGGATATTCCTTATATCCAGAACCTGAAGGGCAAGCCGGTCAATTGGCGCTGGTATCAGGAAGGCTACGATCTCGAGCCGACTGACACCAACGGCGTCGCCTCGCACAATGCCTATGTCAGCCATCACAACGGTGCGCAGTATTTCGGCTATATCGCTAATACGCCGCAGGTGAGTAACGCCAGCCTGCGCGGGCTTGGTGACTTCTTCACCGACATAGCCAACAATGCGTTGCCCAAAGGCGGCGTGTTCTACATCCGCGGCGGCTACAACAACCAGATGGGGCTGACACCAGCGATCACGAACCCCAGCACGCCGCCGGATGAGATCGCCGCGATTAATGCGGCGAAGTCGGGCGACGACGACCATCCGGGCTACACCGACCGGCAGCTCAGCGAGGCGATGGCAGCCCGCGCGATCAACGCGATCGCGGCAAATCCGAAGCTCTGGAAGCAGAGCGCAATCATCATCACCTACGACGAGTCGGATGGCTTCTACGACCACGTCCCGCCGCGCATCCTGTCCTACGGCCCCGACGGGCTGCCGCTCTCTCGCGGCATCCGCGTGCCCCTGATCCTGATCTCGCCTTACGCACGGACGCACGCCGTCTCGCACGTCGAGGGCGATCACAACTCGGTGATCGAGACGATCAACACGATCTTCGGCTTGCCCCCGCTCGCTAGCCTGCCCGATGAGGCACAGGCGCTCGCGGCTGGCAACTCCCCAGATTTCAACAAGTTCGGCCCACCTGGATTTGAGCAGAAGTACCTTGGACCGCGCGACATCAACTCGCCGATCACCGAAAGCCTGCTATCGGGCTTCGATCCGAAGCGCCTGCTCGGCATCTCACCGACACTGCCAGCCTCGTTCGCAAGTATTCCGGACAGCGTCGTGAACACGCTGCCGCATTACGGTGGGCAAGGCTGCCAGGCGACTGGAATCACGCCAGAAGACCAGCGCCAGGGGATCGTCAATAACATCCCCGCAGGCTTCAACCCGCTGCCGAGCACCTACAATGTAGCCAACTGAAGACGTAGAAGGACGGATGGGGTGCTCCCATCCGTTGTTCAGGCCGCGTGTAGGTCCAAGACGTTTTTGAGGTTCGCCGTTTTTCGACATTGCCTGAGGAGAATTCATGCGCTTACTGTCGGTTTGGCTGATCCTGCTCGGCATCTACTGCTCGAGTTCCGTAGCTCAGGCGGCCTCCGTGGTCGAACGTGTGAAGGCTCGCGGCGTCGTCCGCTGCGGCAGCGTAGAGCGGCCAGGCCTGGCGCGTGCCGATGGCCACGGCCACTGGACTGGTCTCAACCTCGATGTCTGCCGTGCGATCGCCGCCGCCGTGCTCGGATCGCCTGAGCGCATCGAATACCATAAGTACGAGACACCGAAGGACTTCGACGCCGTGCGCAACCAGCAGGACGACGTCTACTTCCTCACGGGCTCGGAGATCGCCCAGCATAAGCTGGCAGGCTTGGTGGTACCTGGTCCCACCGTCTTCGTGGAATCTCACGCGGTGATGGTAGCGTCCACCTCTGCCGCGCACCACGTCAGCGACCTTGCCGGGAACAGCATTTGCTTCATGACCGGCAGCTCGGTCGAGCGTAGCCTAGAGGCGTACTTCGATGCGCTCCACCAGAACTGGTTCCGCCGGGCGTTCACCGAGGACGAGGAGATGGTCGATACCTACAACGTGCAGAATTGCCATGCCATTGCTGGCGAGATCACTACCCTGGCAACGATCCGCCTCAACTCAGGGGTGAACCGGTTGTCGAGCCGCATCCTCCCGGAGCCGCTGACAGCTTTCCCGGTGATGGCCACGACAGGAACCGACGACGCGCGGTGGTCCGCGATTGTCGCTTGGACGGTGGACACACTCGTCAGCGCCCAGAGGCCGGAAACGCGGTGGTATGCGGGCGGCGCTGGGGCAATGCCGATCACCGCACCCGAGCTGGGTCTAGACAAGGAGTGGCAGCGCCGCGTTCTCCTAGCCGTCGGCAACTACAGCAACATCTTTGAGCGCCATCTTGGCAAGGGCTCCCCACTCAGGCTCGACCCCAGGCTCAACGCGAACCAGTTGCGTGGAGGACTTCTCCTAAGCCCATTCATCGAGTAAACTACCCCCACTAACCGCAAAGCGGTATAGTGGAGGCTTTCAGCAGCCCTGAGTCATCTCTGTTCAAAGAACAAACAAGACTCGAACCTCCGAGCCGGTTTACAAATGCGGCTCCAACAAGCTCAATCACTTTTGAACCGTTCTCATCAGCATCTCCGCGCCAACCACAATGCCCACAGATGAAGCTTTTTCCCGACCTGTAGGACTTATCCTTTTCAGGATGGATGTGCAGGCATTTATGGCAGGTTTGAGAAGTATATCTAGGAGAAACAGCAACAAGTTCTACTCCAGCTTGAATGCCTTTGTATTCCAAAAACTGTCGCAATTGGAAGAAGGACCATGAATTACTGCGGCGTCTCTCAGTTTTGCTTCTAGGCTGCTGGTTCGTCCGTTCCCGAATACCTGTCAAGTCTTCAATAGCAACAATACTGTTGCCAGTTAAAGCTGACAAGATAATGAGTTTGCTGATGTTATGGTTCAACCAAGCTTGAAATCTTCTCTCCCGCCCCTGGAGCCGTTTCAAAATCTGTCTCGCCCGACGACGAGTAGACAAGAGTGCCTTTTGTGGCCTTGCTTTGAAGAGAAGCTCTTACACGAGCATATTTATCTCGAACTTCTGTTATTTGTTTGCCATCCCACTTATCCCCTATGGAAGTAACCGCAATATCTCTCCTGCCAAAATCAACGCCAATTACCTTGGTCGATTCGATTGGTGTTGGAACTTCATCTTTAACCTGAATATGAATGTAGTATTGTCCATCCCGATGCTTGGACAATTGGGCACTAGTTGGCTTCCTACCAGCAAGCTTTTCTCGCTGATAGGAACCAGCTTGAAGCTTTATGTGTTCCCTACCTCCAACCAAAGTTAAACTGACCGTCCAATCTTTTTCTCGAAACGCAAATATCCGAGCGTCATAATCAGCACTAGTTGGTTGAAAACCTTTGATTGGCCTGTCTTTAAGAAATGCTGTTTTCCGATTAGCGCCAACCCTAGCACAAACCCTGACAGCCAAATTAGCACTCAGCCTAAACTGTTCCCGCAGCGCTGGATATACCAGGTTCTGAATCGATGTCGAACTGGTAATGTTGGGCTTAACAGTTTGGTTGGCATAGTTACAAGCATCCGCAAACGCCTTCAAGGTTGTCTCAATGAGGGAAACCTGTGCAGGTGTAGGTTGAAGCTTGCAAACTATGGTCAGGACTTGTTTCATCCCCGCTATTTTATCATATATGACTAAGGGATAATAACAATGATTCGCTCATGCGAGGGTTAATATGTTGGTCGCAATTCCTCCCCCACTAAACGTCTCGCTCTGCCATTTACGATGGAGCAAATCTCCACCTAAATGCCTTGTCACTCGTCGTTATAGTGGGGGCTTCCTTGCGACATTTATAGGTGATGAACAGCCACCTCTCCTCTATCTTGAATAAATAGATCACTTATGACCTAAGGGTTGTGAGCATTTCCTGCTTTTATGGGTCGCCCGGGATTCGAACCCGGAACAAATCGGTTAAAAGCCGAGTACTCTACCGTTGAGTTAGCGACCCGTTGACTGTTTTTTTAGGCAACGTTTATCATCTTAACATAGATTCCTGAAAAAGTGAAGGGTGTTTTATACCAAATTCGCCGTCATGCGGACAAGTGTCTCACAGCTTGAACCAGGAGCCAACTGCGTCAGATGCTCTCCAGTGTTGAGGGCATTGCGCGGGGCGCTCCAAGGCTCCAGGCAGTAGAAGTCTTTGCCTTTGACGGTCCAGAAAACCAGGGTAGAATAGGTGTCGTCGTAAGTAAGCTCGAGCTGCAATTTGAGGCTGGAGTCGGTGACTGAGGCAGAGCGTGCGCGAAGCTGCCCAAAGGCAAGATCAATTTCATCCTGGTTAAAATCAAAGTCGCCGCTGAAAGCGTGAGTTGTATTTGTTCCCTTCTCTTGGTACTGGTCAGCGGGAATTTCAAACTTCAGCTGGGTCTTGTCTGAGGCCGCAAAGTAAGGATGGAACCCGGTAGAAAAGGGCATCGGTTCAGCTGAGTAATTGCTATACCGCTGCCGGATCTCTAAGCTGTTACCCAGCAACTGGTAAGTGAAAGCCACCTGGAAGTCAAAGGGGTAAACGGCGAGTGTCTGCTCGTTGCTGTTGAGAACGAGGGTAAGGCTGGCCGAGTCTTGAGTTACAGAGTCTGTGACCTCCCAGGGCAGGTCACGGGCAAAGCCGTGTTGTTTGAGTGTGTACGACTGACCTTTGTAGGTATAGGTGTTATCGACTAAGTTGCCGCAGATAGGAAACAAAATGGGAATCCCACCCCGCACGGATAAGTCTGGATGGGAAAACCGCTCAGTGTCCAAGTAGAAAATTTCTTTCCCCTGGATTTGCCAACTGGTGATGATGCCGCCTCGTTCTGGTACTACCTCTAACCGGGACCCGGCTGCATCGTCGGTGAGAATGTAGGTTTTGTATTGCTGCTGCTGGAGTTCAATCGCAAACATGGTTTTTTTCTTCCTAGCTCACTCGTCTTCAGCAAATACGAAGCGATACAGCTCACTGGAGTCAGGCTCAGGGCTACTCTCAGCAAACTGAACTGCTTCGTTTATAACCTGCTGTATTTTACGCTCAATCGCTTTGAGTTCTTCCTGAGATGCCAAATTTTGCTCAGTTAGATAAGCAGCAAACTTTTTAATTGGGTCACGGGCAAACCAGAATTCTTTTTCGCTCTTGGCGCGCATTTCATCCGGATCAGCCAGAGAGTGGCCCCGGAAACGGTAGGTGAGGGCTTCAATCAAAGTTGGGCCTTCACCTGCTCGTGCCCTAGCGACCGCTTCAGTAGCTACCGCCCGTACCGCCAATACGTCCATGCCGTCCACTTCTACACCCGCCATGCCAAACACACTGGCTTTTTTGTAAATTTCCGGTTGGGAGGTTGCACGTTCGTGGGACATCCCAATCGCCCACTTATTGTTCTCAACTACATAAAGTATTGGCAGTTTCCATAGCGCCGCCATATTCAAGCATTCAAAAAACTGACCATTGTTGGCAGCACCATCGCCAAAAAAGCAAGCCGTCACCTGATCGGCGCTTTCGTCTCCCAAAGCTTCTCGGCGGTATTTAGTTTGAAACGCGGCACCAGTGGCAACGGGAATGCCCTCAGCCACAAAGGCATAGCCTCCCAGTAGGCGATGTTCTCCAGAGAACATGTGCATAGAACCGCCGCGCCCTTTACTACAGCCGGTAGCTTTGCCAAATAACTCTGCCATCACTTCTTTGGCAGGCACTCCAGCACTTAAGGCATGAACGTGGTCTCGATACGTGCTGGAAACGTAATCCTCACCTGGGCGCATCGCCTGGATCACACCAGTTGAAACTGCCTCTTGACCGTTGTATAGGTGGACAAACCCAAACATTTTGCCCCGGTAATACATTTCAGCGCATTTGTCTTCAAACGAGCGCCCTAAAACCATATCTTCGTACAGGCGTATCCCTTCTTCTTTAGTGATTTGGGCCTGAGCTGCCTGAAAAACTGGTAAAGTTCGTTCTTGAACCATTGGTTTGTCGTGTCCTTGTTGCAATAGCCAAAGTAATTTGTTTCAGGATAATCAGGATCACCTGTGTTTTTCAAGCACAACTGGTTAAGCAGGGCGAAATTGACCACTTCTTAATTAGCTATGCCATAAGTTATAATAACTACACGGTAAGGCAAGCCTTGGAACCGAAGACAGTCGGTTAGTGTAGTTGGTTACTGCTGGGGAAGTAGACTGTGCGAATTCCGCTCGATTACTACCGGATTCTGGGACTGCCAATTCAGGCGAGTCATGAACAGTTGCAGCAGGCTTACCGCGATCGCACTGTGCAACTGCCGCGACGGGAGTATTCGGAGGCGGCGATCACAGCTCGAAAACAACTTTTAGAAGAAGCTTACACGGTTCTGTCTGATCCAGAACAACGCACGCGCTATGATGCCAGCTATCTAGCACACACCTATGAGCGCTCTTTTGAGGCTCTGACAAAGCCAACAAGCGAGGAAAGTCCTGAACTGCTCCAAACTGCTGTTGCCCTCCACACTCCAAGTATCGAAATTCCTGAGGAGCAATTCGTTGGTGTCTTGTTGATTCTACAAGAGCTAGGAGAATACGAACTTGTATTGAAGCTGAGCCGTCCCTACCTTAGTAGTAGCAGCTTCAGCCTGGAGAGTGGAGACAGGAGCGAACCTGACCAAGTCTCGTCAGACATTGTTTTAACCGCAACCCTTGCCTGCCTAGAACTTGGCCGGGAGCAATGGCAGCAAGGCGAATACGAAAAGGCCTCCACCTCCCTGGAAAGCGGTCAGCAACTACTGTTACGCGAAGGTCTATTTCCCAGCGTTCAAGCTGAAATTCAAGCCGATCTTTACAAATTGCGCCCATACCGCATTCTTGAATTACTGGCGCAACCTGAAGAAAAAGTTGCCCAGAGACGCCAAGGGTTGCAGCTGTTGGAAGATATTTTGCAACAGCGTGGTGGCATTGATGGGACTGGCGACGACGGGTGTGGTCTTAGCCTCGATGACTTTCTCCGGTTTATTCAGCAACTGCGTAGCTACCTAACAGCTACAGAGCAGCAAAGTCTGTTTGAAGCCGAGAGCCAACGTCACTCCGCCGTTGCCACTTACCTGACAGTCTATGCCCTACTAGCACGAGGGTTTGCCCAACGTCTGCCTGTGCTGATCGCCCGCGCCAAGCTACTGCTGATCCGCCTAGGCAAACGCCAAGATTTGCATCTGGAACAGGCGGTATGTTCTCTTCTACTAGGTCAGACAGAAGAAGCCAGTCGTTCATTAGAACTGAGTCATGAGTACGAACCCCTAGCGTTCATCCGAGAACATTCTCAAGGGTCTCCAGACCTACTACCGGGACTGTGTCTTTATGGTGAACGCTGGTTGCAAACCGAAGTGTTTCCTCACTTTCGGGATTTGGGCCAGCACCAGGCTTCTCTAAAAGACTACTTTGCAGATGAACAGGTTCAGGCATATTTAGAAGCGCTGCCAACGAAGGCAGAGGCAAGTTTGATCGCACCTCAGTCGCCTGCCTACACCCAAGAGACCGCTTCATCTCACAACGCTCCAGCTAACGTGTCCCAATCGGGCGATCGCACTCGGCGTAAACAGCGTTGGCGAGACAAGGGTAGGGGTATGCCAACCCCTACTCACCGCTCTGCTGCTGTTGTAGACGAGGCTGCCACTTCATTACAGACGGCCCCCCCAGCTGATGTAGCCATGGTGGCTAACGCAACTACAGTGGCTAAGACTTCCCAGCCGCAACGGTCAAGGAGGCGGAAACGAAGTCAGGTTGCCAAGGGCTTGGGCACCCTGGAGTCTGGTGAAAAGCGCCTCCCACGACAGCGCAGTAGTTCGACCGTGGTTAGAAATGTCCTGAAGACTAAGGGAAAGCGGCTGGTTTTGCTAGGGGTTGGTAGTGTACTGGGTATAGTCGTTTTAGGGTTGGTGTTGAGTAAAACCTACGCTTGGTTAAGCAAAACATTTTCCCCTCCCCCACCATCCTGGCAAAAAGAGCAGCCGAGAATTGTGCAGGTGCTGCCTAGTCCTGTGAATCTACCCCCATC
>CAXUIG010000171.1:0-14010 GCA_964250845.1 uncultured bacterium | reverse complement strand
CCCCCTCTCCCCCTCACCCCTTCTCTGCTATTCGGAGCTTGGCGGAGCGAGAACGAGGATTTTGCTGTAGTTCATCTGATTGTGGTATAATAGGTTTTTTTGTTAGCACGCGCAATATTTGTGAAGAGCGTAGGGCGTTCTTCACTAGTCGATCTTCTAAGCTGTGAAAACTGATAATCCCTATCCTGCCACCCGGTACTAGCCAGGTGGGTGCGCGGTTGAGGAAGGTTTCCAGAGCAGTTAATTCTTCGTTAACCACAATTCTCAGTGCTTGAAAGACACGGGTGGCGGGATGAATCCTACCATAGCGGTATTGCCGAGGTACGCTTAGAGCGATCGCCTCTGCTAACTCTGTTGTGGTATGGAACGGACGCCGTTCCACAATCCGTCTAGCTATTCGCCGCGATAGTCGTTCCTCCCCGTATTTGAAGAAAATCTCCGCCAGCTTTGTTTCATCCCAGCGATTAATCACCTCAGCTGCTGTCAAAGATTGTCGCCTATCCATCCGCATATCC
Source organism: uncultured bacterium (assembly GCA_964250845.1). GTDB lineage: Bacteria > Cyanobacteriota > Cyanobacteriia > Cyanobacteriales > Chroococcidiopsidaceae > CAXUIG01. The sequence continues at coordinate 13,495 of CAXUIG010000171.1, read as the reverse complement.
AAGTTAGCTGGGTGGCGAAAACTAAAGCCTCGCTCAGGAGTATCTAGCTGGGCAGAGCTAACGCCCAAGTCGGCAACTATACCATCGAATAACGTTCCAAATGGCTCGTAGCAAGCGAAATTACCTTCAATAAAATGGACGCGAGCCGACTGCTCAGGAGCAACGCTGACGCCATAGGTCGCAAGCTGGCTACGAGCCGCTGAAATAGCCTGCTCATCCCGGTCAATAGCTGTTACCCGCACATCCGGTGCCGCTTCCAGAATTAACCGAGTGTGCCCACCCCCACCCACCGTTGCATCCAAATAATGCCCAGATGGACGTACTGCCAACCCCTCAATTAACTCCCGAGTTAACACCGGCACATGCAAAAATGCAGGCTCCTCCGTCTTATTCGGCATTAAGGTATCTGTTTTTTGAAGTTCAATGTCCATAAAGACTATTGTCTCCGTCATAATTGAAGCAACGCCACAAAAATTAAAATTGCTGCTGTATGGCAAGAATTGAAACCAGAACGGAACCCATGGTGCTCAACATGGGTCCCCATCATCCCTCTATGCACGGGGTACTGCGGCTAATTGTCACCCTGGATGGCGAGGATGTGATAGATTGCGAGCCAGTGATCGGCTACCTGCACCGGGGCATGGAAAAAATTGCTGAGAACCGCACCAACATCATGTACGTCCCTTACGTGAGTAGGTGGGACTACGCTGCGGGGATGTTTAACGAAGCTGTCACAGTCAATGCACCGGAACAGCTGGCCGATATTCCAGTCCCTAAACGTGCCAGCTACATCCGCGTTATTATGCTGGAGCTGAACCGGATCGCCAATCACTTACTGTGGTTGGGACCATTTATGGCTGACGTTGGGGCTCAAACTCCTTTCTTCTACATCTTCCGCGAACGGGAGATGATTTATGACCTGTGGGAAGCTGCCACGGGTTATCGGATGGTCAATAACAACTATTTCCGGATTGGGGGAGTTGCGGTAGATCTGCCCTACGGCTGGGTGGATAAGTGTGAAGACTTTTGTGACTACTTCTTACCCAAAGTTGATGAGTACGAGCGCCTGATTACCGACAACCCGATCTTCCGGCGGCGGGTTCAGGGCATTGGCACCCTGAGCCGCGAAGATGCCATCAATTGGGGGACTTCTGGCCCGATGCTACGCGCCTCTGGGGTAAAGTGGGATCTAAGGAAGGTTGACCACTACGAGTGCTACGACGACTTCGACTGGGAAGTACATTGGGAAACCGCTGGTGATTGCTTCGCTCGATACCAGGTGCGGATTCGTGAAATGCGCGAGTCGGTTAAGATTATTCGCCAAGCAATCAAGGGACTTCCTGGTGGCCCCTATGAAAACCTGGAAGCCAAGCGCATGGCAGCCGGACCTAAATCTGAGTGGAGTGGTTTTGACTACCAATACGTCAGTAAGAAAATTGCCCCCACCTTCAAAATTCCCAAGGGTGAGCATTATGTCCGCGTTGAGAGCGGTAAAGGCGAACTGGGAATTTATATCATCGGCGATGATAATGTCTTCCCCTGGCGCTGGAAGATTCGTCCAGCTGATTTCAATAACCTCCAAATTTTACCCCAGCTGATACGGGGGATGAAGGTTGCTGATATCGTGACGATCCTGGGCAGTATTGACATCATCATGGGTTCGGTTGATCGATAGGGTGAAGAGAGCACGGGAGCCCCCCCGCCCCCGTGCCGACTTTGATTATGAGAGCACAATTATCGGATGATTCCAACGCGGCGCTGTGTGATGCGATCGCCTGTCGCATTGCCGAGAGTGCCAATCAGCGCATCACATTTGCCGAGTACATGGCTCTGGTGCTGTATCACCCTGAGCACGGTTACTACGCCACCAAAGCCGTCAATATTGGGCGTCAGGGAGACTTTTTTACTTCCCCCCACCTGGGCGCTGACTTTGGTGAGCTGCTGGCTGAGCAATTTTTCCAAATGTGGGAGATTCTAGAGCGACCAGTGCCTTTTACGCTATTGGAACTGGGAGCAGGTCAAGGGCTCCTAGCGGCAGATATCCTTGAGTACCTATACCGGCACTATCCAGATTTTTTTGAGGTGCTGGACTACGTCATCGTTGAGCGGTCAGTTGCGATGAGGAAAGAGCAGCAACTGCGGTTGCACAGCTTACCCCTACGGTGGGCGACTCTGGAGGAGATACCTGCCGACTCGATTACAGGCTGCTGTTTTTCCAATGAGCTGGTGGATGCAATGCCTGTGAATCAGTTAGTCATAGAAGGGGGGCAACTGCGGGAAATTTATGTTACCATCGAGGATGGGACGGGTTTTGTCGAAGTAACAGGCTCTCCTTGCACACCAAGGATTGCTGAGTATTTTGACTTAGTAAACATTGAATTGCCCTCTACCGCCTACCCAGCTGGTTACCGCAGCGAGGTTAACCTGGCAGCATTAGACTGGCTGAGGATGATAGCAGACCGAATACAGCGTGGGTATTTGTTAACTATTGATTACGGCTACCCAGCTCGCCGTTACTACACCCCAGCTAGACCGCAGGGAACTTTAAAGTGCTACTACTGCCATCGGCACCATGACAACCCGTATATAAATATTGGGCGGCAAGACATAACGGCTCATGTGGACTTTACAGCCCTGGAGCTATGGGGTGAGGTGTGCGGGTTGCAAAAGATTGGTTTTACACAGCAGGCGTTGTTTTTGATGGCGTTGGGACTGGGCGATCGCATCGCCGCCCTCTCCACTGGTGGTTCGGTTATGGAGGCACAAGGTCTTGAATCCCTACTGCGGCGTCGTGAGGCACTACACCAGCTAATATATCCACTAGGGCTGGGCGGGTTTGGTGTCCTCGTGCAAAGCAAAGGACTGACAAAGGCGGAAACGGCACAACCGCTCAAAGGTTTGATGCCCACTGCCTGTTAAAGTGAGAACGAAGACTCTATAAGGGTAAGAGCAATGACACCACATGACCTTTTGACGCTAGTGCTGCTACTAAGCCCTGGGATTTTACTTTCAGTTTTGATCATGGTTACCTTTGCAGCGGGCGGCTAATTCCCCTGCCCCTAATCCCCACTCTCTATCTTGCAGTTGATGAAGTAGTGCTTTAGGGTCAAGTATGGTGAAAGATAGCCATCACTGTTTCTCTTAATTGCTGGGGGTGCTGGAAATCCCGGTATCGCCCAGTTAACAGTCTTAAAGGTTGTCATTACCAAAATTACAACATCGAAACTATGGAATCTAAAATGCAAGAACCGGACTACGCTCCTACCACCTCCCCAGAGGCCACCCTTGTGTCACCAGAATCCGGCCCCCTGGCACTACCCCCTGCCCCTCAGTCTAATGAACAATGGCGGCGGATTGGCGAACAAATTTCCGTCTTTTTAGCCCAACTGCCTGATTACATAGGTCAGTTTTTTAATACATACAAGCAACCCCTAATTAGCCTTGGTCTAATTTTTGCAGCCATACTCACGGCTAAGGTAGTCCTGGCGGTAATAGATGCCTTTAATGATATTCCTCTGCTCTCACCGACCTTTGAGTTGATTGGTATTACCTACTCCATCTGGTTTGTTAACCGCTATTTGCTCAAAGCGTCAAACCGGCAAGAGTTGGCTGAGGAGATTGAAGGACTTAAAAAACAAGTTGTAGGCAGTCAACAACTCCCAGAGTAGTGAACGAAGGCAGAAGGCAGAAGGCAAGTAGGGCAATTCACCCTACTTGGTTTAACGCCCCAAAGATTGCGGTATGAGCGGGGCTTTAAACCCCCTCTCCTGATCAAAGCACTCTCAGCAAGCTCGGAATACTATCTACTGCTTCTAGGGTGCTTATTTCTTCCAAGGAAGAGCGAAAGTTGCCTTCCCGAACGTCGTGGGTGACAACAACAATCTCAGCCAACTGATCTTGCACGCCGGTTTGCACAACTGATTCCAGGCTAACGCCGTGATTACCAAAGCAGGTGCCCAATTTTCCAATCACGCCAGGGCTGTCTTGTGTCAAAAAACGGGCGTAAAACCGCGTGACAAGTTCTGCCATCGGCGCGATCGCACAGTAGTCCTGATGGGAACAATTCAAAAGCGGATGGGTTGTGGCTGCACCCCTTGCTTGATGGGTGTTTAAACCAGTTTTCAAAACCGCAACAATGTTCAAAATATCCGATACTACCGCACTAGCAGTAGCACCGGCACCGGCACCGGGACCGAAGAACATAACTTGCCCAATCGGTGTACCCTCGACGAGAATGGCGTTGTAAACGCCGCTAACGCTGGCAAGAGGGTGTGATTGGCTGACTAAGGTGGGATGCACTCTCACCTGTAATTGGTCTGTTGGTTGCGTGGGCTCCCGTTTGGCAATTGCCAGCAGTTTGATCACAAACCCTAGCTTTTGGGCATAGGCAATATCTGCCCTACTAACCCCGCGAATTCCCTCACAGTAAACGTCTTGTAGTTTAATCCGCCCCCCAAAAGCCAATGAGGCTAGGATGGCAATCTTATCGGCAGCGTCTAACCCATCTACATCAGCGGTTGGATCGGCTTCGGCATAACCCAGATTTTGGGCAGCTGCCAGGACTTCGGCAAAGTCCCTGCCTTCGTTTTGCATTGCTGTGAGAATGTAGTTAGTAGTGCCGTTAACGATGCCAGTCACAGCCTGAATGCGGTTGACACTCAAAGACTGCTTTAGGGGTTGAATAACTGGGATGCCACCGCCCACAGCGGCTTCTAGCAGAACATACACCCCACAAGAGTTGGCGGCGGTGAAGATTTCATCCCCATAGCGAGCAATCACGGCTTTATTGGCTGTGACAACGTGCTTGCCGTGATTAATTGCTTTAAGGATGAGCGATCGCGCCGGTTCCAGTCCACCCAAAACCTCTACCACAATATCAACCTCTGGGTCAGTGACAATCGCCTCTAAATCTGTCGTCAACACCCCAGATCTGAGTGAGACAGCGCGGGTTTTATCAAGCGATCGCACACCTACCAAGTAAATTTCTAACTCCTGTAACAATGGGTGACGGCCAACTGGGTCCAGCAACAGCCCAACTGTACCCGTACCCACCGTTCCTAATCCCAGCAAACCTACCTTAAAAGCCACAAATCTTACACTGACTTCAACAACAGGAGGGGGAGAGAGGCAGAGGTGATTTCGTTCTCCCCATCTTCCCCTCTTTGAAACTTGACTAGCTTACTCTGCGCTTAATACGTTTCTACGTGCCAGCGACCGGCCTTTCTTATTTGCTTCTGGTAATCTGTCCAGTTCACGCCGTTGCTAGCTGCGGCACCAGAAAGGGCCTCATCGATGCCACCTTCCATTCCTTTCAAGCCGCAAATATAGGTGTGGGTATTTTCTTTCTGAATCAGGTTCCAGAGATCGTCGGCCATCTCCTGACAACGGTGCTGGATGTACATCCTCCCACCTTCAGAGTTTTTCTGTTCGCGGCTGATGGCGTAGCTCAGACGGAAGTTGTCAGGGTACTGCTGCTGCAGTTGTTCTAGTTCTTCCTTATACAGAATGTTGGGGGTCGTTGCCACCCCAAATATCAGCCAAGCTAACCCATTGAACTTATAGTCTTGATGGGTTTCCTTGAACATCCGCCACAGGTAAGCCCGGAACGGTGCAATTCCAGTTCCTGTCGCCATCATGATAATGTTGGCATTCGGATCTTCTGGTAGCAACATTTCCTTGCCAGTTGGCCCGGTAATTTTTAGTTCATCCCCAGGCTTGAGGTTGCAAAGGTGGGTAGAGCAAACGCCGTACACCATTTCGCCCGTCTCCGGATGCTTGTACTCGAGTTGCCTGACACATAGGGATACTGTTTTGTCATCGAGCGTATCCCCATGGCGGGTGGAGGCAATCGAGTACAGTCTGAGTTTTTGAGGTTTGCCGTTCTTGTCAGTACCCGGCGGGATAATACCGATACTTTGGCCTTCTAGATACCGTAGCTCACTGCCAGATATGTCGAATGTCAGGTGACGGCAAGTGCCGATTCCTCCCTCGCGTACCAACTCTTCATTCGAAATACACTGCCCGATAAAGGGAGCATTGGGACGGTAGATGTTAACGGGAATATCAGTTTTGGCTTTTGCTTGAGTCATGGGCTTGCTTTTTTCTTCTAGATTCGTGCGCTTTTGTCCATTTTCTGATGAGGCGAGGCCTAACTCTTTACTTTTAACTGGTGTGCCGACGCCTAATCCTTGGTTTTCAACGTTCAAAGGCCGGATGCTGACAATTTTGCCACCCATACGAGTGAGGCGCCGCATTTCTTGATTCATGCGGTTGTAAGGCACTCGGATAAACACACTGCCACTTTGACGAATTGAGTAGTTTATTTTGTCAGTTTCTTCGCTCTGACGCAGACCTACAACTTCGTAAAGAAAGACACGGCTACCAGATGATCTTGTATTGGTAGCACTGTCAGCGGCGCTTGGATTGTACATCGAGCAAATCTCTCTTAACCCACTTAACTTGTTACTGTAAGATAGCTCTTTCCATCCAATACCAGCTCTACTACCGGATTCCGGCGCTAGAACCTCTGAGGATAAAGAAAGTAGCCTTTTTAACCTTACAATATAGCCTCACTCATCCCAGAGCGGCTGTTATAGCACCGACCCCTGAGCTTCTATCACCCTACAGCCTAAATAACTTGCAGACTGTTAATAATGATCAGTTTCAATTCTTCTATTAAAAAAAATGCGCAATTAAACTTTAGCATAAGTACTGAGCCAGACGATAAATATCACCGTCAGCCACGCTCTTGCCGGTGCGCTTGTGGCCGGAAGCTTAAGCTAACTCCGCCAGCTCTAGATCCGATCCAGCCTGGTGTTACGAAGTTAGGAGAGGAAACCACATATCGTCCTTGGCGCTCCCCAGCCGGGATCGCCAAGATCCTCTTGTATAGTAGATACCATTCTGGTAGGATCTAGTATAACAGTAGTACTAAATACTTACCAGCAAAAGCTTAAGTCTTCCCTGAGGGGGGTAATTAGACTGCTCCATACCTGTACTGGATATTGCCTTCGTACTGGGGTTGAGAAACCACAGAACTGACCAAAAGAGTAACCTCCGGGCTACAGATAAGCCAAGCAAAAAACTTAAAAATAAACCGATCTTGTCGTTAGAGGAAACCTATGATCAGTAAACCGAACCGCGTGGTTCTAATTGGCGTTGCCGGAGATTCCGGATGCGGTAAATCCACCTTTTTGCGTCGGTTGAGCGACCTGTTTGGAGAAGAATTCCTGACTGTGATCTGTCTGGATGACTACCACAGTTTGGATCGCAAACAGCGCAAAGAGACGGGGATAACGGCACTTAACCCCAAGGCAAACAATTTTGACCTGATGTATGAGCAAATTAAAGCGCTCAAGAGTGGTCAGAGGATTGATAAGCCAATCTATAACCACGAAACGGGTCTGATTGATCCGCCAGAGCGGGTTGAGCCGAATCACGTAATTGTAGTTGAGGGGCTGCATCCGTTGTTCGATGAGCGGGTGCGATCGCTCTTGGACTTCAGCGTTTATCTCGACATCAGCGATGAAGTTAAGATTGCTTGGAAAATTCAGCGAGACATGGCAGAGCGGGGTCACCGCTACGAAGATGTCTTGGCTGCGATCAACGCTCGGCGCCCCGATTTTGACGCCTACATTGAGCCACAGAAGGAATTCGCGGACATCGTCCTTCAGGTGTTGCCTACGAAGTTAATTAAGGACGATAAGGAACGTAAGGTACTGCGGGTACGTATGCTCCAGCGCGAAGGTCTGGAAGGCTTGGACCCAGTCTACCTGTTTGATGAAGGGTCAAGCATTCAGTGGACTCCCTGTGGGCGCAAGCTCACCTGCTCTTATCCTGGTATGCAAATGTTCTACGGGTCAGATGTCTACTACGGTCGCTACGTCTCCGTCCTGGAAGTAGATGGTCAGTTTGACAAGCTGGAGGAAGTGAGCTACATCGAAAGCCATCTCAGCAACACCTGTACCAAGTACAAAGGTGAGATGACCCATCTGTTACTCCAGCACCGGGAATATCCTGGCTCCAATAACGGCACTGGACTGTTCCAGGTACTTACAGGTTTGAAAATGCGGGCAACCTATGAACGGTTGACGGCTCAGGAAGCGAAAGTGGCGGCAAAGGTTTAGAGCCCGCGTTGTATGTCTAAAGGGGGCGCTAATGGGCGTCCCTTTTTTTGATCGCGGTTTGTTCTTATAAAAGCTGATCCAGCCCTGTGGCAAAATTTAAAGTAAGTCCGTCCTCACTTAGTTTTCCCTAGATGACCGCAACTATCCCCACCCTGCCAAGCCAATACGACTCCTTTACCACCGAAGCCAAGTGGCAAAAATTGTGGGAAGAAAACCAAGTATATAAAGCTAACCCTGGCGGCGGCAAACCCTACACGATTGTGATTCCGCCGCCCAATGTCACCGGCAGTTTGCACATGGGTCACGCTTTCGAGAATTCCCTGATCGATACACTCGTCCGCTACCACAGGATGAAAGGATACAATACCCTGTGGCTACCTGGCACTGATCACGCCAGTATTGCGGTGCAAACGATTCTGGAAAAACAGCTCAAGCCTGAGGGCAAAACCCGCTACGACTTGGGGCGTGAGAAATTTCTCGAACGGGCTTGGCAGTGGAAGGCAGAATCCGGGGGAACGATTGTCAACCAGCTCAGGCGCTTAGGGGTGTCGGTGGATTGGTCGCGCGAGCGCTTCACAATGGATGAAGGCTTATCTAGGGCAGTGCTGGAAGCCTTTTTTAGGCTTTATGAGCAAGGGCTGATTTATCGTGGTAAGTACTTGGTGAACTGGTGTCCGGCTTCCCAGTCAGCTGTTTCTGACCTGGAGGTGGAAAACCAGGAGGTGAATGGGCATCTTTGGCATTTTCGCTATCCCCTCACGGATGGGTCTGGCTATGTGGAGGTGGCGACGACTCGACCGGAGACGATGTTGGGGGATACTGCTGTGGCAGTTAATCCCAAAGATGAACGCTATCGGCATTTGATTGGGAAGACGCTGACTCTGCCAATTATGGAGCGCGAAATTCCATTGATTGGTGATGAGTTGGTTGACCCAGCTTTTGGTACGGGTTGTGTGAAGGTGACTCCGGCTCATGACCCCAATGACTTTGAGATTGGTCAGCGTCATCAACTGCCGTTTATCAACATTATGAATAAAAACGGCTCGTTGAATGAGAATGCTGGGCCATTTCAGGGGCAAGACCGATTTGTCGCCCGGAAGAATGTAGTGCAGCGGTTGGAGGCAGATGGTTTTTTGGTGAAGGTGGAGGACTATAAGCATACGGTGCCATATAGCGATCGCGGCAAAGTTCCCACAGAACCTCTGCTCTCAACTCAGTGGTTTGTTAAAATTCGCCCCTTGGCTCAAACGGCGCTGGAGTTCCTGGAACAGAAGAATTCACCGGAGTTTGTGCCTCAGCGGTGGACAAAGGTGTATCGAGACTGGTTGCAGAGCCTGAAAGACTGGTGTATCTCTCGTCAACTGTGGTGGGGACACCAAATTCCTGCTTGGTATGCGGTAAGTGAAACTGGGGGGCAGTTGACCGATGAGACGCCGTTTGTGGTGGCGCGGAGTGAGGCCGAAGCACGGGATAAAGCTATAGCACAATTTGGCTCAGATGTCAAGGTGGAACAAGACCCAGATGTTCTGGATACTTGGTTTTCTTCTGGTCTGTGGCCTTTTTCCACGCTGGGCTGGCCTGAGCAAACTCGCGATCTAGAGTTTTACTACCCTACGACTACCTTAGTGACTGGGTTTGACATCATTTTCTTCTGGGTAGCGCGGATGACGATGATGGCGGGGCATTTTACGGGGCAGATGCCCTTCAAAACTGTTTACATCCACGGCTTGGTGCGGGATGAGAACAATAAGAAAATGTCCAAGTCTGCTAACAATGGCATTGACCCGCTGCTGCTGATTGATAAATATGGCACAGATGCCCTGCGCTATACCCTAATTAAGGAAGTGGCTGGGGCGGGTCAAGATATCCGCATAGAGTACAACCGCAAGACAGATGAGTCGGCGTCGGTGGAGGCGTCGCGCAATTTTACTAACAAACTGTGGAATGCCGCCCGGTTTGTGATGATGAATTTGGAAGGTCAAACCCCGCAACAGCTTTCTTTACCTGACGGAAGGTTGGAACTGAGCGATCGCTGGATTCTCTCGCGTTTCCATCAGGTGGTGCGACAAACCAGTGATGAGATCGAGCACTACGGACTGGGGGAAGCCGCAAAGGGACTCTATGACTTTTTCTGGGGTGACTTCTGTGACTGGTATATTGAACTGGTTAAATCGCGGCTCCAGAAGGAATCACCTGCCCCCTCGCGGCAGGCGGCTCAAAAAACCCTCGCCTACGTTCTGGAAGGGATTCTGAGGGTATTCCATCCGTTTATGCCTCACATTACTGAGGAGATTTGGCACACGCTCACTCATGCGGAAGATGGGCAATTTCTGGCACTGCAATCGTATCCAGAAGCGGATACAACACTAATCGAGCCAGAGCTGGAGCAGCAGTTTGAACTACTTATTGGCACTATCCGCACTATTCGTAATCTCCGGGCGGAAGCAGATATTAAGCCCAGGGTAAAGGTGACGGTGATTTTGCAAACCCAGAGCGATCGCGAACGCCAAATCTTGACAACCGGGCAATCCTACATTCAAGATTTAGCAAAAGTGGAGTCTTTAACGATTACTCCAGCTCTTGATACGGAAATAGAACCAGCGATCGCTGGTGTCGTCGGCACAGTGCAAGTGCTAATTCCCCTTGCCGGTGTGGTGGATGTGGAGGCGCTAGGAGCAAAGCTGAAAAAAGACTTGAGCAAAGTTGAAGCCGAAATCAGATCACTTTCTGGGCGGTTGGGGAATCCAAGTTTTGTCAACAAAGCTACAGCTGAAGTGGTTTCTTCAGCGCGGGACACCTTGGAAGAAGCCGAGAAACAGGCAGAAATCCTAAGAGAACGGCTCCGTAGTCTAGCGTAGCTGGACCGAAATCAGTTACAAACATTCACCACAGTAAATCTAGAATTGGCAGGAAGTGGTTAATGAAAATTCAAGACTTAGCCCGTGCCCTGAACGCCCAAGCTGATCCATCCCTAGAGGTTGAGATTACAGGTGTTAGCACGATCGACGAGGCAGGTCCAACTGATGTAACTTTTTTGTCTAACCCTAAGTACATTCGCAAATTAGGGGACACTCAGGCAGGGGCGGTTTTGGTTGCTCCCAAATTTAAAAGCTTGGAATCGATTCCAATGTTACGGGTGGAGAATCCTTATTTAGCCTTTGCTCAAGCAATTGAACTGTTTCATCATCAACCCAGCCCTCCTCGAACGGTGCATCCAACTGCTGTCTTGGGCGAGGGAGTGATTTTGGGTAAAAACGTTTCCATTGCGGCTTACGTAGTCATCGGCAATAACGTGCGAATTGGTGATGATGTCACAATCCATTCCCACTGCGCCATCTATGAGCAGGCAAACATTGGATCAGGTTCAATTCTCCATAGTCATGTTGTGATCCGTGAGCAGGTGCGCCTAGGAGAACGAGTGATTATACAAAATGGCGCGATTATTGGAGCTGATGGCTACGGCTTTGTCCCGCTCCCAGACGGAACTTTTTATAAGATCATGCAAGCGGGTATCGTTGTTCTAGAAGACGATGTTGAAGTTCAGGCTCAATCGACTATTGATCGGGCGGCTATTGGCACAACCAAAATTGGGCAAGGAACCAAAATCGATAATTTGGTCCAGGTAGGTCATAATTCCAACATAGGTAAACATACCTTACTGTGTGCCCAAGTCGGATTAGCGGGCTCAACCAAAGTCGGCAACCACGTTATTCTCACAGGTCAAGTCGGAACGGCAGGTCATCTCACTATTGGCGATGGCGTGGTCGCTGCCGCCCGGTCAGGCATTACTCAATCTATTCCTCCTAAGACTCAGGTAGGCGGCTATCCTGCTATAGAACACAAGCTTTGGCTTAGGGTGGCTGCTGAACTGAAAAATTTGCCAAACCTAAGCCGCAGACTCAGGCAGCTAGAACAAAAGTTAGGACTGGCGAAAGAAAAGTAGCCCCTCTAAGCTCAATAGCGCCATCTAAATAGCAGTTTTAGTTGCAGGGGCGTCCTGTGTGTGTATTGAGTGGAACTGCACTGGGAATGGGACTACCAATGATCGCAGTACTGCAGCTATGTGGCTGAGCGGGTTGGCTCGAGGGGTTAACAATCACTGGCCCCGTTGGGTTAATAATCACTGTTCTGGGGCCACTATTATATGGCGTAATTATTCCTGTGCTGTAGGGGTAGTTGGGGTAGTTTGGGTTAACAAATACTGTGTTAGGGCCATTGTATGGGTCAATTGTCCCTGTGGGGTAGGAATTGTTTGGGTTAACAAGCACTGTTCCGGTGTTGCCATTCGGATCCAGACTTACTATTGACGAATAGTTGCTGTTTCCAACCAGTGGAATACCGAAGGCAACTTCAGGCAGAAATGGAACGAGGAGGGCAGATAAGGCAGTAGTCACACTTAACAATTTCAGCATAGTGTTATGATTGCCAATCCTACTATCTATAGGTTCATCCCATTTATGTGGGAACAGACTAAGCTAGCAACTTCAGTTGCATCATTCCGGCTTCTGCCCAGACTTTTTTGCAAAACTTAGATCATCCCCTATCTATTGTAGTACCTGCAGTCGGGTTCGCAAAAAAATCACCTACGACTTTATGATGACTTTTTGATGATTTTCCTCCGACTTTTAGCGATTGTGAAAGTTGTTATGGGTAGGTAAGCTTTTAAAATTGCTGAAACTAGATAATAACAATGTCTGAAGCTCAAACTTTATTGCGCAACTTTGGTGAGATTTATGACAATCCAGTCATGCTGGAACATAATGTCACAGGACCCATCTGTGAAGGATTAAACTTCGCCTTAGCCAGTTTCCAAGCTTTGTACTTGCAATACCAAAAGCATCATTTTGTGGTTGAAGGTGCAGAATTTTACATGATACATCAGTATTTTGGCGAGAGCTACGAAGAAGTCCAGGGACACGTCCATGATCTCGGAGAGCGACTCGATGGACTGGGCGGTGTGCCAGTGGCTAGCTTTGCCAAATTAGCCGAATTGTGTTGCTTTGAGCCGGAAGAGGATGGTGCCTATGCCTGCCGCCAGATGGTGGAACACGACTTGGCAGCAGAGCAAGCCATGATCAGCCTAATTCGTCGCCAAGCCTCACAAGCAGAAAGCCTAGGCGATCGCGGCACGCGGTATCTATACGAACAAATCTTGCTAAAAACTGAAGAGCGAGCTTATCATCTAGCTCACTTCCTTGCCAATGACAGCCTTACACTAGGTTTTGTCATGGCGGCTAATAATGGGGCAGCTAATTAAAAACATAAGTTCCCCTTCGCCCCCAAGCCATTCTAAAGATATGCTCCGCTAAATAATACAAGCCCCTTGGAGTCAAAGACACCAAGAGGCTTGTGTGGTCAATATTAATCCT
>CAXUIG010000170.1:0-14121 GCA_964250845.1 uncultured bacterium | reverse complement strand
AAGCATATATCTGGTAATGCTTTCAGCTATCCCATCTCAGGTAACCAGTGCCACAAACCGAAGATCTCGGCTACATCAGGCAATAGCTGAGTACACGCATCAATAAAGTTAGTAGCATTGGGTAACTCTAAGAACATTCCTCTCAATACTTTGATCGCTGTTCCTGCACGAGATCGCTTTTCCTCTGCTTGAGGATTCTTTCCAGCTTCGGCTAAGGCTTTCACCTGCTGCAGTGCTTCAACTTTCGATAAAGAAGGCAAGTCATCGTTCCGCTCAATCCTACTAAACAATTGAGTCAGCACTTCTTTGATTCCAGGTAAACCCGCTTGCTCAGACTCCGGTAACTGATTAAGAGCATTCCCTACCTCAGCGCTGATTGTACTGAGAACCTCTTGGTTGCTGGCATCAGTACCACCTACACCACTGTCATTGCCCTGAGCATCAATATTGATTCGAGTGTTTTCAGGCATTACGTCTCCTTTGCGTAAAAAATAAGCTGCCTCAACAGCTTGACTTTATCTAATTTCTAACGCATCGGCTCCAACCCAGTCCAGCGATGACGCGGCCTTGAAGGACAGCCTCTCATAGTTCGCGCCTTTTACATAATAAAACTATACTTGTATAGTTCCCCACCATTTTCGGCAAGATTTCGTGCTTAGGATAGATGCATAATAATGACTTCATCAAGCCTCAAATGCCTCAAGACCGCTTATCTACAGGAATTCGCGGTCTAGACGAGGTTCTTGATGGTGGACTGATCCGAGGACGAGCCTATTTAGGGCGGGGAGGCCCAGGCACGGGCAAGACTACACTGGGACTGCACTTTCTCAACGCTGGCGTAGCTAATGGGGAAAAGACGCTGTTAATCACCCTGGGGGAATCGGCAGAGCAAATCAGCAAGAATGCCGAAGCGCTGGGTTTTGAACCGAAATATATTGTTTTTCTTGACCTCAGCCCTAGCTCGGAATTCTTCGCTAAGGTGCAGACTTACGACATTTTCACTCCAGCCGAGGTGGAACGAGAACCGACAACGCAAAAAATCATTGAGCAGGTAGAAATCCTCAAACCACAGCGGATCTTTCTGGACGCCATGACTCAGTTCCGCTACCTATCCACTGACGCCTTCCAGTTCCGCAAGCAAGTGCTGTCTTTCCTACGGTTTCTGACAGAACAAGGCGCTACGGTGCTTTTCAGTTCCGAAGGCACAGAGGAGACTCCTGACGACGATTTGCAATTCATGAGTGATGGAGTCATCAACCTAAATTTTTCTGACAAGGGACGAACCCTGAGCGTTACCAAGTTTCGCGGCTCCGACTTTCAGAGTGGTAACCACTCGCTGCGATTAACCCAGAAAGGTATAGAGGTCTTCCCCCATTTAATACCCGATGGGTACAACCAAGAGTTTGTAGCTGAGGTGATTTCTTCCGGCGTACCGGAACTAGACGAACTAGTGCACGGCGGATTCGAGCGCGGTACGATCACCATCATCAGCGGCCCCAGCGGCGTAGGCAAGAGCACTTTGGGACTCCAGTTTATGAAAGAAGCGGCGGGAAGAGGCGAACGTTCAGTAGTTTACGCCTTCGAGGAGTGGATGGAAACCCTCATACGTCGTTGTGAATCGATCAACATCCCTGTTCAAAAAATGATTGAGCGCGGCACGCTTTCAGTCGTACAGGTGGAGCCTATGCGCTTCACTCCCGACGAGTTCGCCAGCCTAGTGCGTCACGAAGTGGAGGAGCTTCATACGCGCATTGTCATGATTGACAGCGTCTCTGGCTATCGCCTCTCCGTCCGAGGCGAGGATCTGGTCAGCCATATCCATGCTTTGTGCAAATATTTGCAAAACATGGGGGTTGCCGTTCTTTTGATTAACGAAGTAGAAAGTATAACTGGCGAGTTCCAAGCCACCGAGATTGGGCTCAGTTACGTGGCGGACAACATTGTTTTCCTGCGCTACGTGGAGATGCAAGGCGAGATCCGTAAGGTGATTGGGGTGCTCAAGAAACGGATGAGTGATTTTGAGAAAACCCTGCGCGAGTTCGAGATTAGCCGCTATGGCATCAAAGTAGGCAAGCCCCTTACCAGGTTACGTGGCATCCTCAAAGGCACACCGGAGTGGATCGAGCCGCCTTCCCTAGAAGGATGAGCTAGGAAAAAATTAAAGATGAGCCGAATTCTACTCTTTTTGGAGCATACAGAGAACCGTCGCTTGCTGTCGGAGTGGCTGGGGATGCACTACGAGGTATTGCTGAGCGATTCTGAGCAAACACTTGACGAAGATTTCGACTTGTGCATCTTAGATGGTCCGGCCTTGGACAGACTATGGGAATGGGTACAAGCGAGAAAAAAGGCAGAGCAGCCAGTTTTGCTACCCTTTCTCCTGATCACCTTTCGTCAGGATGTAAAGATGGTTACCCGACACTTGTGGCAGAGCGTTGATGATTTAATCACTAAACCGATTGAAAAGCTGGAATTGCAGGCAAGGGTGGAAATTCTATTGCGATCGCGACAGCTCTCGCTGGAACTGAAGGCTGCTAATGAACTTAAATCCCGCTTTGTCTCCATGGTATCCCACGAGTTTCGCAACCCACTCAACGTAATTTTAGCTTCTGCACAAATCCTCGAAAGCTCCAGTGATAAATGGTCTCAAGACAAAAAACACGAGTTCTTTCACCGAATTCAAACCAATTCTAGAAAGATGGCAAAACTGTTAGATGATGTTCTGCTAATCGGTAAGGCAGCAGTGGGGAAACAAAATTTTAACCCAGCACCACATGATCTGGCGAAACTTTGTAGAGAAATGGTGGCAGAAATCCAATTCTCTACTAATAACACCCACACTATTGCCTTTATCAGTCGAGGCGAACACACAAATGCTTATGTAGATGAAAAACTGCTACGGCATATCCTCAGCAATTTGCTCTCAAATGCTATCAAGTATTCCCCTCAAGGCAGCACCATTCATTTTGAACTCGCTATTGAGACTGGAGAGGCTATCTTTCAGATTAAAGATGAGGGCATTGGCATTCCCCCAGAAGACCAAAAACGATTGTTTGAAGCATTCCATCGAGCCAGCAATGTTAACAAAATCCCTGGTACAGGACTAGGACTAGCCATTGTCAAGCAGTCTGTGGATTTACACGGTGGCAAAATCGAGGCTGTAAGTGAGGTTGGGAGCGGTACAACATTTACAGTCACACTGCCACTTCCCCTAAGCCCCTTAAAAAATTGAACACCGGCGCTGCAATGCTTGCCCCAGAAGCAAGTGATATTGTTTCTCGTTCACCCGGTAAGCGCCAAATCGCTCTAAATGGGGGTTCATCATTTGGGCATCAAAGAGAACAAACTGGCGCGATCGCAATCTTTCCACCAGCTTCACCATCGCTACCTTTGAGCCTTCGCTAATCCGATAGAACATCGATTCCCCAATGAAGGCTCCCCCAATCACAATTCCTAAAATTCCCCCAGCCAACTGCTCGCCTTGCCAAGTCTCGAAGCTATAAGCCCAGCCCGCCTGATAAAGCGCCCAGTAAATTTCTTGTAACTCTGGTGAAATCCAGGTATTATCCCGATCAGCACACCCAGTCACCACAGCGTTGAAGTCGCGGTTAATGGCCTGGGTAAAACACTCAGAGTTGAGAACACGTCGCAGCGACTTTGGGCAATGAAATCGTTCATCTAAAGGAATTAGGGTGCGATCGCGGCTGGAATACCACCCCAAGTGATCGCTCTCATCAGCCATAAGAAAATAGCCCTGAGCATACCCCTGGATGATGGTGGAAATATCATATTGCATGAATCAGCTCATTTCGAGACTAGGTGTATTATCTACTGTGTCTATCTAGACACAGCAGCTGCCCTAGTTGAATAGCTGAGTACTAAAATGACTGAACCGATTCAACCTATCACCCTGCCACCGGCCCAAAATCCCCAGCAAGAGGGTGAATGGCTCCAAGAAACTTTGCACGGTTGGCTTAATCAAGAATTTCTTCCAGAGCCAGTCAATCAGCAGATTGCCCGGCGAGCTGCTCAGATTTTTGTCCGGCAGCGGATGGAAGGTGAAAACGACCTTGGGTCTCTCGTGATCGCGATCATGACAGAGATGCAGGCGTTTGATTTTTCCAAAAGTTTCTATGGTGAGTTTGCGATCGCTAATGCAGTCAGCGATCTACTCTTAGAAAGTCTGGGAATTGATCGCTGCTGTGGCCAATAGACCCATACGTAAATTCGTTTAGAATCTGTTCGCGTTGGCGGGGGTCTAAATCCCTATTGGGAGGGATTTAAATTTACCAGCTGGATTTGACCACACCGGGCAAAAGACCTTCGTGAGCCCATTCTCGGAACACATGACGAGAAAGCCCAAAGTCGCGGTATACGCCTCTGGAACGACCAGTGACCCAGCACCGATTCCGGAGTCGGTTACGAGCGCTGTCGCGTGGTAGCTGTTGGATTTGCCGGTGTAATTCTAACTTCTCGCGTTGAGAAGTTGCGTTCTGAAACTGTTCTATCAAAGCTTGCCGCTTGTCGGCATACTTTGCCACCGTCTCCTCGCGCTTCTTCTGGCGCTCAATCATGCTCTTTTTAGCCATAAATCCTTCAATTGCTTTGCATTAAATAAACTTTTTCCATCTTATCCGATGCATTACCGAAGAGGAGCTATCTCCCCCAGCTCTCTTCTCGAGGGGCATAAATCGGCGAGTACACAAGCGTCGCAAGCCGGATTCTGTGCTTTACAAATTGCTCGACCGTGATATATCAGCCGAATTGACCAGTTTTCCCACTCTTCCTGTGGCACTAACCGGATTAAGTCTCGCTCGACGCGAATAGGATCTGTATGCTCAGTCAAGCCTAAGCGGTAACTCAGGCGCTTTACATGGGTGTCTACCGTCACTCCAACGTTAATACCATAAGCATGGCTAAGAACCACATTCGCAGTCTTACGAGCTACTCCTGGCAGTTGTAGCAGCTGTTTCATCCGTTGCGGTACCTGAGCGCCAAATTCCGTCACTATCATCCGGCAGGCAGCTTGAATATTCTTCGCTTTATTACGGTAAAAGCCGGTAGAACGTACCAGGTTCTCTAACTCTGACAAATCCGCGCTCGCCAAAGTAGCTGCATCAGGAAACCGATGGAACAACGCTGGTGTGACTTGATTCACTCGCTGATCTGTACACTGAGCCGAGAGAATTGTTGCCACCAGCAGTTGCACCGGCGTTTCGTAGTTTAGCGTACACGGTGCCTCTGGATAGAGGCGCTTGAGGCGAATCAGAATCTCTAAGGCACGCTGAGTTTTAACTGACCATTTACGAGTGATCATAGAAATCGATCAAGCCTTGCGGTGGCTTTGTGAGGCACAGGGGGAGAAATTTCCTACTGGAATAATTTCTGTATCCACGGCAAATTCGCAGTGTCGCGCACAATCAAGAAAATCCCCAACCCCAACAATACCATTAACCCAGTTTGCATCACGCCGTCTTGAATGTGGGTGGGCAATGGTTTTCCCCGCAATCCTTCAATTAACAGGAAGGCCAGCTGACCGCCATCCAAGGCTGGTAGGGGCAAAATGTTGATAATAGCAAGGTTAATGCTAATTAAAGCCGCAAATTGAAACAGATTACCTGCATCTGACTTAGCAATACTTGCACCAATTTCCACAATTTTAACGGGGCCAGCTACTTGATTGGCTGTTTGGCTGAAGTTGCTAATCAGCTGCACGAAACCTTGACCTGTGAGAATAACAATCCGTTGAAACTCGACTGCAGCGCTGCTAAAAGCTTCTACCACGTTAGCAGCACGGTGACGCACCACCTTACCATTGGGAGCCAGCTGGACACCAATGTGGCCTTTACCATCAGCTCCCGGCTCTGGTGTTACCATCAAATCAAGTTTTTTGTTGTCCCTTTGAATCTTCAGCGGCAGGGACTGGTTGGGATGCGCTTGAATCACTTTAGTCAAAGACATCATCGCCTCTTGGGAAGCATCCAGGTTTTTACCATCTGCCGCCAGAACGATGTCTCCTGGTTTAATATCCGCCTTGAGTGCGGGAGAAGTCGTCTCTGGAACCAGTTTCGCGACTATTACTCCAGGCTGGTAGTTAAATTGCTGAACTCCTACAGTTCCTATCTGTGTCACTAGGAGGAAGTAGGCAAAAATTAGATTTGCTATAACTCCAGCGCTAATCACGATCGCCCGGTCAAGAATAGGGCGGTTTCCCAGGAGATTCGGGTCATTGGGGGGAATTTTGCTATCGGGGTCATCATCGGGAAATCCGACATAGCCGCCCAACGGAATCGCGCGGATGGCGTATTCGGTTTCTGACCCTTGGTATTTCCACAGACTGGGACCAAACCCCAAGGAAAAGCGATTGACATGGATACCCTGAGACCGCGCGGCGATAAAGTGTCCCAGTTCATGTACTACTATCAGGAGGGCTAAGACTGCGATCGCTGCCAAAACTGACATAGAGAAATTTAATCAAAATCAACATTTCTTTAATTCTACGGTGCTACACCCGTAAGCACCTCACGCCTCAGGTAGGATTGGAGCGCGGACGGTATCCGTACTGTTCCATCTGGTTGTTGATAATTCTCCAAAATCGCCGCCATCGTGCGACCCACCGCCAACCCAGAACCATTGAGCGTATGCACAAACTGGGTTCCTTTCTTTCCAGCCTCTTTGAAGCGAATCTGTGCCCGCCGCGCTTGAAAATCACCACAATTGGAGCAGGATGAGATTTCACGGTATTTGCCAGATGAAGGCAACCAGACTTCTAAGTCATAGGTTTTCATGGCTGAGAAGCCGAGATCACCTGTACACAATTCCATCACCCGGTATGGCAATTGCAATCCCTGTAAGATCGCCTCGGCATTTTGGACTAGGGTTTGATGCTCTTGTTCGGAGGTGTCGGGATGGACAAATTTGAATAGCTCGACCTTATTAAACTGATGTAGTCGAATTAGCCCCCGTGTATCCCGACCGTAGCTACCCGCTTCCCGCCTAAAGCAAGGGGTATAAGCACAGTGGTAGATGGGTAAATCTGCCGCCGCGAGGATTTCATCGCGATAGAGATTGGTGATCGGCACTTCGGCAGTAGGACTGAGCCAGAGGTCATCAGCAGCGCACTTGAAGCTTTCTTCGGCAAACTTGGGCAGCTGACCAGAGGCTGTAAGCGACTGAGTGTTGATCAGAATCGGCGGCATGACTTCCAGATACCCAGATGCTGTCTGCTGATCGAGCATGAATTGAATCAGCGCCCGTTCCAAAGCAGCACCGGCTCCGATTAGGGTGACAAATCGGCTTTGGGCGACTTTGACAGAACGCTCGAAATTGAGAATACCCAGCTTTTCGCCAATTTCCCAGTGGGGAAGGATATGAGTGTTTTGGGGAATGTACTCGTCACCCCAGCGGCGCGCTTCGACATTATCGGACTCATTCTTGCCGATGGGTGTGGAGTCGCTGGGTAAGTTAGGCAGTACTAATAAGAGGGCTTCCAGCTGTGTTTTTAGGTCTCTTTCCTGCGCTTCCAGCTGGCTGCTCTGGGTTTTGAGCGCGTTGCCTTCTTCACGCAGGCTTTCAATTTCTGGCTCTTGGGGATTGCTACCGGCTTTAACTTTTTGCCCGACTAATCTGCCAATTTCGTTGCTGCGGGCTTGGAGTTGCGATCGCGTCGCTTCCAGTTCCCGTTGTTGCTGATCTAATTGGATTATAGGCTGAATGTCGTAGTTGCCGCGACGATTCAAACGCTCCTGAACAGCTTGTGGATTTTCCCGGATCTGCTTAATATCGAGCACAGATTTTTCTTTCGCTTCTTCTGCCAATAAACCAGCATACACTGCCTTACGAATAGAAGTCTGTGACTCCTTTCATTAATGCCGATGAACGCGATTGAGCAAAAAAAGCGAAGCCACAAGCCCGACAAAGTGGGCAGCAACGGTATTCGTGTTCGCTTGCACCACAAAAATATCTAGTGGGCGGATGTTCTGTTGGGCGTTGTAGAGCGCCGCCCCTACACCTTGGGGTATGGACAGAGACCTAACCAGGAGAGTTCCAGCAATGGCTTGCGCTCCTAAGATGGTAAGTAACATTCCCACCAAATTCACGCTCAATCCCAGGCGCAGGATTTGAACCGTGTCTGCCTTACGCGGGCGTTGGTTTGAATGGGGAGATGGCAGGCTTTTGCCAATCCGGGTGTAACGGAAAGCAAAATAGACACCTAAGCCTAGTGTAACAACTCCACTAACTGCTAAAACGATGCCGAACCCAGTTCCTAGACTCTGCTCGTTCTGGGGACCCACGTTGCGACTAAGGCTGGCAAACAGCAAAACTATGATCGAAATAACGGCTAGGACTAATTGAATCCAGAAACTAATCCAGCCTGTGAGCCAAAAAGCAGTGGCAATTTGCTGGAGCGCTGTGGTAGAAGATTGTGATTCTGACTTGTCTTGCATGTTCATCCCCAGGGAGTATGGCTAGGATAGATTCCTATCACACTTGTATTTTCACGCTAAACCACCATTGGCTTGATCTTTCCCTATTTTTTCGCGTCCACTCCCAGCCAAGTTCGTCCTTGCCGAAATCCAAGATATATTGCATTTGAAACGGCTTAACTGCTTCAAGCGATCGTATAAGCAATAAACCGGCAGCAATTGTCAGAATTTGTGATAAATCGTCAGAAAATTTATCAATTTGGCAAATAAGTAAAAATTTACCCTGAATTATGGCAGACAAACCCAAATTAACAGTCTAAAATTACTTCAAACAACCTTTATACCCAAGTTGGTCGTACGCATCCTATTGGATTCGGCAATCCAGCACAACTACACTTAAAAAGGGGGCGATTTGGATCCGTATTTTTAGGAGCATTCACTCACGTAAAAGTTTTAGCTTTACCCTGGCTTTAAGGGGAATTCCGGGAATTAACATGTTTGCTCTCAAAGCGTTAACCGAACAGTATTGCATGGATACCTACTTTTCTTATGGAAAGAAAGCCAGTTGCATTACAGAGTTCTACAGTAAAAACAGGCTTAAATGCAATGACTATTAAGTGGGTCGAACCCATGAAACTTCAGGATATCTATAAGTTTTTCCAAAATCCTCCTCCGACTTATTTGTCTCAGGAAATAGCAGTGTGTTATGTCCTGTCAATTTTGGTAGGGGGAGAATCTTACGGAACAGAGCTGATTCAGCGGCTGGAAACTGAATACCCAATCTACCGGCTTTCTGATACCGTCCTTTACAGTGCGCTTAAATTTCTCGAAGACGAAAAGGCCATCACTGGTTACTGGAAAAAAGTCGAAGGGCGCGGACGACCCCGGCGGATGTATCAGGTTGCCCCAGTCTGGCTTTTGCAGGCTCAGGATTTGGCTCGTCTTTGGCAAGAGTACATAAATCGGAGGCTGCAAACAACGAATAATAATTAAAGAAGTTGTGTAATGTAATAAACAAACCCTCGTGAATAGTTCTACTCTCCTATCGACATTAGTACTGACCTTGTTGTTGTTTATCGGGCTGTTTTTCTTTATCCGCGCCTCGGTTAAAGATCGAACTCAAGAAGTCCGACTGGTGTCTGAGCAAGCCCAAGCCTCTCTTCTGACTCAATTGCAGCAGTATTTGCAAGAGCGTTCTTACCGGGTGGCAAGGGTAGACGCGGAGCACAACCAAGTTACGTTTGAAGGTGTTGTGCGACCTAGTGTTTTTCTAGCCATTTTTTTGACACTGCTTGCAGCCGTTGGCATTCTTTGTCTGACGCTGGTTTTGTCGATGCTGTTTCCCAGCCTGAGTACAGTTTTTCTAGGGCTGGTGCTGCTCTCACCTGTTACTGGTGTTTTTTACTGGAAAAGAGCGAGGCGAAGCGAGCAGGTGTCGCTCAAGGTGGAAGCGACCAACAGCGAAAAACCACACTCGCAAAGCTGGATTACCGTCACCGCCCATCGTGATGAACTTATCGAGTTACAACGAGCGCTACACTTAAAGCCGTGTGAGTGACATCTACCCAACGCTAAACGGAGTACCGTTATAGCGTGGGCTGCCAAAATTACTGTTGGAATTTCCTGGGTCTACGATTCTTAACTAGTGCAGCCTCATGACTTACACCCCGCTTTTTGCATCTCCTGAGCATTTTAGAGTTTTACAACTAACGGCGTGCCCTGTCGCCAGTTGGTTATGTAGCGAGAACTCCCTGTGTTAACGCTGTGCCTATTCCGCTTTGTGTAGAATATCACTCTACGCTTGGGAAGTCAAAGATATTGTCCGCGATTCATCCCACACTGAAAAGTCGGGACTACCCTGGTTTTCAGTGTGGGATGAATCGCGGTTGAGAGGTAAACAGTAGCTAGAACCAACAAAAAATTTACATTTTTCAGGGATTCTAGCGCAGGTGGCATCCATTTCGTCTCAGCGACTACGCCCAGCGACGGGTTCCTTGTCTGGGGGGCTTTCTAACACCCTCAGACTAGGAAACAAGAAATGATTTTCTTCCACGTATTGAGCCCCAAACAGTCCCTTTTCGGCCCAGAAATAACGGTCTGTAGTATGTTCATTGCGTTTCACGAGTAGCAACGCAGGTGGTAAAATCCCCTCAGCCTGGATGAATTTTCGAGCAGCTGTCACAGGTTTATCTTCGCCACTTTCGATGCTATATTGAGCCACATGCTCGAGGATACGGCGTCCTTCTTGGCGACGACGACTTTTGCGCTTACGTCTCCTTGCCAACCTCTTTGCCTCCTAATTTTAAGCTGATGATTGTAGTTACGGTTACAAAATCCGTCGCCAGTATATCTGCTGCAATTCAAAAACTCAAGTGATGTTAAGGTTTTGATACAAAGTTACTGATTTTGCCGGATGAAGGCTGGGTTAGGCTCAGGCATTACCAGAGACCAGAGGCATTCGCAGCCCCCCCTGGTCTGTTCCAGTCAACCTAATATAAGAGTATAAAAGAAAATAGGTGTGCGCTCATCCGCCGCGATGCCGTTAATCATTCAAGTTTGACTTCATGTTAATGTCGGCCAGTTCCGAGTTTGTTGCTCTGTGCAGATCCCAAGTAGCCCTGCTAACCCAAGGATTGGGCGCGGCTTTGAGCGTTGTGTACTTGACAGAAGAAATGGTAGAGGGGGAGACTCCCCAGGTCAAGCTGATTCCGGTGGTGGCTTACCCGGAGACAGCAGTGGTGTGGTCAGGGTCGAACGTGGCGCTACTGCCGGAAGAAACGGGCGGCGACACCCGTCCGCTAATCCCCACTTCGTGGGGGCAACGCCAGTTCTTGAAACGGCTCGAGGCTACCCAGTTTGGCTCCCGAGTTCCTAGGTTGCCTTCTTCAGCACAGCCAGAAACGGAAGCAGCGGCAGTCCCTACTCAGCCACCGGAGTCTTTGACCGATGCCAGGACGGATGAGCATAAAGCGGATGAGTCGGAGCACTCCCTGCTGCCACAGCGCCAAATCGTATTGCCCCTGATGCATGAGGGTGTGGTCATGGGGTTGCTGGTGACAGGTCGGGAAGACCGAGCGTGGAATGAGCGGGAGTGCTCAGAAATTGAGCGGATTGCACAGACGCTGGCGATCGCTAGGTTATTAGATCAGCGTCGAGAGTGGTTCGAGCAGCAGCTTGATCAGCAGCAGCGCCTCCAGGCAAAGCAGCGCGATCTGCTGGATAACTTACTGCACCAGTTGCGCAATCCCTTAACAGCGTTGCGGACATTTGGCAAACTGCTGCTCAAGCGCCTCCTACCAGGGGATGCCAACCGCGAAGTCGCTGCCAATATTGTGCGGGAGAGCGATCGCCTCCAGGAGTTGCTGCAACAGTTCGATGCGGTAATTGACCTCAGGGCAGAAGAAATAGCTATGAGTTCCTCCCTGCCTGCAAATGGGCTGTTTATGGAAGCGATCCAACCAGGGACAAAATCGCTGCCGTTGTTGCCGGATGCTAGGGGGAGCGCCCAATTATGCAGGGTGGCTGATGTCTTAGAACCGCTGTTAGAGTCAGCTGATGCGATCGCACAGGAGCGAGATCTGGATTTACACTCAGAAATTCCCCCTGACTTACCGCCGGTACGAGCCAATGCCAAGGGATTACGGGAGGTGTTAAGTAATCTGATCGACAATGGTTTGAAATACACCCCAGCTGGGGGACAGATTTACATTCAGGCTGGGTTACAACTGATCTCGGGGCGAGAGCAAGGCCATTTTCAAGGAATCTCCATTAGTGATACGGGACCTGGAATTCCGTCTCAAGATTTAGAGCATATATTTGAGCGGCATTACCGGGGTGTACAGCTCAATTCTGGGATTACTGGCACAGGGTTAGGGTTGGCGATCGCCAAAGAATTGATAGAACAAATGGATGGTATGATCCAAGCTTTCACCCCGGCTCAGATCCCAACTGGATCAGCAGTTGGTGGCGGACAAGGGGCTACGTTTGTGGTTTGGTTGCCAGTGGGATAAAAATTTGCAAGTAACGCTGCAATAGACCAATGACCAGCTCTGGCATTTCCAGATGAGGCAGTATCCCTACTTGATCAAGCGCCTGAAAGGATCGAATTGCCTGAGGATTTAGCTGTGCCAGACGCCGCCCGAGGTTGACGCTGGTAAATTGTGCTTGTTCGCCCCAAAGAATGACCGTAGGCACAGTAAGTTGCTGAATATATAGAGCCAGGTCAAAGTAAAGGTCTCCCCGCAAAAAGGCCAAAGCCGCGTATTCAGCATTCGGCTGTTGTGCTGACGCCAGATAAGCCTCTACCGTCTCTTGAGACACTCGCTCTGGTTTGACAAACAAAAACTGCTGCAAAAAGTTGCGTACCGCAACTTCATTCTCAGCGCCGAGGGCATAAATCAGCCGATCCAACAGCGGCGTACTAATTACCTGAAGTGGGAGTCTGCGCCCAGCGTCCTGTCCAAAGTCGGCAAACCCAGATGGACAGACCAGAAACAGTGCTTGGAATAAATCGGGTTGTTGAATTGCGAGGCGGATAGTGAAAGCAGCGGTAAGGGAAGACGCCACTACGGCTACAGGCGGGCGACAAGCCTGTTGGATAAACTCTGCCAGTGTAGTCAGATAGTCAGCAATTTTGTAGTGCCGCGCTGGGTGAGCCGACTGACCCCAGCCAATTAAGTCTGGGGCTAACACGCGGTAATTGGTGGCAAAAGCCGGGTAAACCTTGGACCACTCGTAAGCCGAAGCCCCGCCGCCAAAGTTGTGTAAAAAGATTAAGGAGGGTAGCTCTTCACCCTCAGTGGTTGAGACTGACCATGGTTCACTCACCTGGGTATAGTAAACCATTGGCCCCAGTGATGTTTGTGTGAATCGTTGCCCAAAACCAGGGGGTTGAAACTTAAGCATATTTGCAAGAACATCTGATTCTAAAAACACCAAGAGATAGACCTATAAAAATAATACAAGGTGTAATAAGCTCAAACACATTTAATTTACTTATTGAGGTGGGGTGTAGGGGTTGGGGGTAGTAATAAATATGTAGTGATGACAGATTTAGCTCGCTAAAAAAGAATTATAGTGATGGATGAAGTACCAAATAGCGCCAATGTGGTTTTCCATCTGTTTAGAAAAGGATAAATTTTTTCTAACTAAACGAGAGATTCGTTGGCGAAGCGTGTTATTAAATCTCTGAATATGATTGTTCAAAACACTATCTTTTCCAACCATTTTGTGACGTTTGCTTGGGAGAACACCGGCATAAGAATCCCAGAAATTCGTGTAGCAAACAGCGCCTTGTCGGTACAAGGGTGGCAGGGAATTCCACAGTTTTTTTGCCGCTTCTTTGCTGCGGTCACCGATATAAACTTTTTAGCGACGGCAAAGCAGCCAGCACTGGCGCGGACTAAATTATGAATAGAATTGCTTAAGTTTTTCTAAACATATCAATCTTTACTTGTCAAAACCTTTGTAAAAGTCAACACTGGACGAAGTTACAACCTAGTGCGATCGCACGACATGCTCCAAAGTGACCATAGCTTGCTGGCTGCTGGTAGCCGAAAGACCCCCTTGCGATCGCTGATCTACCTAGGTTCAGTTTTTCTGAGTTTTTAAGCTCTCGTTTTATTAGCAACTCATGTACTTACCTATAGCAGTCCTAAATGAGTTGTAAAAAAATTAAGTATACATAAATATCTTT
>CAXUIG010000169.1:0-14127 GCA_964250845.1 uncultured bacterium | reverse complement strand
TTCTCAACACCAAATAATACTGGCTTCCTGACCCCCTCTGAACGGATACGTTTTTCAACTACGTCTAGGATGGAGTCGAGGATTTCCTGCTTTTTCTGGTTGTAGGCAATGCGATCGCTCGAGCGCAGTTGCTTGAAGTAGTTGTAATTGGCAACGGTTAGGAATTCGACAATTTGACAGTCCTCTGGACAGTCCTGACGCGCTTGAGTTAGTAAAGTTGGCGTTGTGATCGCAAAGCTGGGATTAGAAAAGTCATTTTGCTCATACATCTGAGCAAATGCTTCATTCAGATCCTGATGCCCTGAATGAAAAGTATTCCACTTGCCAAATCCATAGTCTCGGAGATCAAGGTCTTTGACGACGCAATAGACCATATAGTTTGATGCAGAATACTCATAGCTGAGTTTCCGTCGCACTGTTTTGGAGAACTGTTTTTCCCCAATCATCTTGGCGGCTTTTTTGGGGTCAATGTTGCAAATCACTGTATCGCCTGTGAATTCATGGGTTTGATGGGTGGTCAGATCCATCGCTTGAACTCCAGTTACAGTTCTGTCTGTGACTTTGAATTTCGTGACTTCATGGTTTAGCAGAACCTGCCCCCCCTGCGATTCGATCACTTTGACTAAAGAATTGATCACATGCTCAAAATGCTGGGTCGGGTAAAACGCGCCTTCTTGATAGCTTCTGAACAAAATCACCCAGGCATAGAACGAGAGCAGTTCCGGGGGCAACAAAAAATCAGGCCATTGCAGTGCTAATAGGGTTTGTGCTGCTTGAGGTAGCTTGAACTTGTCGAACACATCCTGAAGCGTACTGTTGAGATATTTGACGGCACAGAACACTTCACCAGAATGTTTGAGTAATTCAGCTGGCTTGACCGGAGGAGAGAGTTTCTTCAATCCCTGGCTGGTCTTCTGGACTTCATTTACAAATTTGCGAATCCGATCAGCATCTGTTGGAAACAGCTCTGACAATCGCCGGATTAGTTCTTCCGGTTCCGAGGGGATGTCCAGCGCATACCCCGGCATTCGCATATGGTCAAAGCCATTCGGGTCATACCGCTCAAAGGTCACATCTTGATCCAAGCCAAGTTTTTTGAGAACCTGATTGACAGTGTGTCCTTCACCACAGTCCCAAACATAGTGGAGTTGGGCATTAAACGTATATTTTTTGGCCATCGTAAACGTGTGACCAAAGCCCCCAGGATACTCATGGGCTTCGAGGATTTGCACGGTCTTACCGGAGGAGGCCATCAAAGCCCCAAAGACCAATGCCGATAAACCACTGCCGACGATGAGGTAATCGTTTTTCATAGGATGTTTTCTTGAACGATTGAATTGCCATTGAACATCCGCCGATGGCTCAGGGAGGATCTCCCTCTCCAGTACCTCTTCAATTACGAATTATGAATTTTTCTCGCTCTTGGGTTGGATGTTCTGCCGCATAAAGGTTTTCGTTGCCTTTACTCATAAAAATAACTACTACTGTTTTCCTCAACGTCTACCTGAGGAGCGAGACTAATGTTAAGTCAGCTTGTGAATGTGAATACCAAAAGCTTTGGGTCAGCGCCACTGTCCATATGCTGTACTTCTCAAACAAGGAGATCGCTGATCTCCCTCAAGGCTTTTCTTCTCGCCATCCTCTCTACTGCCGCCGTTGCCAGTGGCCGTACAAACTTTAGCATGGGTATACTATCGCAACAGCCCTAATTACTTAAATCTGCTAACAGCGAATTAAGCAATTCCTATTAATTAGTAAATGCTGTTGAACACTTGGTTATTCATCAAAATTCGGTTTTTTTATGCTCCCAAAAGGAATTTGATCTCCTGCTCACCCTACGTCTTCTCTCTCCCGCATTACCCTTGCTGTTTCTCCTTGCTTTGGTGTTTCAGATACATCATCAACTTCTGGTAGCAGAACAGTTTCAGCATGCCTGCGTAGGAGATATCCCGCAGTTTTGCCGTCGCCTCGCACTAGAGCATCAACAATTGGCTGATGCTCCTCGATTACCTCTTGCAGATTGACAGTGGTTTGTGCTAATAATCTTAAATTGATGCGGGTCCAGACTTCAATGGAGAGTGAGTCCCACACGCGCAGAAGGATGCTGTTATCTGATGTCTCGACGATTAGCCGATGGAAAGCTCCATTTTGCCGTGCCAGACACTCAAGATTTTGCGACTGTGTGGCAGCTAGGAGGTTAGCAAGTGCAGCCTGAAGGGGCTCCGGGTTCGATTGAAATCGGGGGGCGGCAGACTGTGCTGCCATCTCTTCTAGCACGGCTCGAACCTGGTAAGACTCGCGCAGTTCACGGGTACTGATCTGCCGTACCCGCGTGCCCCGATAACTTTCAGTCTCAACTAGGTGCACTGCCGCCAACTCACGCAGCGCTTCACGTACAGGCGCTTGACTGGTATCCATCTCGCGGGCAATCTGTAACTCCACCAGTCTATCGCCTGGTCTATAAGTGCCATTCAGAATTCTGTCGAGTAATACTTGCTTGATGCGATCGCGCATGCATTGGCGGTGTACGCCCATCAGTCACCCTTTTTTTTAACTTCTTTCCTTGACTATAGATTATCGATAGTCTATCTTGCAGAGTAGCGATTATCGATAGTTTAGCTATTCACCTAGAAAATCTCAGCTTGAAGTTAGCTTAGCTGAACAAGCACACCCTGGAATGAAATTACTTTTGAAACCAGCAGATATCGGATCAGGAGAAGAACAATGCGAATTCGACCCAAGTCCTTGGGTTTTACTGTGCTGCTTGGTGCGCTGGCTGCGTTACCGCCCTTAGCGATCGATATGGGATTGCCAGCCCTGGCGGCGGTTGGCGCATCCTTAAATGCATCACCCGCCGCCACGGGTTTGACCCTTAGCCTATTCATGGCTGGCTTTGCAATCGCGCAACTTATTTTTGGACCGTTTTCAGATCGGTACGGACGACGCCCGATCCTGTTAGTGGGTTGTGGAGTCTTCGCACTCGCTGGTGTTATGTGTACCATCGCGCCCTCAATCAACGCGCTCATTGCCTGGCGTTTTATCGCGGGTGCGGGTGCGGGTGCTGCCGCAGTACTAGAGATGGCAATCGTTCGTGACCTGTTTGAGGGTTCTGCCGCACGGGCGCAGTTCTCTTACATCAATCTCGTGATGAGCATCGCGCCCATGATTGCACCAACAATCGGTGGATGGGTTCTGACGATCGCTGACTGGCGAGCGATCTATGGAGTGTTAGCCGCTGGGGGGGTTGTGCTGGTGATGACGATCGCGATCGGGTTTGGAGAATCAATCCCTCAGCGCAATCAGAGTGCGCTCGCACCACGTCGCCTCGTGAACAACTACATCCGTGTTCTCGGCAATCGAATCTGCATTGGCTACGCGCTCGTCAACGGGTTGAGCTTTGGGTGTATGTTTGCCTACGTTGCTGGCTCACCAGGGGTGATGATTCATGTCCTGGGCGTCTCAACGACTGTCTACGGTTGGTTCTTTGCCTCAACTGCCCTTGGCATTATGGCAGGCTCATTTTTGAATGGACGCTTGAGTATTCGCGGTGTGCCGCCGTCGCGGTTGCTCAAAATCGGACTCACGCTTGCTGTTGCTTCGGCTATTGCACTCCTGTTCGTATCAATCAGCAACGAACTGCGCGTCTCAACGCTAATGCCGCTCCTCGTGCTCAACACCTTCTGCTTCGGGCTGATCGCACCCAACGCCAAGCATGGGGCGCTTCAGCCGTTGCCGGAAATTGCTGGAGTCGCCGCCGCTGTGCTGGGATTCACGCAGATGATGCTAGGCGGAACACTTGCGAGTGCGCTTGTAGCCTTCCTCTATGACGGACGTACCGCGACTGCCATGACTGGCGTAATGACACTGTTCGCTCTAGCCTCGCTCGCTGCCTACGCTGGCATCGTCCGTCCTGCTGAGAAATGCGCCGCCCGCGCTTTAAGGCAAGCCGCCGCACGATTGCCGATTGATGAGACCTAAAACCAACCAACGATTCTTGACGGGTGGACGAGAGTGACAGAATACATTGTGTGGCAAGTGTTTGATCGTCGGTTAGATTGGTTCACCTTGGAGCAGGGAGAGTATGTCAATCTTCTGCCAGATAGCGAGGGAATAATCCATAGTCAGGTATTTCCGGGGCTGTGGTTGGCAGTGGGGGCGTTGCTGAAGGGGGAGATGCAGAGCGTTCTAGCAGAGTTGCAAACAGGTTTGCAGTCAACTGAACATCAAGCGTTTGTGCCACGGTTGGTTTTCTCGGCGATCGCTAAACCGATAATACGAAACCATGAAATTTAACATTTTTAGTCATAAAACTCGCGATAAATTCATTTCTGTTATTGTATTAACAATGCTAATGTTTTCTACCAATCCAAACAAAAGGGATTATTTTGACTATGCTACCTGGGAATATAGAGCAACCATGAAAGCTGAAATATGTAACAAATTGGACGAAACCAATTCAGCAGGCTGTGCTAGTATATTTTTCTTTTTATCAGGAGCAGATTCAATCAAGCAACTTATTGCTGATTCGACGACAAGGTATAACTATTTACTCTTTAGTTTTTACACAACAAACCTGCCTACATATCCATTAAATAAATCAACTAAACACCTTGTTATTAAAGCATTTGGTCTCTTGAAAAACTATATAACGGTTCAAATAAATCTGAAATGAATAATATTAAATTAAGTTATAAAATGCTTCTTCACTATCAAGTAATAACGAAAAATACACTGAATAGCTGTGTATAAGATTGGACAATTTGCTTCATTGTCATCTCCAGAATGGAGGTAATCATGCGGACAGCTGAGGCGGGTTTGACGCACATTTCATTCAGCGCCAGTCAGCGATCGCTTACCCGTTCTCTTTTCGTGCGATTGCCCTCAAAAACTGTTGCCTGCAGCATCATCCGTCGCTGGATGACATAGCGATTCTCAGATCTTCACCTCTTTTGAGTAAACTACAAATCGGGGTGGAGCTTTGGAACACGAAGAGCTTTGGACATGATGTGCCACTCTACCTAGAGAAGCAGTTAGCACAGTTATTAGCTGAATTGGAAAAGTTAAGGGAGGACGGTGATTCATGAGTCGATACAGTATGATTGTTCAATGGTCTGATGAAGATCAGCTTTTCCTAGTCACCATTCCAGAGTTTACTGATCGTGTTGTCATGCCTTGCGCTTAATGGCTTGAAAAATTCTTGTTATAGCGAATTCGCGCCCCTGCCCACTGGAGCTTTTCTCGTAGCGTCTGGTAATAGGAGTAGTCTTCCGACAAAATAATAAACTTAGCCTGACAATCTGCAATGCCGACATCCACCCACTGTCCAGGCCAAATGGAGGTTGCCAGTATGCCGTCCATCCAGAGCTTGGTAGTTAAATCGTGATTTTCTAAGGGCGAGATACTGACGACGGAACCTGGGGGCAAGACGAGTGGGCGGCTAGAAAGACTCATGGGACAAATGGGAGTAATGGTAATTGCTTTCATCCCATCGTGCATAATTGGGCCATTCGCGGCAACGGTGTAGGAGGTGGAACCAGTGGGCGTGGCAACAATCAGCCCATCTCCCTGGTATTGATCCACCACCTCACCGTCGATTTCCATCTCCAGAATCGAAGTAATCATGCGGTCAGCTGAGGCGGGTTTGACGCACATTTCATTCAGCGCCAGGAAGCGATCGCTCACCCGTTCTCTTTTCGCGCGATTGCCCTCAAAAACTGTTGCCTGCAGCATCATCCGTCGCTGGATGGCATAGCGATCGCACAACAGTCGCTCCCAAACCGGCTCTGTGTCTTTGAATTTCTCAAAAGACTCGGTTAAAAACCCGAGATGTCCTCCCACATTCACCGCCAGAATCGGGATATTATCTGCTGCCAGTTGTCTGGCAGCTGTTAGCGCCGTCCCGTCGCCACCCAATACCAAAGCCAGATCAATTGGCTGGATTGCCGAAGCCAGGAAAACCGGGTAGGGATTATCTTTTGGCCCACTCGGCCCCATCAAAATCCGACAATCACGGCTTTCCAATTGCCGAGCACATTTTTCAGCCCATTCCTTGCTCAGGGCATCTCCTGCCTTATGAGCGATAATAACCTGGTTCAGCTGCACTCAATTACCACTTGAGAAGGTTAAATTTCTCCATATCCACTGTATCGCGATTGCGATAGATGGCCAGCACGATCGCCAAACCCACTGCCGCCTCAGCTGCGGCGACGGTAATGACAAACACGGTGAAAACCTGGCCTTTAATCGCTTGCGCATCCACAAAGTTGGAAAACGCCATTAAATTGAGATTAACGGCATTGAGCAGCAACTCAATCGACATCAGCACTCTGACAGCGTTGCGGCTGGTAATCACGCCATAAATGCCAATGCAGAACAGGGCAGCTGCTAGTAATAAAAAATACTGGAGTTGCATGAATCTTCTTGGTGTCTACTAGAGGTTGAAACATAGAAAGCCTGCCTGTGCAAGCTAACTTTCGTCTAGCGGCGACGAGCTTCTTCAAGATTAAGGCTGGGATCGCTGGGTACTGATATCACTTCCCGTGGGCGCTCTGGCAACATCAACATCGGTTGCTCCAGATCAGGAGATATCACCTGGTCTGGCAAAAACTCGCGACGCGCCAAGATGATTGCGCCCACCATAGCGATCAACAACAAAATTGAGGCCAGCTCAAACGGCAGCAAAAAATCACTGAACAGATGCTCTCCAATCAGGATGATCGAAGTGTCACCCGCAGCGGGACCGGTTGATAACGACCAGGGTGTCGCCAACACCATCGCACTCAAGAGGGCAAACAGTCCCATACAGACCACAGTTGTTAGCGCCTGGCGAATCCAACCTTGGGGAAGGGGGACAAAATCCTCCCGCTTGTTTACCAGCATGATGGCGAACAAGATCACGACGTTAACTGCCCCGACGTAAATCAACACCTGGGCTGCTGCCACGAAGTCAGCATTGAGCAAAAGATACATTCCAGCAATGCTGATGAAAACGCCCCCCAGCAAAAAGGCAGAATAGACAATATTCGATAGCAGTACCACGCCCAGCGCTGCCCCAATCATCATCACAGCCAGCAGGCCCAACGAAACAATCTGTACCCCTTGCGCTAGATTCACAGCTACTTAGTCTCCTTATTGCTAATTTTTAGCAGGTTCTTCCACAATTTCTTCTGGAACCAGACCGGCACGTTGGGCACTGGGGGGCACCCCGTGTGGCTCCATTACACCCTTAGGTAAGTAGACCAGTTCACGCAGAGGGGTAACCATCGGGTCATCGGTCACTTTGTACGGCAGACGACCCAGCGCCACGTTGTCGTAGTTCAACTGGTGGCGGTCATAGGTGGAAAGGTCGTATTCTTCTGTCATGGATAGACAGTTGGTTGGGCAAAATTCCACACAGTTGCCGCAAAAGATACAGACGCCAAAGTCAATGCTGTAGTGATTGAGCTTTTTCTTTTTGCTGGCTTTGTCAAATTCCCAATCCACTACGGGCAGGTTAATGGGGCAAACCCGGACACAGACTTCACAGGAAATGCACTTGTCAAATTCAAAGTGAATCCGACCCCGGAACCGCTCGGAGGGAATGAGTTTTTCGTAAGGGTACTGCACGGTAATAGGTCGCCGCCGCATATGGTCGAAGGTAACAGATAGTCCCTGACCAATGTATCGAGCGGATTGTACCGTTTCTTTGGCGTAATCGCCAACTTGCTTAAGGAACTTTAGCATGGTGTCTGTCTCTCTTTTTTAGCCGCCAAAGGCGAAGGGAAAGGCTAATTTGAGGGCTGCGGTTAATAGCAGGTTGACCAAAGCCACTGGGAGCAGGAACTTCCACCCTAAATCTAGCAACTGGTCAATCCGAACCCGTGGGAGTGTCCAGCGCAGCAGAATAGCTATAAAGACCAGGAAGTAGGCTTTGAGTATGGTCATGGTGATTCCCAGTGAGGCGTCGATCACCTGCAACGAGGGATTCGTTTCGCTCACTCCTACCCAGCTCGCTATCAGGTGAATTGAAATGGGAAATTCCCACCCTCCCAGGTACAAAACTGCTACTAACAAGGAAGAAAGCAGCAGGTTGACGTAGGAGCCCAGGTAGAACAGACCGAATTTCATCCCAGAGTACTCAGTCTGGTAGCCTGCCACCAGTTCTTCTTCGGCTTCGGGCAGGTCAAACGGCAGTCGTTCGCATTCTGCTAAGGCGGCAATCCCAAAGATGATGAAGCCTACAGGCTGACGCCAGATGTTCCAGCCCAGGATGCCGTAGCCGGATTGCTGATCCACGATGTCGATGGTGCTGAGGCTGTTAGACATCATGGCGATCGCTAGCACCGATAGCGCCAAAGGAATCTCATAACTAATAGACTGAGCCGCTGCTCGCAAGCCCCCCAAGAGCGAGTACTTGTTATTAGATGCGTAGCCAGCCATCAGCAAACCGATGGGCGCAATGCTGGAAAGGGCAATCCACAATAACACTGCGGTTCCCACATCAGTGATCACTAGATTCTGTCCAAACGGCACAATCAGATAGGACAGAAACACCGGAATCACAACTACGATCGGTCCGAGGGTAAATAGCAATGAGTCGGCGTTAGCTGGAACCACGTCTTCTTTGAAGACGAGCTTGAGACCATCTGCTACAGGAGCCAGCAGCCCGAAAGGTCCCATGAATTCCGGCCCAATCCTCTGCTGTGCCGCTGCCGAAATCTTCCGCTCTAGCCAAGTGGTGACTAGCACTCCCATCGTGGCACCAATCAGCATCAGCCCCATTGGCACTGGCATCCAAATGGCTTTGGCTGTGCCAGCTGGCAAGCCCAAATCCATGAGGGATTGAATAAAACTTCCTTGGAGGTCAATTCCTGGATTCATGTTTCCGCTCTTGAAGTCATCGCGCTCAACTATTTACAACAAACTGTTGGGTTAGTAAGTGTAAATTCACCAATACTAAAGTCTGCCTGATTGACGGCTTTTTTGTAAAGATTTTTTGATGTTTCTACTGCCTAGTATATCCTTGTATGGTTTTCGGCCTTCAGCAGTCACCTGAGAACTTCTACTTACAAGGTTAGAGGGGGCAAAGAAGAATTATCCCTACTCCCTCTCCTCGACGGCTAGCGATTCTCGATCGAGATGTAGGGGGCATCGTGGCGACCGTTGTAAATCTGGGTGGGACGGAAAATGCGGTTTTCTGCTAGCTGTTCTTTCCAGTGGGCTAGCCAACCGGCGACGCGGGCGATCGCAAACACTGGTGTAAACAAGTCTGTCGCAATCCCCAGCTTTCTATACACCAGACCCGAATAAAAGTCAACATTGGGATAAATCCCTTTTTCACCCAGTTTTTCCTCTATCACCCGTTCCATCTCAACGGCGATGTCATAGTACTTGTCGTGGCCAAACTTCTCAAATAGCTGTTGGGCCAAGTTCTGGAGGATTGTGGCCCGCGGATCTTTCACCTTGTAGACACGATGACCAAATCCCATGATTTTGGCTTTGCGTTCTAGGTGATCATCTAGGTAGGAACGCACATTTTCCACCGAGCCAATTTCCCCCAACATTCCAATGACTTCTTCATTAGCTCCACCATGCAGCGGTCCTCCCAGCGTCCCAACCGCTGAAGCCACCACGGCGTAGGGGTCAGTCAGCGTTGAAGCCGTCACCCTGGACGAGAATGTGGAGGCATTCATCGTATGTTCGGCATGGAGCATCAAACAAACATCAAAGATGCGAGCCGCCAGTGGATCGGGTTCCCGCTCGTTGAGCATATACAGGAAGTTGGCGGAGTAGCCCAAGTCATCACGAGGCCGCACGGGGTCATTGCCTTTACGCATCAGCTGGAACGCCGCCACCATCGTCGGAATTTTTGCCAACAGCCGAACAACAGCGGCTCGGATATAGGCAGGGTTATTCAAGTCGCGGCGCGAGTAGAACAGTCCCAGTGCCGCAGCTGAGGCTTGCAGTGCGTCCATCGGATGACCGCTTTCGGGAAAGCATTTCATCATGTCCCGAATGCGATATTTGATCCGGCGGTGGTATCTAATTTCATGCTCAAACGCCTCAAGTTCTTCCTTGGTCGGCAGTGTACCCCAGATTAAAAGATACGCAGTTTCCAGAAAGCTACTTTTTTCGGCAAGATCTTCAATGCAGATGCCACGATATTCCAGTCTCCCTTTTTGCCCATCGACATAGCTGATACTGGATTCTGCGGCGGGAACGCCTTCTAAACCGGGCTTGAATTCGCAGACGGACATGGTTACACCAGCTGCTTTTACGGAACAACAATCACGCTAACTTACCAGAAACTGGCATTATGTTACCGTGGTTACAGTAATCATTAGACGCCGCCAGAAAGCAAAAACTTCGGTGGGGTCAACCAAAACAGCTGGCTACGACCTACGGCTGAACCGGCTTCTGGCAGTGTCAAACCAATGATACCTGCTTTTTTCAAAACTAGCCCGGATCGGGCTTCGCCCCAGACTAAAATTTCTGCCCACTCCCCCAAAGCAGGTTCATGACCTACGAGTGCTAACACTAACGAACCAGACGTAACTTGCCGCCATTGCTCTAACCAGCCTAGCCAAGTATAAATATCGCCGTCAGGAGCGAGGGAGGTAGATTCCTCCATCTGGGAACTCAGTCCAAAGGAATAGAGTATTTCTGCCGTTTGGCGAGATCGCACTAGGGGACTAGTCAAAATCAAATCGAACCGTAAACCCAGCTCGTCGAGTCGCTGGGCAACTTTGCGGGTTTTCTGCCGTCCGATTTCGGTGAGCGATCGCTCCTCATCCTTAGTGTCAATTAAGCGCTCTACCGCGATCCCATGACGGATTAAATACAACTCCACTGTTTTTTTGTTTATCCTTCTCAAGGAGAGACTCCGAGACTTCTCTACTCGGTTTGAATTGGGTTGTCTTGGGGATTGACCAACTTCAGCAGCTTCTGCTTGATTTGAGCATCAAACACTTCCCATTTCATCTTGGCGTAGGCAGGATTTTCATTGCCGCCGGACAAGAAACCCATCGGGATTTCAAAGCCACCAGCTCCTGAACGCCCACCGCCAAAAAAGCGTCCTTGGCTGTCTTGCCCAAACGCTTCTTTGATGAACTCATCAGGGTCAAGGGTGAGTTTGCTAGTTCGCAAAGAGCCAATCACGACTTCGATTTCTTCGTCTTCGGCGTGAACAATGCCGTAGACAACCGCTGTATGAACGTTTTCTTCAGTGACTAGAAAGTCAGCAGCTTGGGGGATAGCATCTCGGTCGTCGTAACGGAGGTAGCCGACACCAGCAATGGAGAAGTTGTTTTGCACGATGCGATTTTTCAGCGCTCGCTCAATCACATCCATCACCCGTTTAGAGCGGGTCGCCTGTAGCACCGCATTCAGCAGCTGAGCATCATAAAACCGGCTGAGATAGCCAGCAGCCATAAAATCCTCCTCTTGAGCTTGCATCAGCCGGTTGGTATCCGATCTGAGGCCATGCATCAATGCGGTAGCGCACTTGACGTGTTTATTGATACTGCTATCTAACGCCAGTAAACCCGCCTGCAAGTACTGGGTAAAGATGGTGGCTGTGGCTCGAACATTAGGACGGATATCAGCAAACTCTGGCTTGAAATCGCCTTGTAGACTGTGATGGTCAATGACAATAGTAATTGGGATACCCGCCTCTTGCACCAATGGCATCAGCTGGCTAGTAGTTCCCTGGTTATCAATCAGCGCACAGCCTTTGTAGACTGATAAATCTTTGGTTTTGGTGGCCTGAACTGCCCAGCGTTGTGCGGGTAAACCAGTAAGTTTGACCAGAGCAATATTTTCTTGGTGACTGAGGGCACCAGCATACACGATGTCGCATTGGATATCGTAGATTTCGGCAATTAACTGATATGCCCAAGCACAGGAGAGAGCATCGGGGTCGGGGAAATCCTGGAGAATTACCAACTGGCGATCATTCCGGTGCCGCTCTAGCGTCTGTCGCAGGGCCTCCACCTTCTGATTTTGCAACGAATTGACACGCTGAACCAGGTTTTGTCCATCACCGGCTGACGGTGCCGAGGCAGGCTCATGACCTGGAAATTTAACCGGCGCTATCTGGATTTGGGCATCGTCTGGGCTTGGCTCTGTTGTTAATGGTAGACTCTCAATCAGCTTGAGCGAATTCGATTGCATAAAAAAAACTTTTTGTGAGTGTGAGGCGCGGACGGTGATAAAAAAAATACTACAACCCGTAGTTTACTGCTGGAGCAATATACTACGATATTGGCAAATATTTTTATAAATAACACCCAGCTGCCAGTCTATTCTTCTAGACGCAGACTCCTATCGCTGACGCTCTGATCACCTATTGGTCGTCCCTGCCAAGAACAGCCTCTTTGCTCAAAGGCCAATAATGTATTTCTGCCACTCCTCGTGCAGTCCGCTCTTAAGGTGTTTGGTCACTTCAAAGTAGAGGCTGCTATAGGGCTTCCTGGGAGGATGATACAAAAGCATGTTGGCTTCATGGGGCGTGCGGCTGCCTTTTTTGACGTTACAATGGACACAGGCAGTAACAATATTTTCCCAGGTATCGCCGCCACCCCGAGAACGTGGGAGGACGTGGTCTAACGTCAAATCGTCACCCGTATAACCGCAGTATTGACAGGAGTGACCGTCACGGTGGAGGATGTTGCGGCGGGTCAGGGGAATTTCCTTGTAAGGCACCCGAACATAATGACGCAGTCGGATAACGGTTGGGAGAGGGAACTCCGAGTAAACATATTTACCGTTATGCTCGACCCGCTCTGCTTTACCTTTTATTAACAAAACAACTGCTCGCCGCCAGCTCGTGATGTTGAGCGGTTCATAGGAGGCGTTTAACACCAGAACCTTGGCCATTGGTGATTGATGACGCAGGAGATTTTTCCAGATGGTAGCACAGACACAACAGCGCGGCCAGGCTCTAGGAGGCTGCTGTAGAACGTTCGCCGGAAAATTGGCGCGGTAACACTCAGTGAACGGAACCGACGACTAATTGCAAGCAATGTAGTCGCGGCTTCTTCCCTCATCCTGTTATCAGATGTAGGCCGCCGTTCTCGGTTAGTGTCAGGAACTTTTGCCTTTACACCACTCCTAATAGTTTCCTTCAGGAGTTAGGTTTGAAGAATTGAAAAACTCTTCTAGTAGCGAATAGAGTTTTTACCTGGCAGACGCTGGATGGAAATAACAGTAATCTCTGCCAGAACCGCATAACTCTAAGTTGTCTTGGTTCAATGAGTCGTGCCAAAGGAACAAGCCGATGCCGTACCCATGTAACAATAGTAACACGATACTTATTCTAGTACAAGCCTATTTGACCGATAAATCTTGTCCGTCGCTAACCCCTACTAACCACGAAGCGTGGTGTAGTAGAGGGATGCGCGACGGTTGAATGCTCAACTATCAACTCGATTCGATAGGTTCATCCGGTCTACCTGACCTAGATAAGCAGTCAGCATTTTTCCAAGCAGATCAACTTGTTCTACAAGTGAAACCTTTTGGTTACCCAACAATCGCTCCAGAATGATGCCATTAATAAGGCTCAGTACAAACCAGGCAATTGCTGGCTCAGTAATACCCAAGAAATCGGCAATTGCCTGTTGATAACGCTGATTAACCTGCTGAAAAAACTTGCTATTCTGCATTTTTTCGCGGTCTTGTCGCTGGCAAAAATCAACCCAGACAAAATATTGTTTGATGAAATAATCTTCGTTTTTGACTAGAAACTGCCCCAGCACATAAAGCCGCTCTTTTAGAGTTTTCGCCTTCTCTAACTCTGCTGCCACCATCAAAACATCCTGCTGACTCAACTCCTCAACTAATTGCTCGAACAGAGCTGCCTTGCTCGGGAAGTAGTGATATAGGGTTCCGGTAGAAACTCCCAATTCTTGGGCTAGTTGGCGTGTAGTGACTTCTCCATATCCTTTCTCAGCAAAAATGTCAAAGCACTTGTGGAGTAGTTCTTTCCGATATTGGTCAGAGTCAACAATCTTAGGCATAAGGCGAAGGAAACTTCATAAGTGCATAATATATCGAGCGCTTGTTATAGTATAAACAGCTTCGTTTTCCGTCTCAAACTTTGTACTGGAGTTTAGACTAACGCATGACAAAATGACTCAAAAGTATTGAGTT
>CAXUIG010000168.1:0-14148 GCA_964250845.1 uncultured bacterium | reverse complement strand
TTGATTCGTTTTTATCGCTTTTTAATGTGAAGAAATATTTCGCCAACAGTGTCAGAACTGCTCTCTCCCAGCACCCGGAAGGAGGACTTGGGCGACACAGAAGCGCAACCAAATAGCCCACCGACTAAGTGGCAGGTGTACGAGCACATCCTGGGCGTTCCTTACTACATTTTG
The DNA here is from genome assembly GCA_964250845.1 of uncultured bacterium. GTDB lineage: Bacteria > Cyanobacteriota > Cyanobacteriia > Cyanobacteriales > Chroococcidiopsidaceae > CAXUIG01. Next base: position 13,974 of record CAXUIG010000168.1, on the reverse strand, counting down.
TTCGACCGCTACACTGACGAGTTAAAAGCCTTTCAATTGGTCGGAAGTCAATACGAAGAATTAGTCTTGGCACCGAAAGTCTGGGTGCCGGAGTTGAAGTTGGGGTTGGGATTGTGGTCGGGTGATTACGCTGGCATCCCCCGGTTGTGGCTGCGCTGGTACAATGAACAGGGCGAGTGGGTGCTGACCGAGGCGGAAGAAGAGCGGCGGCTTAAGGAGGAAGAGCGGCGGCTTAAGGAGGAAGAGCGACGGCTTAAAGACCAAGAGCGACGGCTTAGAGAAGAACTAATCGCCAAACTAATAGCGCGAGGAATCGACCCTGATTCTCTGTAAGGATACATTAGGCAGGCCGCAGCCACTCATCTTTTTCTCTTGTCAGCTCAGTTTTCTAAACAGCGCCTGGCCTAGACCAGGGAAAATTTCGGGTTGTGTTGCAATAACTAAGTATAAATGCTATTTAACCAGACCTTCACCAGTTTTTGCAACACAACCAGGAAATGTGCGATCGCCTGACCAAGCTAAGGGAGCAGTAAATTCAAGTGAGACTACAAATGCAATAGGGAGGCCACAGTCGGTGACATCCCCATATTATGCACTTTAGCTTCAGTTGTAGTAGTTGTGTTCTGCTTCTAGCTGACGAACCAAGCACAATACGACCAAGAGTTTTCTAGCTTGTTGTGCCAGAAAATTAGCTGAAAATGTCCCTTTATCAGGTAGGACTTTCGGACTTTGGACATGAGATCTGGTTCAAAAAGGCCATGATATGCTTCACAGGAGGGGTGAAAACGGGAATGAGTTAGCTCTGTCGTTAAGTCCAGCAACTGCCTTAACAGGGAAAAAGCACGGCACGGGGGTCTGGGAATGAAGCCACTCATACCAATTATCTAACCCAGCACCTGTGATTGCAGAAACCTGGAAAATCTGCATCTGGGGATTCACCTGTTGGGCATATTCTAAGCAACGTTTAACGTCAAATTGCACATAGGGCAGCAGATCAATTTTGGTGAGAATCATCATATTACTAGCCCGGAACATATGAGGGTATTTGAGCGGTTTGTCTTCCCCCTCCGTGACTGAGAGAATTACAACTTTAGCATGTTCCCCCAAATCAAATAATGCTGGACAGACGAGATTCCCAACATTTTCGATCATGACTACGGAATTCAGAGGCGGATTGAGTTCTTGTAAACCCCGATCTATCATTGAAGCTTCCAAATGACACCCTGTGCCTGTGTTGATTTGAACAACTTTACAGCCGGTTTCTTGGATTTTTTGAGCATCATTGGCGGTTTCTTGATCGCCCTCAATCACATGGATCGGCAGTTGATGTTTTAAATCATTAATCGTGCGGGTTAACAAAGTCGTTTTTCCTGCACCAGGAGAACTTACTAAATTTAGTGCCAGAATGTTTCGCCCTTTAAACCACCCTCGATTCTGCGCTGCTATCAAGTTGTTTTTCGCTAATATATTCTGTTCTAGCGAGATGGTTGTACCATGAATCTTGGCATGAACCTGGGATTCAGTATGGCGATCGCTATTATGTTCATGACTGTGAGAATGAGTAATAATGCCATCAGGCAGGGTATGAGTATGTGAATGGGTGATGACAGTACCATCATCTAGGGTATGATCGTGAGGATTAGCGATCGTGACTTCAGCATCATCAGAACAACCACAAATTACGCACATAGTTATATTTCCATTTCTTTGATTTTCAGTTCTTCACCAGAAATTAAATCTAATTCCACACTGCCACAGCTACAGATGCCAAAAGGCTGAGTCAGAGTTATTTCTGCACCACATCTGCGACATTTTGCCACTCCCTGGATTTCAATAATTTCTAAAATAGCGCCTTCTAAAACAGTGTTTTGACAACAAACATCAAAACAAAAACGCACGGCATCAGGCAGGATAGCTGAAAGTTTGCCAATTTCTAGAGAAACTCGTTGTACTTTTGCGCCTTTAGCGTATTCACTTACAATTGCTACAATGTTTTGAGTAATTCCTAGTTCATGCATGACCCTAAATTTTAAGTATTAATTATTTAACAGATTCTCGGCAGCTGCTCGCCGACTAACATATCAACAAGGCGTTCAGTACCAAAGGTGGTTTTTAGCAAAACTACGCCAGTGGGTATGCTGATAACTTCGCCGACAATGCAAGCATCAAGTCCCGCAGGATGACTTCTCATCGCCGCTAACACCGACGAGGCATCCTTTCGTGGCACCACCACAACTAGCTTGCCTTCATTTGCCAAATACAAGGGGTCTAAACCCAGAATTTCACAGACACTCCTAACTTTCTCACGCACCGGAATAGATTGCTCATCTAGGCGAATTCCAACTTCTGAACTAAGGGCGAATTCGTTTAATACTGTCGCCAACCCGCCGCGAGTCGCATCCCGCATAGCATGAATTTCAGGGCATACCTTCAGGATAGCGTCAACTAAGCCATTCAATGGCTGACAATCACTTTCAATCTCCGTTTCGAGTGCCAATTCACCACGAGCGATTAAAATAGCAGCACCATGATCGCCCAAATAACCATTAATAATTACCACATCCCCAAGCTGGAGATTGTAGGCAGAACTAGAGACACCCTCAGGAATTATCCCAATCCCAGATGTGTTAATAAACAGCTTGTCAGCTGCACCCCGCTCCACAACTTTAGTGTCACCAGTCACAATCTGCACCCCAGCGGAGTGGGCTGCTACTTTCATACTTTGTGCCACCCGTCGCAGCGTTTCTACTGGCAATCCTTCTTCTAAAATCACACTACAAGATAGATAGAGCGGTTTGGCACCACTAACAGCTAAATCATTAATCGTACCGTTGACAGCTAATGTTCCAATATCGCACCCTGGAAAGAATAACGGCGTCACCACATAGGAATCTGTAGTAAATGCCAGTTGATTACCAAGCTGACACAGTTGCGTCATATCGAAGCGAGCTTGGTCTTCTAATTGCGTCAGAATCGGGTTATCAAAACTACCTACAAATATATCATCAATCAACTCACGCATTGCCTTGCCACCGCTACCATGTGCTAGAGTGATAGAAGTATCTCGCACTTTTGCACTGCGACGCCGGAATTGTTCGGCTTTTTGAAAGAGAGGATGTTGAGAGGTCATTTAGCCACAGTTGATAAACGTCCATAATTATAATAGGCAGCACAAGCACCTTCAGAAGAAACCATGCAAGTACCAATTGGTGTTTTGGGAGTACAAGCAGTGCCGAATACTTTGCACTGCCAGGGCTTTAAGACGCCTTTAAGGATTTCTCCACACTGACAGGCTTTATGATCTGCTACCTTGACGTTGGGCAAGCTAAATTTAGCTTCAGCATCAAATTGGGCATATTCAGGACGAATTTTTAGTCCAGAGTTAGGAATGTCACCAAGTCCTCGCCACTCGAAATCTTCCCGGACTTCAAAAACTCGATTGATAGCGTTAATCGCCACAACATTCCCTTCTTGGTGTACCAGTCGATTATATTGGTTTTCGATTTCACAGCGTCCATCAACTAACTGCTGTAATAACATCCAAATTGATTGCAAGATATCCAAAGGTTCAAATCCCGCCACAACCATAGGCTTATGATAGTATTGGGAAATAAACTGATATGGTTTAATGCCAATTACCATGCTGACATGACCGGGACCGACAAAACCATCTAGTTGTAAATCAGGATTATCAAGTAATGCTTGTAGTGCTGGAATCACGAGGACATGATTACAAAACATACTGAAATTGTCGATATTTTCAGCCGCAGCTTGTAATATGGTCAAAGATGTGCTAGGTGCGGTGGTTTCAAAGCCCAAACAAAAGAAGACTACTTCTTTTTTGGGGTTTCCTCGAGCTAGCTCGAGGGCATCTAAAGGAGAATAAACCATGCGGATATCTGCGCCTTCTGCTTTGGCTGACAACAGGCTTTTTTTAGAACCCGGCACCCGCATAGCGTCGCCAAATGTAGCGAAAACAACGTTAGGATGCTCAGCGATGCTAATAGCATCATCCAATCTGCCCCTTGGCATCACGCATACAGGACAACCAGGACCGTGAATTAATTCAATGGCGTCAGGTAAAATATCCTCAATGCCATACTTAAAGATAGAGTGAGTATGACCACCGCACACTTCCATTAACTTAATAGGTTGGTTTTTACTCCGCCCTAGCTGTTTGCTTAATTTTTTGATTTCGCACACTAGGGCAGTAGCTTTTTGAGGATCGCGAAATTCATCAACGTATTTCATAAGGAATTAGAAATTAGGAATTTTGGCACATTAACCATTAGCGATCGCTAATTCTTTCAGCAGTTCCAATGTCTCAGCGGCTTCTTGTTCGTCAATTCGATTCATGGCAAAGCCAACATGAACCAGCACCCAATCTCCTAGACAAGATTGGGCTGGATGTTTTTCATCAACAATGCAAGCAATATTGACTTGACGCTTTACCCCGCCAACATTTACCATAGCTAGTTTTTTGTTAACGTCAGTTATTTCTACAATTTGACCTGGAATTCCTAGGCACATTTTTTTAATTCCCGATTGGGGTTTGTTTAATATATTGAGCAGATGCTATCACCGCTTGTCCTAGTGATAATCCTCCATCATTGGGCGGGACTAACCTATGAGTTAGTACATGCATTCCCATGGCTTCTAAGCGTATGCTAACTTGTTCTAGTAGAATCCGGTTTTGAAACACACCTCCTGTCAACACTACTTGATTAATTCCATTCTGGTGACACAATTGATTAGCCATTGCTACAATTACTCTTGCCAAGCCTTGATGAAATTTAGCGGCGATCGCACCTTTAGGAACATTCTCCTTCAAGTCATTAAGTATTGCTTGCCACATCGGACGAGCTTCTACGTAAAAAAGATTATTTAGATTACCAATAACGAACGGATAAGCCAGGGTTTCATCATCACACTTTAAGCTTTCCAGATCAACAATCGCTTCCAGCTCCATAGCTGCCTGCCCTTCATAGCTGCATTCTTCCCGACAGATGCCAATAGCGGCAGCAACAGCATCAAACAAACGCCCACAAGATGAAGACAGGGTAGAGTTAATACCTTTTTCTACTAGTTGATTCAAAAGCTGGCGTGGCTTTTGTTCCAAAAATTCAAAAAGTTCTAAATCTCCATAATTGAGTTGCAATTCATCCCAGTTGAACGCTGCTATAAGCTGAGCATAAGTATTCCGCCAAGGCTGATATGTCGCTTGTTCTCCACCAATCATTGCTACTGGCTTAAATGTTCCCATTCGCTTAAAACTTGTGTAATCGGCTAAGAGAAACTCTCCCCCCCAAATACCATCTTCACCATAACCTAAGCCATCTAGAGCAATGCCTAAAACGGGTGGAGAATCAAGCGTAATCTTATTTTCTGCCAGACAAGCTGCAATGTGGGCATGATGATGCTGGATGGAGTGTAGTTGAAGCTGGTTAGCGGCTGCTAATTCTTTCCCCAGTTTGGTAGATAAATATTCAGGGTGTTGATCAATAGCGATCGCGGCTGGTTTATGCTCAAACAAACATAAATACAAATTTAGGGTATCCCGGTAAGAATTAAAAGCAGCAGCATTTTCTAAATCTCCCAGATGTTGAGATAGAATCGCTTGCCCATCCCGCAACAAACAGAAGGTACTTTTAAGTTCGCTGCCCATTGCTAAAATCTCAGGAGCGTTGTTAAATCCAGGTGGTAGACTAATAGATGCTGGTGCATATCCTCTGGCGCGACGGAGGATTTGTGTACAATTAGACACAACCCGTACCACCGAATCATCAATACGATTAACGATAGCCCGATTATGTAGTAAAAAATACTCCGCAATTTTTCCTAACTTTTCACGGGCTTCATCGTTGTCAATACATTGCGGTTGATCAGAAATATTGCCACTAGTTAGTATAATCGGGCGATTCATTCGCCTAAGTATTAGATGATGCAGAGGAGTATAAGCTAACATAAAACCGAGAGTATTCTGCCCCGGTGCAACTGAGGTGGCTACTTGTTTGTTTCCTATTGCTTGGATTAAAACTATCGGTGCTGCTAAACTCTCCAGTAATTCTCTTTCTTTAGCATTTGGAGTACAATATTCTTCAATAACCGCCAGATCCCGTGCCATCATAGCAAAGGGTTTATGATAACGTTGCTTACGTTCACGCAGTTTCTGGACAGCAGTTTCGTTAGTGGCATCACAAGCTAAATGAAATCCACCTACACCTTTAATTGCTACAATAAAGCCTTTTTGTAGCAGGGTACAAACTGCATCAACATCATCTAACATTGAGAACATTGAAGCAGTAATTGGTTTTCCATCTGCTCTTTCTAACCAAGCTTTGGGACCACAAACATGACAAGCTATTGGTTGGGCATGAAATCGGCGATTTTCAACCTCGTTATATTCCTTAGCACAATCTGGACAGATGGCAAAAGTCGCCATGCTGGTGTTGCATCTGTCATAAGGAATAGCCCGAATAATACTCAGTCGGGGGCCACAATGAGTACAGTTAGTAAAGGGATAACGATACCAGCGATGAAAGGGATCGAGGGTTTCTTCTTTACATTTCGCACAAGTAGCACCATCAGGAGCAATTTCTGTTTTTACACTACTATTTACGCTGGGAGAAATGACAAAATCATCAAATCTGGGTAGCACCAACTCCGAGCCGCAGGCATCGCCTTCATAAACACTTCTTATAATCGCTTCAATTCTTGCCAAAGGTGGACTTTCTTGCTGCAACCGTTGGACAAATTCATCCAAAGCTTCATGACTACCACAAGCTCGAATTAACACACCTTCACCATCATTGCAAACATCTCCTTTGAGTCCACAGGCTTTAGCAATGCGATACACCGTGGGACGAAATCCCACACCCTGAACAGTACCGCGAACCCTGATTTCTTCAGTTAATATAATGTCTGCTTGAATACTCATATTAGAGGTTAGAAGTCCCACAGCAAAATTCGGTTATTCCCGGAGTCAGCAATAACCGCTGTATTGCCGCAAATTTTTATTCCATAAGGCCAGCATAGGCTATTTCGCGTTGGCAAACCAAAAAAGCGATTTTCACCCTTACTTTCAAAATCCAATTGACCAGTTAGGGCATCTGCTGAAGCACCCTGTAATAAAATTGATGACTGTTGCCACCCCAACAAGCGAGAATTAGCAGTATCAGCAACCACCAACCAATCCTTATCTGCCGCAACTCCATAAGGCATACTCAGACTTTTATCGCTAGGTAAATAAACTCCTTGATTCAATTCAACTAAATCAAAACTTAGCTGTCCCAAAGCTACTGAACAAGGGGCATTATTTTCCGAAGGCATTCCGTCCCAAATCATAATGCGGTTATTACCCGCATCGCTGATGACTAAATTTTCTCCCGAAAAGGTGATATCATGAGGCCAGCGCATACTAGATGCAGATGGAGTACCGCCGTCGTTTTCGTTGCGGGAATTCATATCTGGTTGTCCCAGCACCAAATCCGCTGGTTGACCATTGCAAATCGGCAACTGGTGCCAAATCAGTACCCGCCGATTGCCAGTATCAGCAACAAATAGCCGTCCTTGGTGATAAAAAACACCATAAGGCCAGTGCATACTATTTGCTGCTGCATCAAAGCTTCCTCGGTTCGGTTCATTCTGGGTAAAATCAGCTTGACCTAAAACCAAATCAGCGCCAACATTGTGATCTTCCGGCAGCTGTTTCCAAATCAAAACTCGGTGATTCCAAGCATCCGCCACAGCTAACCCTTCACCGCAAACGCAAATCCCAGTTGGCACACTTAAGGTTGCACTGGACGGTGTTCCTTTGGCATTTTGTCCTTCGCAATTAAAGTCGGGTTGTCCAATCACCCAATCAGCAGGTTGACTATCTGTTCGCGGTCGATGACGCCATCCTAGTAATCGGTGATGTCCTGTGTCTACCACCCACAATGGCCCAGTTTCATGAACCAACAAAGCACCGCGAGGGCCAAACATTTCTACAGCACTGGGGGCTAGAGGAGTCGCTAGCTCACCCCCAACTACATATTTACCTAAAATTACATTAGCACCCTGAGGCAAGAGGAGCTTCATTTCATTTTGATGTCTTTAAGCAGAAATGGCATAACTGCGCCTGTAACCAAGCTGGATACCGTCACTGGCAACCACATGGGAATTTCGGCTTTTGCTAGTGTCACCAGCAATAGTACCCCGATGGCAACACCAATCGCCGTTTGCCGGACAAAATGCACGGGATCGCGCAGTAGCTTCCCTTTTAAAAATAACTTAGTTGAAAGCCATCCTATCTCTAACATAATTTCTCCTACTAGTTCTTAGTAATGGACAATAGGGAATAATTTTAAAACAACCAATCCTAATAAAACTGCTGGAATGACTCCAGCGGGGCCAAATAGTCCGCCAATGATAGCGGCAAGCTGATAACCTAAATCTTTACCAGCTAGCAGAACCCCTCCGATCGCACCGCCAATTACCGATAAAGCCGCTGCTACAGCTAACCACGCTAATCCTGTGATTAGGTTAATATCACCAACCGCCAAGCTGGTCAGAAAGTCATTAATATTAAACGTCATCAATGTCATGATAGCTTTTCTCCGTTGGTAGGGTTAATTATTGACTAATAGTGTTTTGCCATGATAAATTAAGCATTAGCTATCTCATACTCAAGCTCTTGCAAAGCTTGGGCCACCATCTGCGCCGGTTCCATTTGCCCATAAAGGGTAAATATGTCTTGCGCTTGTTGATAGTATGAACGTGCTTGCAAGAAATTTTTAGGATTCCCTGCTTCCGGTTTTTCCGGGTTGTCAGGCAAGTTGGATAAAGCGTTGGCTTTATTAGAAACTGTGTTGGCGTATTCTATGGGTGTATCTTTGGGGTTACGCACTTTCAAGGCTTCGTCGTAGGCAGCGATCGCTCGCAGGTTATTTTCCACTGGATGCGAACTAGGTAAATATTGCAAGGCGTTACCCAGATTGTTCTGCAACATGGCATACTCGCTGGGGTGGTCAAACAGCGTAATCCACTTAAGCGCTTGCTCGAATGACTGCACTGCCAGTGCCTGACTCAGACCTTCGCGATCCGAGTCAAGCTGCATGGATAAATAGGCGATCGCAATATTGTTGTGCAAAATCGCATATTCCTGGGGGTAAGTCTGCCAAGTAAAAACCTGCAGCGCCCTTTGATAAGCCTGAATACTATCAGCCATCCGCGCCTTGTTAAAGGGCACCAGTGATTGCAGCACTAGCCCCAAATTCATTTGGGCTTCTGCCACTTCCTCTGGGGAAGCGAACTCTTGCAGGATAGGAAGTGCTGTTTGATAAGCAACAAGAGCTTGCATCAGCAATTCAGGTCCCTCACTGGGAATTGTCCGCAATGCTGTACCCATTCCAGCTGTGGCACGCGCACGCAGGAGGGAATGTTCCTCGGCGCACAGATCGATAGCACGGTAATAGAGGGAAACTGCGTCAAGCAGTTCTTGGGAACTTTTTGGCTTTTTCTGGAAACCCACTGCCATCTCTATCAACATCTCGATTTTTTCGACCGTAGTTGCTGATTCTGACTCAATGGCTGCGATCGCTGCCTTAACTGCCGACTCTGTAATACTAGACGTCACTACCGCCCTCCTTCAGCTTCTTGTTCAGCCGATTTTTTAATAAGCACTTTTCGCATTTGCCCATCCTATATTTGCTCATTATCAAATTGACTAAAATTTATAAGGTTGGTACTGTTTCTTAGCATATATTTACAAAACAGTTAAAATCAGTAAATTTGGTAACTTTTTAAAAAACAAACCCCATTCAACCATAAACCAAGTGTTTTAACTACATCCGTGCTTCCGATTGCTCGTTGAGATAGAAATCCTCGTAAAATACATAAGTTTAAACATAAAACATTGTTTTTCTCTTATACTTGCTTATTCTTGCTGCAAGCGCTGACCCCCTTGCAATGCGAGCTTTATCGGTTATAAAAGCAAAAAACTGACTTAAAATTTTACGACTTTTTACGATTTTTTCCTGATTTTTTCCTGATCCTCAAACTTTCTCAACGCATGCTATATTAATCATGCGTTCGTGCTTTTTTAGATCTTATCATGTTAGTAATTTTAAACTTTTATTAATCTGATGGAATTTAATAAAACATTGTACTAGATTAAAAATTAAGTATATTTTCTTAGGTAAAAACTGAACAAATACCCAGCTAAACCAGGCATTGGAATAACTAGAAAACAAGATAGCGTATGACAAACTTACTATGGCTGCAAGGTGCTGCCTGTTCCGGCAACACGATGTCATTTCTGAATGCGGAAGAACCCAGTGTTTGCGATCTGGTAACTGACTTTGGCATTAACGTGCTTTGGCACCCATCCCTAGGACTTGAGCTAGGCGAAAGCTTACAGAAATTGCTGCGGGATTGCATTTCCGGTGCAATTCCCCTTGATATTCTGGTATTTGAAGGCAGCGTGGTCAACGCACCCAACGGTACTGGCGAATGGAACCGTTTCGCTGACCGTCCGATGAAACAATGGCTGTGGGAGCTGGCTAATGTGGCCAACTTTGTTGTTGCTGTGGGAGATTGCGCCACTTGGGGCGGGATTCCGGCAATGGCACCTAACCCCACCCAATCAGAAGGGTTGCAATTTCTCAAGCGTAAGCCAGGTGGATATCTGGGGCAGGATTTCCGAGCCAAATCTGGATTACCAGTAATCAATATTCCAGGTTGTCCAGCTCATCCCGACTGGATTACCCAAATTTTGGTTGCAGTAGCCACGGGTCGGGCTAGCGATATTACCCTCGATCAACTCCATCGCCCCGAAACCTTCTTCCGCAGCTTTACCCAAACTGGTTGCACCCGCAATGTCCACTTTGCCTATAAAGCATCAACTGGCGAATTTGGTCAGCGCAAAGGATGCCTATTCTACGACTTGGGTTGCCGTGGACCCATGACTCATTCTTCCTGCAACCGGATTTTGTGGAACCGTGTCTCCTCCAAAACCCGCGCTGGCATGCCTTGTCTAGGCTGCACTGAACCAGAATTTCCGTTCCATGACCTTAAGCCAGGTACCGTGTTCAAGACGCAAACGGTGATGGGTGTTCCCAAGGAATTGCCAATAGGGGTGAACAAGAAAGACTATGCCGTGCTCACTATGGTTGCAAAGGATACAACACCTGCGTGGGCAGAAGAAGACATCTTTAGCGTTTAGCGAGTAGGAAACAAAAATGCCAATTCAAACATTGGATATCTCGCCAGTGGGGCGAGTTGAGGGCGATTTGGATGTGCGAGTGGAGATTGAAGATGGGCAGGTAGTAAATGCCTGGACTCATGCTGAACTCTTCCGAGGGTTTGAAATTATCCTGCGTGGCAAAGATCCCCAAGCTGGCTTGATTGTCACCCCGCGCGTCTGTGGCATTTGCGGGGGTTCCCATCTAACTTGTGCTTCTTGGGCGTTGGATACAGCATGGAATACAGAAGTACCTCGGAATGCGATTCTGGCAAGAAATCTAGGTCAGCTAACAGAAACGATCCAAAGTATTCCTCGCTACTTTTATGGTCTATTTGCAATTGATTTGACCCATAAGAAGTACAGTCATAGTCCTTTTTATGAGGAAGCTTGCAGAAGGTTTACCGCCTATACCGGCAAGTCTTACGAAATAGGCGTGACGATTTCTGGCAAGCCAGTCGAAATTTACGCGCTGTTGGGGGGTCAGTGGCCCCATTCTAGTTTCATGGTGCCAGGGGGTGTGATGTGCGCCCCGACTTTAATCGACGTTACCCGTGCTTGGTCTATTCTAGAATACTTTCGCCGGAACTGGCTAGAATCAGTGTGGCTGGGTTGTTCTTTAGAGCGCTATGAAGAAATCCAAACCTTTGATGACTTTATGGCGTGGCTGGATGAAAACCCTGCTCATGCTAATTCTGACCTGGGTTTCTACTGGCGTATGGGTCTAGACATCGGTCTAGATAAATATGGTGTTGGTACGGGTAAATATGTGACTTGGGGATATCTGCCGCATGAGGACAGATACCAAAAGCCGACAATTGAAGGGCGGAATGCTGCCATGATTATGAAGAGTGGAGTGTATGACAGTTTTACCGACACTCACACATTGATGGATCACAGCTTTACCCGCGAGAATACAACTCACTCGTGGTATGACGAAGGTACGGGAGACGTTCACCCATTTGAGCGCACGACTGTGCCAACTCAGAAGAATACTAAAGACTTCGACAATGCTTATACTTGGTCAAGCGCGGTGCGTCACCAAGACTTTGGGCGTCTGGAAGCCGGACCCTTAGCGCGTCAGCTAGTTGCGGGTGGTAAGCATGGCGAAGCTTGGCAGCACTACGACGGGTTTATCCTTGATGTGTTCAAGCGGATGGGCGGTGCCAATATCCATGTGCGTCAATTAGCACGAATGCACGAAAGTGTCAAGTTGTATCGGCAAGCTGAGCGGTGCTTGCGGGAGTTCCGGCTGAATGACCCTTGGTACATCAAGCCAACTGAAAAAGATGGACGCGGCTGGGGTGCAACTGAAGCCAGTCGGGGGTCTTTGTGTCACTGGGTTGAGGTTGAGGGAGGTAAGATCAAAAATTACCAGATTATCGCTCCTACTACCTGGAATGTAGGTCCGCGTGACAGCGAAGGTGTGCGAGGACCAATTGAGGAGGCTTTGTTAGGAACGCCAATCGCTGACCCGAGCGATCCGATAGAGGTAGGTCATGTGGCGCGATCGTTCGATTCCTGCCTGGTTTGCACCGTACACGCTCATGATGCCAAGACAGGCATTGAACTAGCACGTTTCCGCACAGCTTAGTGTTAACAATTATTGGATGCGGTAATGTCAACCGCAGTGATGATGCTGTAGGCGTTGTAGTTGCTCAACGCTTACAACAATTTCTCAAACAGAATCCTTGTCACAATGTGCGAGTCTATGACTGTGGCACAGCAGGGATAGAAGTGATGTTCCAAGCACGGGGTAGTAGAAGCTTGGTGATTATTGATGCCAGTAACACAGGTTCCGAGCCGGGGTCAGTTTTCAAGGTACCTGGTTCTTATCTGGAGCGCTTACCAGAACCGAGTTATAGCCTGCACGATTTTCGCTGGGATCATGCTCTAGCAGCTGGTCGTAAAATCTTTAAAGAAGACTTCCCGCAAGAGGTGATTGTTTACCTGATTGAGGCAGCTTGTTTGGATTTTGGGCTTGAGCTAAGTCCAGATGTAAAGCGCTCCGCCGATATCGTCTACTCCGAAATTATGAAAAAATTGTAGCAGTTGATCTCACAGAGCGATCGCATGACTAACCCATCAGCTAATCACCTAGACATCCACCAGACAAATTGAGCATTGCCCAAGCGCGAGCGGCTATATAAAGCCCCAAAAATAACAAGGATAAATTACCGATGATCGCTCACCCCCAACCCCAATTGATCACTCCCCAGGAGTATCTGGAATGGGAAGAACAACAACCCATTAAGTATGAATACATTAATGGTCAAGTCTTTGCTATGACAGGGGGAACCCTTCCCCACAACTCGATTGCATTGAACCTAGCCTCTGCGCTCAAAAATCACCTGCGCGGTAAAGGGTGTAAATTCTTCATGGCAGATGCCAAAGTAGGCGTTTCACCAAATGGACCGTTTCACTACCCTGATGTCATGGTCACTTGTGACAGTCGCGATCAAACTGCTCGCCAGGTTGTCTATCATCCTTGTCTAATTGTAGAAGTATTGTCTTCTGGAACAGAACACATCGACCAGGGGAAAAAATTTAGGAATTATCGTCGGATTGATACTTTAAAAGAATATGTTCTGATTGAAGCGGAAACAATGAACATAGATTGCTACCGACTCAATGAGAAAGGGAAATGGGAACTCACTGCTTATTCCCTAGAAGAACCTACCGCGAACCAAACAGAGCTGGGGTAATCCTGAATAGTAATGGTCAGGATTGCAGTGACGCATTGTAGTGATGCA
>CAXUIG010000167.1:0-14257 GCA_964250845.1 uncultured bacterium | reverse complement strand
GGGTGTTTATAGATTACCGTGTTTATGTATCCCTCAACTCAAAATTGACAGACTAGTAGTGGATGAGTTACTGATGAATGATAAAATTCGATAACTCGAATCTTGCTATCGTTGGGGTCAGCACCCCCGGAGTAGAGCGCGGGGGCTTTGTGCCACCTATTTTCAGGTAAATGTGGCTTAACCAATGCATTTAACCGACTGTTTGTACAAGAATCGAAATATTATTCAAACATTGTGGCTGCTCCCAATCAACTGCTGTGGGCTGTGATTGGCTTACTCCTGACCATTGGTGGCACCTTCATGGAAGGATATGTCACCAGTTCACCTGGGAATTGGAGTCAGCATGGAATTCAGACTTTCCCTTTGGGTGTCACTTATCAGATCGGCGCAGTGCTGCTAGTGGGTTGCTTGGGAGGCAAAAATGCCGGTGCGCTCTCCCAAATCGCCTATCTGGTCCTCGGCTTAACCTGGTTGCCCGTCTTTGCCCAAGGCGGTGGCATCGGCTATATCAAGCAGCCCGACTTTGGGTATTTGTTAGGCTTTATTCCTGGAGCCTGGGTTTGTGGCTTGCTGGCATTTAAAGCCCCCCCAAAACTAGAGTCTCTCGCCTTTAGTTGTATCTGTGGTCTACTGAGTGTTCACCTCACTGGCCTGGCCTATCTTATTCTGACCCAGGTCTTCAGCGGGCCAGGTAAAGAGGTACTGCCCCTAGTGCCAGCTGCTCTCACGTATTCCTTTTATCCTCTACCAGGGCAGCTGGCTGTCGCCTGTGGCGTCACGGTCTTAGCTTATGGCCTACGGCTGTTAATGTTTTATTAGATCGGGCGGGAATATCCCATCCAAATTGCCATGAATTTGAAAAACCGCCTTTTCTGGATCGCTACTATTGTCGGTTTGGTCTTAGACCAGGTGACCAAACAGTGGGTGATACAAAACTTCAACTTACAAGACACACGACCTCTATTGCCGGGGGTGTTTCACCTCACCTATGTCACAAATACCGGTGCAGCGTTTAGTATGTTAACCGGGAAGGCGGAGTGGTTGCGCTGGCTGTCTTTGGCAGTGAGTCTGGGCTTGATGGCAATCGCTTGGTTCGGGCCATCTCTGGGTCGCTGGGAACAGTTGGGCTATGGCTTAATTTTGGGCGGAGCGCTGGGAAATGGCATTGATCGATTTGTGGACGGTCGCGTCGTGGATTTTCTGGACTTCCGATTAATTCAATTTCCGGTGTTTAATCTAGCAGATGTGTTTATTAACGTCGGCCTTATCTGCCTGCTGATTGCCAGCTTTCGTAAAGATCCCACTTCAAAGCGCAGGTCTCCCTAGTAAATAAAAAATACCAGCCGTAAACTTGGGGGGAGCAAACCCCCCAAGCAAATTGTGCGTCATATCCCTGTCTGGGCGACCAATAATCCTCAGCTAGTCTGTAGTCTAACTCCCGAACCCACTATCTACTGGGGGTTGTACTTGGGGAGCCGCCGCCAGGAGGTGGTGCAGTTGTGTTATCAGGTGCGCCGCCAGGAGCGGGTGCCATTGAGCCACCTGGGCCGCCGCCAGGAGGTGGTGCAGTTGTGTTATCAGGGCCACCTGGGGCTGGTGCCATTGAGCCACCTGGGCCGCCAGGAGGTGGTGCCGAGCCACCTGGGCCGCCGCCAGGAGGTGGTGCCGAGCCACCTGGGCCGCCGCCAGGAGGTGGTGCCGAGCCACCGCTACTACCAGAAGCACCGCTGCTGCTTGAGCAGCGAGAATTGAGCGGGAACTGCTTACATAAAAGCTCCTTAGCTGGCCCTGAAAGCTTAATTTCCGTGGGTTTACTATCCGATGTACCACTTGATTGGGCAACAGCAACACTGGTGGTTACTGCACTGGTTACTGCCAGACTCAGGGCTGTACCAATGAGGGTTAGATATTTTATCTTCATCTACTCACACCTTGACGAAATTCTGCGCTCATTAAATCAGAGGAGAGGCTCCCAAAAACCTATCTTACGACAGATGTAGAAATTTATTTAAACAATTCTGGAGCTGTTAAAACAGTAAAGGTTCGGTTGCAGAGCGACAACGCCTGGTTTATGCTTGCCAGTAAAATGGTGGAGGACAAAAGTCTGGATTTTGAAGCAGCTGATTTTTGTTGAACTATCAGTGTATGGATAGACGATGAGTTCCCCCCAGCCCCCTCACAAGTCTCAAACGTTGCTTGGTCAGGTGACCCAGGCAGTAAAAACGATTCAAGCCAACGTTAATTTTGGTGCGCTGGCGCTCAAGCCGAATGCCAGAGTGCCGGAACTTTGGGTGCAGGAGGCTGGGGCAGATAAGGCCGAAGTCTATCCCCTACTAGGCGATCGCTACTTACTGGGCCGCAGTTCCAAATCCTGCGATATTATTGTCCGCAATCCAGTTGTGAGTCAGATTCACCTGTCAGTGACGCGGGCTTCTTTGCAGCGCCGCTCGCCCTTCGTGATCAAAGATGAAAACTCCACCAACGGCATCTATCGCGGCAAGCGACGGCTCACTACCCTAGAACTACGCCACGGCGATGTCTTTACCCTTGGCCCACCGGAACTCAAAGCCTCCGTCCGGGTTCAATACGTCGATCCACCCCCCTGGTACATTCGAGCTGCTACGTGGGGTGGTTACGGCATCGGGGGAGCAACGGCGCTGCTGGCATTCGGAATTGGCGTTGAGTGGCTCAAATCCCCTGGCGTGCGCCCCTTGCCTACAGCCACTCAAGCTCCGGTGATTGTTTATGCCCGTGATGGACAAACCCCCCTACGTCCGGCTCGGAGTAAGGCTCACGTAGAACTGAAACAGTTATCTGACTTTGGCCCCTATCTACCCATGGCCCTGATCGCCTCAGAGGACAGCCGCTTTTACTGGCACATGGGAGTTGACCCGATTGGCATTGCGCGGGCCGTGCTGGTCGATACGCGAAAGCGTGGATACCAGCAAGGAGCCAGCACTCTCACCCAGCAAGTGGCCCGTAGTCTCTTCCGCGACTATGTCGGAACCGCAGACTCTTTAGATCGCAAACTGCGAGAAGCTATTCTCGCACTAAAGCTAGAAACGTTTTATAGCAAAGACTACATACTACTGACTTACTTAAATCGCATCTACCTGGGGAGGGATAACTACGGCTTTGAGGATACATCCCGGTACTACTTTAACAAGTCGGCTAAAGATTTAAGCCTCTCGGAAGCTGCTACGTTGGTGGCAATTTTACCTGCTCCCAATGGGTTCAATTTCTGTGGGGACGTTCAGAGTCGCCAAAAAGTGATTGAATACCGCAACCGCGTCATCAACCGCATGCTTGCCCAAGGCAAGATAAAACTTGACGCAGCCAACCGGGCAAGGCGATCGCCGGTTGAAGTCAATCGCAAGTTCTGTCAAGAGCAAGCCAGTACCATTGCTCCCTACTTTTATAGTTATGTATTCCAGGAACTCCAATCCATTCTGGGGGAACAGCTCGCTGGTGAAGGCAACTTTATCATCGAAACCCAGCTCGATCCACGGATACAAGCAAAGGCAGAAGCAGCCCTGCGTCACTCTGTGAAGAAATATGGGCCAACCTACGGCTTTTCCCAAGGCGCCCTCGTCACGCTGGATTCCAGCACCGGCGCAGTCCTAGCCCTCAGCGGCGGCGTTGACTATCAAAAAAGCCAGTTTAATCGCGCAACTCAAGCCGAGCGACAACCAGGCTCGACTTTCAAGGTTTTTACTTACACTGCTGCCATAGAGGAGGGCATCTCACCGGGAAAGCTTTATTCCTGTGCGCCCCTGACTTGGAACGGTCAACGCTATCGAGGCTGTGAACATACCAGTAGTGATCAGGTCGATATGTATACTGGCATGGCGCTCTCGGAGAATGTGATTGCCCTGCGGGTTGCTCAGGATGTGGGGCTTGATAATGTAGTGCGGATGGCTCGGCAGCTGGGAGTGAAGTCTCGGCTAAATCCTGTACCTGGCTTAGTTATAGGTCAAAGTGAAGTCAATTTGTTGGAAATGACAGGCGCGTTTGCAGCGCTCTCGAATCGCGGTGTTTGGAATCGCCCCCATCTGATCAGCCGGATTCTTGACAGTAGTGATTGCCGCAAGCCCAATGAGCTTAAAACTTGCCGCGTCATCTACTCTTTCGACCAAGGTAATGAGGTACACGTGCGGGTACTGCGGCCTGAAGTGACAGAAGTCATGACCAATCTGCTTCGAGGGGTCATCCAACGTGGCACTGGTCGCAGGGCTGCTATCGGACTGGGTGAAGCTGGTAAAACCGGCACCACCGACGACAATAAAGACCTGTGGTTTATCGGTTATATTCCCAGTCGGCAAATCATCAGTGGTATTTGGCTGGGGAATGACAATGGCGACCCCACATCTGGCAGTAGTAGTAGTGCTCAAGCCGCTCAGCTGTGGGGAAACTACATGAGTCAAGTCGTTCGATAGCTCACAGCTATTTCCGATACCCCCGCCAGGGACTGACTTGCAACACCCCGTTTTCGGTAAACACCACCCTAAACTGGGCGAGCCGCTCTGGGGTGGCGGTTAGACCGTTCGATTGTTTGTAGCTCAAGTTAGGGAGTGGCGTTTGAGCAACATGATCGTGCGCCCCTGGATTGACAGCCTGATAACCAATCAACCCTCCGTCCGCAGCCATACCTAGTCGGTAGACTAATTTCTGAGGCACCCTAGACCGTGTTTTCCAGGCTTGATTAAGCTGATTGTAAAGTTTTCGATTTAAAGCATGAAGCTGAGATGCATCAGTAATTTCTGGCGCGGCAGCCAGAGCAGTTTCTAAAGCTGAACCCGAGGAAGGTGTTGGCGGTGTTGGACTGGCATTACTATGAAAAGAATTACTAGCACTCGGTGTCGTAGAGCTGGAGTTTTGGTGTGGTTTTGGTTCTGGGGGACGCCTGACTGGGGGAACTGGAACTAAGAAAAACGCGATCGCGGCTAAAGCCAAACTCGACACCCCCACAGCAGCAGGCACTGCCTGCTTTGCCATCATTTGGCTAGAACCGGCATAGCGCTTCGAAACTGGACTCAGCTGCAGCAACAAATCTGGTAACGTTTGACTATCAGCAAAAAACTGATCCACCGCCTCCACAAGATCAAACAGCTGCACCGTCGTCAAATCTATTTCAATTGGCGGTTGGGAAGAGCTAGCAACGTCTAATCCCTGATCCCTCATCCCGGAATTAACAATCAACCGATGCCGAGCGTCGTCAACTTTCTGCAACTTTACCAATCCAGGATCATTCTTGTGGGCTTCCGGGTGAGGCACTTTACTCAAAAATTCCTGAGCATAGGCACTAACTGCTGTCACCAAGCTTGCCAAAAAATCACGACCACCCGTCAGCGGCTGAGCAGTTGCCGTCAAATGACACTCGGCATTCACCAATATTGAGATTAAGGGTCGCACGTCGGTAGACGCAGCACTGGTGGTGCTGTCACTTAAACCCTCTAACAGCAGCGTGCAATTCGGTAGACTGTACCTGCGTTGGATGGTCATTCTACTTCACCGTCAAAAAGACTAATCCAAAACCGCTGCATTCCAGCCGTGCCGGTACAGAAAAGTAATTGTTCCAACAGGCTGAGGGCTAGCTTATCCAACTTTTCATCTGAACTGTAAGCAAGCACGCCAGAACGTCGGGGGTTCATCCGGCTGCGGAAATGCGCTTTGAATCGCTCCAGGTAATTAGACAGCCGCAAATTCTGTTCTAGTGGCGTCTGGTTCTGACTCATCTGTTGATAAATCATTAGCAACTGCCGGAGCACAACTGTCAACCGTCGCGCCAAATAGCAGGCAATCACCACCAGCGCTTTCGCCTCGATTATGCTCAATGGACGGCGTGTATGCGCTCGCCGCAGGGGGTTTGTACTACGCATTCGCCATAGGTTCACCCGGTTTTTAATAATTTCCCGGAGTTCTAGCTGATCAGCCATCCCCAGGATTGCTTCAGAACCACCCAGTTCCAAGGCTTCAATTGCCAGCAGAATCAGGTCAATTTGCATCCTGGTTCGGCGTGGACACCCTTTTTCCACTACGGGTGGATTAGATAAACTGTCCAAAATCATCGGATTTGACTGGACGGCTGAACTGTCTAACGGCATTACGCTCACAGAAGCATTCATCCTAACAAGCTGGGCAGGTGAAGAAAGCAGGCGCTGGGTCGTTGACCAACAATCCAAAACCATCTGGATTTATAGTGTACGATTTTTCATGCGTCTCCAGTATGATTAGGCAACTGATGCCGCTTTCCAATCCCATTTTCCACCACAACCTTATGGATTTGAAGTCCCTAATTCGCGACATCCCTGACTTTCCCAAACCCGGAATTTTGTTTCGGGACATTACCACGCTCCTGCGCGACCCAGCTGGACTGCGTTACACAATTGATTGCCTAGCCGAAAGGTTTACTGCTGCTGGGCTAAATGCAGAGTACTTAGTAGGGATGGAGTCGCGGGGGTTTATTATTGGCGCGGCTTTGGCTTATAAGTTAGGGGCTGGTTTTATTCCAGTCCGTAAACCCGGTAAGTTGCCTTCCTCAGTTTACTCGGTTGAGTATGAACTGGAGTATGGCACGGATCGGCTGGAAGTGCATCAAGATGCCCTGCAACCAGGAAGCCGGGTTTTAATTGTGGATGATCTAATCGCTACGGGTGGAACGGCGAGTGCTACGGCGAAGTTGGTGCAGCAGATTGGCTGCGAGCTGGTGGGCTTTGGGTTTGTGATCGAGCTACAGGATTTACAAGGGCGTAAACATTTGCCCGATGTGCCAATTGTGACGCTGGTCGAATATTAGCTGTTAGGGGCACGTTTTATGAGTTCTACTAGGGTTGAGCTGCCGTGGGAGTGGCTGACAAAGCTGGTGCAGAGCGAGACGTTTGTCTATGTGGTGAAGCGGCTGTTGCAGGCGCTTTTGACTCTGTTGTTGGCATCAGCGCTGTCGTTTTTCATCATCCAACTGGCTCCAGGAAATTACCTGGATACTTTGAAGCAAAATCCTAAAATTTCCCCGGAACGGATTGAGGAACTTCGGCGACAGTTTGGCCTGGATCAGCCTTGGCCTGTGCAGTATGGGCGCTGGCTGTGGCAGATTCTCACGCGGGGGGATTTTGGCACGAGTTTTGTTTACCAGCGCTCTGTGGCGTCGCTATTGTGGGAGCGGATTCCAGCGACACTGTTACTTGCGATCGCCTCGTTTATTGTCACTTGGGCGATCGCTATTCCCTTGGGCACGATCGCTGCTGTCAAACAAAATCATTGGATTGACCGGCTCTTACAGGTAATTAGCTACGCCGGACAAGGATTTCCCAGTTTTATCACTGCCCTATTGCTGCTGATCTTGGCGCAAAATACCTCTCCCCTCTTTCCAGTGGGGGGCATGACTAGCATCAATAACGCCGATCTATCCCCTCTGGGCAAATTCCTGGATATCAGCTGGCACATGATTCTACCGACCGTGGCTCTGAGCATTACTAGCTTTGCTGGGTTACAGCGAATCACTCGCGGTGAATTATTAGACGTCCTGCGCCAGGATTACATCCAGACCGCTCGTGCCAAAGGACTACCAGAAAACCGCGTGATCTATGTTCATGCCCTCCGCAATGCCGTCAATCCCTTGATTACCCTACTGGGTTTCGAGTTAGCTGGCTTATTAAGCGGTGCGTTCATAGCTGAATTCTTCTTCAACTGGCCCGGTCTGGGGCGACTAATTCTACAAGCGGTGCTGGCTCAAGACCTCTATCTGGTGATAAGTAGCCTCATGATGGGTGGCGTGATGTTAATTGTGGGCAACCTCTTGGCAGACCTGCTGCTCAAGACTGTAGACCCCCGGATTCGCCTGGAAAATCTTAACTAACGACGAGCCAGCAGCTAATAACACATCTATCTTAGTGTAGATGTATCCAACTCCACGATTTGAGGTAAATTAAAAGTTTGTTCAGGCTTTTGCTTAGTCTTAATCCTGATAATAACCTCAATAATGCCCATTGTTATAACCAGGAGAAATTCGGTATGCGCTCTATCCGCTTCAATTTGTCCGCCCTGCGCCCAGTTCGCTTCTTAGTAGCTGCCTGTGTTTGCGCCTTGTTAGTATTATCCAATGCCTTTCCTGCTTACAGCGACCCTGTAAACATTACTGGTAACCCAACCGCCCCTCAACAAGGTGAGACACAGCTAAGAAGTATTGAACGCGAAGCACAAGAGGCAGTCTTAAAAGACCCCTATTCACAGGAAAAGACGAAAACTAAAGCGAACGAAGGTCTAAATGAGATCCAAGGAGCTGCTGATGTTAACGAGTTTAGCCGCCCTGAAAATTCCCAGGGAGCCATCTCAGTTGAAGACAAGTCGAAGAATTTCTTGGAAGCATTGACAGGTAAAAAAGACTGAACTGTTGAGCAAGACTAAAGCAAGCCAGTCTTTTTTAAGCCAGGTGGGATGAACCTGTTGGAGTTGTCCCAGACTAGAAGAAGGGTAGACACCGGAGTGTGCCCTTCTTTTTGAATATATATAGAGAGCATAAAGCGGGCAGCGAGAATCGAACTCGCATTATTAGCTTGGAAGGCTAAAGTTTTACCACTAAACTACGCCCGCGAATTAATCATTCAACCTTGTATAACCTACTATAACACAATTTTTTGGCAAAAGCACACCAGTCCTGACGGCACCTGCCCCAATCGTTTAGGATGAGTGACGATGGGTATCCTAAATTAGTTTTGACACCCTTGTTTTCTTCTTCAACTGACTGTCAGCCAGCAGCTGGTCAATCCGACTGTCCGTCCCACTTCCAAATTCGTGCTGTCCAATCGGTCGATCTGACTGCTCTTGCCGAGATCCTTGCCGATGGCTTTCACTCCCAAGATGGAATCTTCGGTTGGACCTACGCATTACTGCGCTTGGGAATCTACGAAGACCTACGAAATCGACTCCGCTCGGCTTCGCCGCATCATATCTGTCTTGTTGCTGTAGACCCTGCCGCCACTGGCACCAGTCAGGGTGATGATTTAGCTGGAACCGTAGAAATAGCGGTGCGTTCAACTGATCTATGGCAATGCGATGGCAACGCCTCCGCTAAGAACGTACACTCGCGATATCCCTATCTGTCAAATTTAGCCGTCCGCCCAACACATCGCCGACGAGGAGTTGCCCAACAATTGCTCCTCAAGTGTGAGCGAGTTGCTCTCTCCTGGGGTTTTCAAGACCTCTACCTCCACGTCCTGGAAAACAACCATCAGGCACGGCAGCTCTATTTCAAGCTGGGATATCGATTGCATCAAGTCGATTCCAGCTGGAGTACTTGGCTACTGGGACGACCAAGGCAGCTTTTTTTACACAAGCGCCTAAGCGCTGACCGAGAACGCAAACCAGCACCTTGACTCGACCCGCTGAACTGAACACAGCTAGCTGCTGAAAAGTTTGTACGACTGTCCGCAATTTGGTATCACCATAGCACCAGCCGCCTAAAATTCGAACCTGTTAAAAGCAGTTTTTTATCCTATATAATCCTATAAGTTAGAGCTTAATTTAGTATGTTAAATTACTGATTTTTACCAATTTAGCAACGAGCAAAAATCCTTAAAGAAAGCTCGGAGTTGAAAGAAATTGGTTTGAATCTTTAATTAACTGACTTTATCGAAAATTTACAATTTCATCAACTAAGCTTTATTAATACTTTAAACTTCTATCACCGTGGCTTTGTATTAGTTTTAATAAATCCCATAAAATATCATTACCTACTTAGTGAGCAACGACTATTTATCCTAAATTTTAGCTTGACGGTCATAATTCTTAATACAAGGGAAGGCGAAAGCTAATGATATTGCCTCCCGGCTCGAACTTTGAGTGCAGATTTAGAGTAAACCTGTTTTGAATACGAGACTAGATGGATAGCGAAAACCAGCAGCGCTACCAGACTACTCAATCATTAGCTGATTCCGCCCTCAGCGGTACCTGTGTCACCAGTTCCCGTGCTAAGAGTGACATGACAAATGAAAGTGAGCACTCACAGGGCTCGAAAATCATCACACTGCTGCACAGTGGACAATTGTTAATGGTGAATAGTCGTCGGCGGAATGGCTTGATCCTCTACAAACGCTACCATGCTGAGTTTGCAGGACCAGGGGCAGCAGTAGGCAACTGTTATGACCGGGATTGTGAGTCGGCGCTGCCGGTGGGGAATATTACTTTATTGTCTCCGGGATCTTATGAAGAGCGACAGAGGGCTTACTTGATCCGGCGGCAGTGGATTCGGTTAATGAGACAGATTACGGAAAAACCACTCCCTCAGCAGCGAGTCCAGATGATTCTTACTCAGTTTGAAAACTACTTTGACGCCGAGACAGTCGCTCAACTGCCAGATGATGCGTTTGCACTTTTAGTGGGTGTCCTGCCACAAACGGTGAGGATGGTACGCCGAGTTTCTGCCAACTGGGACCGGAGAGGGTGAGCCCTTAACGCAACTGACAGAAAACTTGAATTGCCTGCCAAATTTCAGCCAGAACATTGCCCAAACCATGATCGCTATCTAGTTCAATCAGTTGAACCCAAGGGCGCTGGGCAACAAAGTCGCGGCTAGTCTGAATCGGGATAACTTCGTCGTGGCGACCATGGATGATCAGGGTAGGAAGGGGACGCAACAGATCGGTATCCCGGTAGTGAGCGGCGTCTAAGACAAACTCGTAACTCAAGGGGAGCGATCGCTTCTCTCCATAGTGGTAAACCATTAGATACTGAAGAGCCTGCCATCGCTGTAGCTGTTCTTCTCCCAACTGGGGCAACCAATGGGATAGGAACTGAAATGCCGGAGCCAGCAGTACCAACCGCTTGACTTGTAATTGTCGTTGTCCTAACCAGGCAGCTGTCAAACCGCCTAAACTTGAGCCGATTAAGGTGACAGGCACACCTAGTGGGGGAAATTCACCTACGACTTGATCGAGCTGGCGCGTTATTGTCAGGTGGGAAAAATCTTCTTGGTTAAGGTCAGGAGTTTTGAGGTCTATCTGGATTTTCGCCAAGCGACAAAGCAGGTACTTGGCCTTAGTAGACTGGGGACTAGAAGCGAATCCGTGCAAATAAATATAAGTTGGAATATCCTGTCGCTCCATCTGCAGTTCAGTCGTTGACCGAGAGCACAAGCTGAGGAGTTGGGATGTCCTTTAATAGCGCTCTGGCGTTCATTGCGAGGCATAGAGGCAATGCATATGCTCCGTAAAGGACAGGTCGCAGCTGTTGACAGCGATGTGCGAGAACAGATAGAATACCCTCTCTCCAAAAATTTTCGGAGTTGCTCAATAAGAAACAGGGATTGAGAAGGATTGCCTTGTCCTCAAGTCGTTTTTGCGACACAACCCTCTCCTGTGCATCGTTTTTTGGACGGAAACTTAGAATGAAACCTACTTCAATCTAGTATAAAACAGGTAAATCTGTTACGCTCCCTCACGGCTTCGGATCAATCTCAGTAACGCGGGCAGTGTACGGAATAGATATCCAGCTATAGCCATCGCCTACTTTTCTAACGTGTCCGAGACCAGGAAATGATATGTGATCTGAACCCACAAGCATGGCGGTTTTCGCTGCGAAGTCGAGTAGCTGTTCACGAGTCTGGGCGGCTTCGTCAGGCTTCACGTCGTACTGCACCGTTACTTGAGGGTGGCTGAACTGCACTTCAGCCGAGTGGATCGTATCGCCCCAGAGAAGCAGGTTATGGCCTTGACTCTCTACCAGATACGCTGTGTGACCTGGAGTATGTCCTGGCGCACTACGTGCGGTGAACCCAGGAACTAGCTCCGAGCCTGACTTGATTTCCACTAGCCGCTTGGCCTCCACGTAAGGATTGACAGTGGCCTGCGATTGCTCAAAGGTTTTGCGGGCGGATGCTGGTGCTTTTAGTTCCTCCTCTTTGTTTAGCCAGTAGGCCACATCCTGACGATTTACGTAGACCGTAGCATTAGGAAACTGCGGCGTGCCATTGATTGACAGACCTCCAGAATGGTCAGCGTGGATGTGGGTCAGCAAGATTGTGTCTATCTGATCCGCACGATAGCCAGCAGCCACGATATTAGCCAGCAACAATCCACTTGAGGGACCGAACAATTCACCCGCTCCGGTGTCTATCAGCACCAGGTGAGACCCTGTGTTGATAAGGTAAGCATTGATGGACAACTCTATCGGCTCCACCTCGTGGTCAGCACTGAGTTCGTCGCGAACTGTTCCAGGATTGCTAAG
Source organism: uncultured bacterium (assembly GCA_964250845.1). GTDB lineage: Bacteria > Cyanobacteriota > Cyanobacteriia > Cyanobacteriales > Chroococcidiopsidaceae > CAXUIG01. Next base: position 2,038 of record CAXUIG010000167.1, on the reverse strand, counting down.
AATTTCGTCGAGATGACGGGCCGCTGTGCCATCTGATAATACCGTAACCTCGAAATCGCCTAATTGCCCTCGATAGAAACCCGGAGCTTGCTTCATCACCTTTGCCGGAACTGCAATAGAGACGGGCACAGCTACGGGGCCAATAACGAGACTCAAAACAACCAGCGTCAGCAGGATTAATTTTTTGAACTTTGTCATCAATAATTTATTATAACCATACTGTGGTTTTTCGTAGAAAGCTGGAGCCACCCGTCGATGGTAACTTTCCCAGGAGGAGCTTTTTTTTATTCAGAGGGCTTTGATGTTGTTTGAATTACCCGAAAAATTGCAAGTCTACTGGACGCAATATGGTCTTCAGGTTTGGGCTGATAGTTTAGAAATTTTGAACTTATTACCTGAAGAGTCTATTGACCTTATAATCACTAGCCCACCTTTTGCCTTACTTCGCCAAAAGAGTTATGGCAATGAAGACCAAACAGCTTATGTGGAATGGCTTACTAGATTTGGACAGGCTGCGTTTAGAGTTTTGAAGAAAACTGGCAGTTTTGTTTTAGATCTTGGTGGTGCCTACCAGCGAGGAAAACCCATTCGGTCTCTTCACAACTATCGAGTGCTTTTAGAGTTTTGTGATCGAGTAGGGTATCAACTCGCAGAAGAATTTTTTTGGTACAATCCATCTAAGCTTCCATCCCCAATTGAATGGGTAAACAAGCAAAAAATTCGAGTGAAGGATGCTGTTAATACTGTTTGGTGGTTTTCTAAAACAGAGAGGCCAAAGGCAGATGTGACACGTGTTTTAGTGCCTTACTCTGAGCGGATGAAAACGCTGTTAAAGAATCCAGAAAAATTTTATCAACCTAATGTTCGTCCTTCAGGCCATGATATAGCTAAAGCTTTTAGAAAAGATAATGGTGGTGCTATTCCGCCAAACTTACTGCAAATTCCTAATACAGATAGCAATTCTCACTACTTTAGAACGTGTAAACTTTTAGGAGAAAATAGCCATCCTGCTCGTTTTCCTCCAGAACTGCCAAGATTTTTTATCAAGTTTCTTACTGAGCCTGGTGATATCGTAGTCGATATTTTTTCTGGCTCTAACACTACAGGGCAAGTTGCTGAGGAACTGCAACGAAATTGGTTGAGCATAGAGCTTGAGCGTGACTATGCAGCTCTCTCGGCAATACGGTTTATGGAGGGATGGGATGAACGTTCAATCCGTTCAACACTGGATGAAATAAAACAAAGTAAAGTCATTAAAATAACTTCACTCACCAGCTACACATCAGCTTGCTCATGAAGAGGTCACAATCCCTCGACCATGCTGGTTCGATGACCTGGACAGTGCGCGATAGTGTTCTGATACTTCAAGCTATTGCGGGTCACGATACTGACGACCCAGCTAGCGCGGCAGTTCCCGTAGCAGACTTTACTGCTGGGTTAGAGGGTAATTTGACTAACTGTCGGATTGGGATTGTGCGGCATTTTTACGAGCGCGATGAACTTGCCGAGGAAGAGCAGCCATGAATGTACTCAATTTCTGGTTCATCGATCAAATTGTTCGGGCCGCTAATTCTTTGAATCGTGTAATAAAAGGTTGAAAGAACCTTTTGAAGCAATTTCTCCGGTATCCATTTTGCCTCTTCAATTGCCTTTAGGTCTTTTTCTAGATGAGTTACCAGTAGATTAACTAGATGCTGGCGGTCTTCTGGCGTCAAGTTTTTGACAATCTTAAGCAAATGAGCGCTCTGGCATTGAACTGATAAAGCAACATCTTCCCAAACCTTGGCTTGATGCAGGTCTTCATGATGATCATTGATTGGGGTTGATTTAACATTCAATCGCGGAATTCCCCACCCTCGCTTTCGCTTTCTTGGGGATGGATAGCGAACCGGAACCGCTGGGTGACAAGTATCTTATTGAGTTTCTGACAAATTCAATGACTAATTTACTGACGAAATCAAGGATAATCTGACTCCTAAAAGTATGTAACCGTTCAGGGGGGGGGTAAAAAAGTTCCCGCTATGAAATCACATGTAAT
>CAXUIG010000166.1:11401-14321 GCA_964250845.1 uncultured bacterium | reverse complement strand
CAACAGACCGGACAGAACCTGTATGCCCAGTTAAAATTCTGTGGCACAGCCCTGTGCTGGTATTCCATAACCTAATTGTCTGGTCAGTACTACTGCTGCCCAAAATTCTCCCATCAGGACTAAAGGCAAGCGCTCGAATCCACCCAGTGTGTCCTTTGCATGTCATTAGTAGTTTCCCATCTGTAACTTGCCACAAGCAAATTTCTTCCTTAACGCCGCCTGTAGCCAAGAGCTTTCCATCGGGGCTAAATGCCACTGATAAAATACTGCCGATGGTTTCAGCGAAGACAGACCGAGCTAGATCGGAGTGAGCAAGATTTACATTGTGTAAATTTGCCTCTCGCAGGTCTGCCTGCCAAATGGTTAGACAAGAAAAATCAAGGTTGTTCAAGTCAATCTTTAGTTGACAAAGCAGATTGAGAATGTTTCCACCTATATATCCTGGTTCTAGTGGGGATGTCTCTTGCAACTGGGAGAGAATTTGAGTCAACTGATTTTTAACGTGAATAAAGCTTCCATTAGTGGCGAGCAGACCATCGAGCACTGGCTGGAGGATGAAGCGGATTTGAGTATCTCTTATATAGTCCAACGCTTGCGCCTTGATTAGCGCATGACTCTTGAGGAGGGTAAACCGCTGCGTCCTGATCTCTTGACACACCTGCTCTATCAATCGCTCAGTTACAGATTCCATTACCATAGGCTGGAGCCTGAAGAGTGTCCCACTTTTTTCAATTAGCGATCGCCGTCGCAGTGAAGCCATTGCTTCGAGTAACTCCCATTGCCGGAAAGCCGGGACTAAATCCTCTTTCAACTCTGGAAGTGTGACCCACTCCCGACTAATTGCCAGCCAGTACATGATATTCTGTTCTCGGGTTGATAGGCGATTAAACTGCTGCTCTAACAGATCACGAATATCATCGAAAACACATGTGTCTTGCTTGAACAATTCTAGACATTCAGAAATACTCCCATCCAGAAACTCTTGAATTATGGGAGCTACCATCATAAGTGCCAGGGGATTGCCACCATAGTGTTCAACCAGCCTTCCCCAGTCCTCAGGTGAGGCCAAAAAAGACCCTTTTTCCCGAAAGATGGCTTGGATTTCTGGTGATGCCAAACCCTTTAGCTGTAGCGAGCGGATGGCAGATCCTTCAAATATGACCAGTTCTTTAGGTTGTTCTCTGGAAGTGAGGACTAGGCAACTATTGTGGGATGCTTCTACTACTCGGATTAAGAGTTCCTGATATCCTTCACAGCCCTCACAATAGGCTCCATAACGAGTTACACTACAAAGAATTGATTCAACATTATCCAGAACCAGAAGACAGTGATAGGAGCATAAATACTTCATCAGTAGCCTGATTCTATCGTCAAGACTTGTTGGTAACTGATCCTGATTGTCAGAGAAAAATTGGATGAGTTCGGTCAAAATTTCAGCGGCAGGTGGAGCATTGCGCAACGATTTCCAGACGACGCAATCAAAGTTTTGCCCAATCTTCTCTACAAGCTTGGCGGCAAGAGCCGTTTTCCCGATACCTCCCATACCCAAGAGCGATACCACTCGGCAACGCTCAGTTACAATCCATTGCTCTAGCTGCGCCAGTTCAGCAGTCCGTCCATAGAAGTGGGAGACATCCACTGCCTCTCTTAAGTCACTTCGCATGCTAAATGTCGTCTTAGAAGGCAACTCTACCACTGGTTCAGGTTTGCACCAGTCACTGGATTCCAGCTCCAGATTCAATGTAGTAAAGAACTGTTTTACACTACGGAGATCCACCCCTTGGGCGCGACCTAAAATCCGAGCCAAGGTGTGCGGATCTAAGGCTGTACGTTCGCTTAAGGCTTCCAATGTGTACCGCTTGCCCTCAGGAGTTTGCAGCACCTTGGCCAAGAGCAGTTTGTCCCAGCCCGAGTTAGTGAGAATCACTCCGCGTTGACGCCTAGTCTTAGCAACAACCATGTCTCATTCCTGACGGTGAACGACAATTTTTTGGTATTCTATCTAACTGCTCAACCAGCCTGCGGTACGATACAGTACTTTGGCCCACGGACTGAACATCGTTAGTCCCCCTGTATCCTCACGCCAAGGTTGCTGCCAGTCTGAATAATGTCTATTGAATGCTCAACCGCCCCTAAAGCCAAAAGAGTGGCTTTAGTTGCTTGAGTAAGACCTGTAACACCAGTGATGTTCATGTCCTCGTAGGGTCTTTCACTTCTTAAGGTTTCAAAACACTCACCCGTTTTGACATCCCAAAACTTAATTGTCCCATCTTCACTATTACTAACCAGGGTCTGACTATCGGGACTAAAAGCCACTAACCGCACCCGATTACTGTGTCCCTGTAAAATTTGCTGGCATTGACCAGTAGAGGGCTGCCAGAGCCTCACTGTTTGGTCATAACTGCCACTAGCGAGCGTCTGACCATCCGGGCTGAAGCTGACTGAGCGCACCCAACCAGTATGTCCCCGGAAAATCTGCAGGCACTTGCCATCTGAGAGGTTCCACAACCTCACTGTTTTGTCTACACTAGCGCTAGCTAACAGGCATCCATCGGGACTGAAGGCAACTGACCAAACCCAATTCTCGTGTCCGTGCCAAGTCTGAAGGCAACTCCCATCTGAGAGCTGCCAAAGTTTGATAGAGTGGTCGTCACTGCCACTAGCTAGTATCGTTCCTTGGGGACTGAAAGTCACTGACAAGATCCCGTTACTATGGCCGTGCAAAGTTTGAACACACCTACCATCCAAGCTATCCCAGACTTTGATGGAGTGGTCATCACTGCTGCTAGCCAGCAGTTTTCGATCGGGACTGAAGGTAACTGACCAAACCCGATCGCTATGTCCGTAGAGCGTGCGCAGGCATTGACCAGTAGTGACATCCCAAAGTTTCACTGTTTGGTCATCACTGCCACTAGCAAGC
>CAXUIG010000166.1:0-11301 GCA_964250845.1 uncultured bacterium | reverse complement strand
GGTCATCACTGCCACTAGCAAGCGTCTGCCCATCCGGACTGAAGGCAACTGACCAAATTCTATTAGTGTGCCCCTGTAAAGTTTTCTGGCATTGACCCGTACTCACATCCCATAACCGAACTGTTTGGTCGTGACTGCTACTAGCAAGTGTCATCCCTTGAGGACTGAAGGCGATTGCAGAGACCGCACTACTATGTCCCTGCAAGATGCCCTGGCACTGTCCCGTACTCACATCCCATAATCGGATTGTTTGGTCGAAGCTGCCACTCGCCAGGATTGAACCATCCGGACTGAAAGCCACTGGTCGGACAAAGTTACTGTGTTCCTGCCAAGTGCGAACACACTCGCCAGTCGTTACATCCCAGAGTTTAGTTGAGTAGTCATTACTGCCACTGGCAAGGATTTGACCATCGGGACTGAAGTCAATCGACCAGATGGCATCACTATGTCCTTGTAGAGTTTGCAGACATTGACCTGTGCTGACACTCCACAGCTTGATGGTACAGTCAGTACTACTGCTAGCCAGGAGACTAGCATCTGGGCTCAAGGCAACTGCAGTTACCCGACCGACATGCCCCTTGTAAGTCATGCAGAGTTTGCACTCAGCAACTTGCCACAAGCAAATCTCGCCCTGAGTATCGCCAATCACTAATAATCCATCATCTGGAGTGAATGCGATCGCCAAAACTCCACTGAAAGCTTCCGGCAAAACGGATTTGGTTAAATCAGCATTTTGGAAATTGACACCAGACAAATTCATCTTTCGCAGATCGGCCTGCCAAACACTAAAAGCCGAAAAATCATAGCCCCTCAGATCGGTCTTGAGTTGACCAAGCAGATTGAGAATGTTTCCTGCGGTATATCCTAGTGCTAACGGAGACTGTTCTCGTATTCTATTGAGAATTTGACTCAGCTGATTTTCCACACATCTATTGCTTCCGAAGACATTCAGTAGCTCATTGAGGACCGGCTTGAGGAGCAGGCGAATTTGAGTATTGCTCACGTAGTCTAATGCTGTCGCCTGCATCAGTGCATGACTCTGGAATAGAACCAGCTTCTGTGTTCTGATCTCTTGACACAGCTGTTCAATCAAGTGCTCGGTCACATACTCCATCATCACAGGCTGCAGCGTGAACTTAGCTGCTCTCCCCTCAATCAGCGATCGCCGCATTAGAGAATTCAGCGCATCTAGTAATTTTCTTCTTGAAGCAGGTGATAAGATATCGGCTCGTAGTGCTTCAACGTCAACGGGTTCCCGATTAATTGCCAGCCAGTACATGACTTCCCTTTCTAACTCGCTCAAGCGATTGAATTGCCGCCCGAGTAAGTCGCCAATGTCCTCAAACACCAACGTCCCTGAACTCAAATGCGGCAACATCGCTGACAAATCGCCCTCGCACAGCTCTTGTAGGGCGGTGGCTACTAGCTTCAAGGCCAGGGGATTTCCGGCATAATGCTCAATCACCACCCGCCACTGGGTATCAGTTGTGCAGAAGCACCCCTTGTCTTGGAAAATCTCCTGTCCTGATGCCACATCCAGTCCCCGCAGTTGCAGCGACCGTACTGGCAGAGCCTCACCTTCTAAGTAGGCAATTTCTTTGGGTTTTTCTCGACTCGTCAGTACCAGGCAACTGTTGTGATCAGCTTCGGCGATCCGAATTAGCAGTGACTGATAGCCTTCATAGCCCTCCCGGTAGCCACCACAATGAGTGCCACTGCACAAAATTGATTCGGCATTATCCAGGACTAAGAGACAGCGATGGGCGTACAAATACTGCAGCACTCGGCGGATTTGACCATCCAGACGGGTTGGTAAGTCCGTGGCTTGGTCATTGTCAAAAAATTGGATTAAGTCGGCCAGAATCTCCTCAACTGGTGGAGCCTGCCAGAGCGATTTCCAGATCACTAAATCAAACTGCGGCTCGATCTGTTCGACCAGCTTGGCAGCGAGAGTAGTTTTACCAATGCCGCCCATGCCCAACAGTGCTACCGCTCGGCAGCGCTCAGTCACAATCCATTGCTGCAGCCTAGCTAGTTCTGTGGTGCGCCCATAAAACCTGGAAACATCTACCGCCTCGCTCAGATCAGTGCGTGTCTTGACTGGCGTCTGGGCTGGGGACTCTACCATTGGTTCGGGCCGGATATAGTCAGTTGGTTCGAGCTTGAGATCCAACGCGCTGAAGAACAGTTCTAGTGTTTTACGATCCACCCTTTCGCTGCGACCTAAAATCCGAGCCACGGTGTGTGGATCTAAGGTTGTGCCTTCGCTCAAGGCTTCCAAGCTAACTCGCTTGCCCTCAGGTGTTTGCAGCACCTGGGAAGACTGTAGTTTATCCCAGCCTGAGCTAGTGAGAATCACTCCACGAGAGCGTCTGATCTTAGCAACCGTCATAATTCCCTACAATCTACTCTCGATTTCACTGGGCAGCAGTCGCTTCCAGAATTGGGAGATGTTCTCAACTCATGTCGATTAATGGATAATTCGATGACATTGACAAAAGCATGAGCCTCATCAACAACAGCTCTAGAACACTACCGCTGGGAGTTAGCAGCCTCCTCAATCGCAGCTTGCAGCGTATTTAAGTCCCAAGCGCCTGTGTGGCGAAGACTGTTAATGAAAAATGTGGGTGTACTACTCACACCACTGTTGATGCCACTTTGCCAGTCTGACTGCACTCGCGGAGCATAGACATCTGCGTGCATATCTTGCAGAAACCGGGTAATGTCGAGTTCAAGCCTGAGCGCATACTCCATCAAATACCCGTTATCCAATGCTGGCTGATGCTCAAACAAGATGTCGTGCATCTGCCAAAATTTGCCCTGCGCGCCTGCTACCTCCGCAGCTTCGGCAGCATTTTGGGCATGTGGGTGGAGCCGACTCTGCGGAAAGTGACGGAACACAAAGCAGGTTTGGTCACTATAGCTTTGCCGAATCTGCTTTACAATTGTGCAAGCCATACTGCAGTAAGGACACTCAAAATCGCCATACTTTACCAGAACCACAGGTGCATCAATTTCTCCTTGAATGTGGTCACGTTTTGTAACTGGTAACGTCAGTCGGTAATTGTTTCTCTCTTGGCTCATGAAAATTTCGGGTGTAAAGTTGTGACGGGCTGGAAGACATCGTTAGTTCCAAAAGTTGCCAAACTGACTGGCAATGGCTCAGCATGGCTCAGTTCTGACATAAGTACTTTATAAAACTCGGTAGCTTTTGTCTCTAAACCAGGGCGACGTTTTTACATATACAAAAAGTTGACCGCCAGTTGACCTCAAGTTAAATACCGAAGTCTAACTTTAGATAGACCTGAACCCTGCCCATAGGTAGGAAAAGTGGGACCAGGCATCACACATTTCAAAAACCTTGGCGCACTAGCAGTCAGTCGAGCGACTATAAAGCAGCAATTCCACGTCGCAGCGCTACCAGCACAGCTGAGGTGCGATCGCTTACCTGCAACTTTTCCAGGATCTTGTTGACATGAGACTTGACGGTACCCTCAGCGATGCTGAGTTCGGTGGCAATATCTTTATTGGTTTTGCCTGCTGCCATCAGACATAACACCTCGCGTTCTCGTTCGCTTAAGTGCGGGTGGCTCATCCGCTCTGCCAGTTTCACGCCCACTGGTGGCGGAATGTACTTCTTCCCAGCACAGACTTGACGAATCGCGCTCAACAGTTCCTTGCAGGGAGTACTTTTGAGCAGATAGGCTTTCGCCCCTGCCCGCAGTCCTTGAAAAATGTCTTCATCACCGTCGTAGATCGTCAGCAGAATCATACAGGCATCAGGAAACTCGGCGTGAATTCTAGCGATCGCTTCAACTCCACTGATGCCGCCAGGCATACGCAAGTCGAGCAGGGCAACATCTGGCTGCTGTTGTCTGAACAGCTCTACGGCTTCAAGTCCGTTTCTAGCTTGAGCTACCACTGTCAGATCTGGTTCGTTGTCCAGGATCAGTACCAGGCCTTCCCGCACGACTGGATGGTCGTCAGCGACTAATATGCGAATTGGCTGCGTTGGGTTCATGTTGCAGTAGCACTGCCATTGATGGCAGCTAGGGGAGCGGTGAGTCTGACTTGTGTGCCACTGCCGGGTTGAGAGGCGACTATGAGGCAAGCACCAATGTGTTCCGCACGTTGCTGCATACTCTTGAGTCCGAAACCACTATTTGTGAGCCGTTGCGGCGCAAATCCTCGTCCATCATCTTGTACCAGTAACTGGACCTGATGGGATGCAAAGGTGAGACGGATGTCGATTTGCTGCGCTTGGGCATGTTTGAGGGCGTTGGTGAGGGCTTCTTGCCCAATCCGTAATAGATGTAGACCAATATCGGGTGGTAAGTCAGGTTGGCTACCGCAGACAGTGACTTCGACTCGCACCGCCGTACCAGTTGCCATCTCGGCAGCCAGGCGTTTGAGCGTAGCTGCTAGGTTGCTGTACTCGTCAGCCGCTTGGTTTAATGTCCACAGTGAGCGTTGCGTCTCCATAATACCAGTCTGGGCTAAATTTTGGGCGCGGGTAATGCAGTGAGGCACTTGCTGTGGTTTCGTAGTGAGGAAGCGATTGGCAGCTTCGAGTTGCATCACAATACCTGTAAAGGCTTGACCAAGGCCATCGTGAATCTCGCGTGCGATGCGGTTGCGTTCTTCTAAGATGGCAGTGTGGCGGCTCTGTTCCGCTAGGCGAGTCAGTTCAATCGCCAGTGTCGCCTGCTGGGCTAATGCTTGAATCAGTTCCAGCTCTTCGGGCGTGAAGGTCTCATCTACAGTAAACCCCAAGCCCAAAAACCCTAACGGCTTCTCACTCAGCCAGAGGGTAGCGACAATGATGCGGGTATGACCGCGTTGCTGATGCCACTCGAAAGTTCCAGCCCAAAGCAAATCCTTTGCTTGTTCCAGCGAGAGGACGACTGGTATCCTAGAGCTGGTAAAGATCTCCCAAGCACGAGTGCAGTGAGCCGGGAAAGTGCGTTTCCAGAGTTCCATATCAGCTACACTCCGCCAATCTCCACCGTTGTCTGTGGCCACACTCAGGGACAGGGAATGGGTGTGTTCGTCGTAGAGGAAGATGTACGCATTCGCAGCGCTGGTTTGGGCGGCGGCTTCATTGACCACAGATTGTAAGAAGGCTTCCAGTTCCGGTTGGGTGGCGAGTGAGTCGAGATTGCGTTTGAGGGCTTTGTTTGCTTTCGCCAGTTGCGTTGCCCGTACAATGGCAGCTTTTTCTTGTTCACGGGCGATCGCCGCTTGCTTCGCTGCTTCTGCCAACCGAATCAATAGAATTGCCAGGGACGCTTGGTTGGCAAGGGCGATGATTAACTCGCGCTCTTCCTGAGCAAATTCTCGCGGCTCACGAAACCCTAATCCGAGAAAACCAACACTGCGATCGCCTGCCTTGAGTACTAAGGCTGCTACCTGGACAGCGCCCTTCCCGCAGATGCCAATCAATGGATCTGGCCACATGATCTCTCTGAGCTCTGGTTGAAGCATCGCCATGTCCAGCGTTAAGAACAGGTTTTGCTCTTCCATGTAGCGAAATGCAGGAGTGATATCAGCCGAGAAGGAGGTCGAGAAAATTGCTGGCTCAGTCGGAGTGGGATGAGCGCTAAGCGCTCCATTGAGCACCCGTGCAGTTAGCTCAAGCATTCGTTCTGGTTCTTGTAGTACGAACAGATAGGCAAGATCTGCTTGTGCGGTGGATGCAATCTCAAGTAATACTCTTGCCAAAAATTGATTTAAATCTCCTTCATCAGCCAGCCAGGAAAGGCTACGACGAAGGATATTCGCCTTGGCCAGTTCAGAGGCAGGTTGTTCTTGTTCCTTGGCGATCGCTGCCTGTTTTGTCAGAGCCTGGAGCTGCCCTTGCAATACCTGTTCCCGCCAACGGTGTTCTGCCACCTCGGCTTGCAACAACGCATTGGTACGTTCTAATTCTGCTACCCGTGCCTGTGATGCTAGCGAACGCTCTCCATCCTGCAGTTCGGTGTACAGCCTGGTATTTTCCTGCTCCAGTGCGGTAATGCGCTCTTGTAATTGTGCCATCCACTCATCCGGCGGCATAAGCTGCTTGGGTGTAAATGAGAACTCTCTCTATTTTTCATCTTCCCAGTGAGTCTAGCAAGGGGGACTCAATTAAACTTGGGGAAATGGGTGACGATGATATGCCTAAGTTACGATTTCACCGGCATGAGCTACTGCCACATTGGGCAGAAGTGCTAGCCGCTCAGACTAGGCGGAAATGCAGAGCCAACAAGCGTGTCAGAATGTCAGGAGTACCATAGTGAGTGGCGCGGGGCTTCTCGCCGTTGAAGCTAAAAGGGGGAGCCAGTCTCCAGATCCGGGGGACCCCGCAAGAGAACTGGCGTGGCTTGAGCAAAGGGTTGATGGCTTCAAGTGGCTTAAGGGGCGCAAACGGCATATACTAGTGAACTATCTGGGCTTGGTCCTCTTTTGTTTTGTCATTGCTGCGTCTGATATTACGTCGCCTGACCAATCATCGCCGTCGCCGAAGTTAACAGTAGTTTACAAACAGCTTCTTAACTTAACTTCCCGCTTAACTTGGATATCTTGGCTGGTCACTACTTAGGTGAAGCTCAATACTGAATTCAGTTACTTGCACCCCGAACACTAAATGAGGCGGTCATTGCAGCTAAAGACCGAACATTAAGTCATGTTTTTTCACAAAAAAGACCGATTCAACCCGTGAAAGTAGGTGTGGAGAAAGCAAATGAAGCTTGAAGGCAAGGTAGCTTTGGTAACCGGTAGCAGCCAGGGAATTGGTCAGGCCATTGCTGTACGCCTCGCCTCTGAAGGCGCGGACATTGTAATTGACTATCGCAGCCATCCCGACGGTGCCCAGGAAACCCTGACCAAAGTGGAGGCCAGTGGACGTAAAGGCTTGGTTGTCAAGGCAGACTTGGGTGTGGTGAGCGACGTGCGTCAGATGATTGCCGAGGGCATTCAAAACTTCGGCAAGCTAGACATTTTGGTAAATAACGCCGGTCTTGAAAAGAATGCTGATTTCTGGTCGGTGACGGAAGCAGACTATGACGCAGTACTCAATGTCAACCTCAAGGGTGTGTTTTTCGCAACTCAAGCGCTCGTCCAACATCTAATGGAAACTAAGCGAACTGGAAAGATTATCAACATCAGCTCGGTGCATGAGGAACTCCCGTTCCCACACTTTACTTCTTACTGTGCCAGCAAAGGTGGCGTCAAAATGATGACACGTAACCTAGCGGTTGAGTTGGGACCACATGGGATCACAATCAACAATGTGGCACCAGGAGCAATTGAGACTCCGATCAATACCAAGCTGTTGAACGATCCCGAAAAGCTGGGGGCTCTGCTGAAAAACATCCCGTTAGGTCGCTTGGGTAAGCCGCAGGATGTCGCCTCGATTGTTGCGTTCCTGGCCTCTTCTGATGCCGACTACATCACAGGCACAACCTTCTTTGCGGATGGTGGATTGCTCTGGAATTATCAGGAGCAGTAAGGAAAACTATGACTCAAGAAGAAGCAAGATTAGCAGCCAACCGCGATCGCACAGCCTACTGGAAGCGGTGGGGGCCGTACTTAAGTGAACGGCAGTGGGGAACGGTACGGGAAGATTATAGCCCGACAGGAGAAGCTTGGGAGTTTTTCTCACACGACCAGGCTCGCTCCCGTGCCTATCGCTGGGGAGAGGATGGCATTGCCGGAATTTCTGATAACCATCAGCGACTCTGTTTTGCCGTTGCCCTCTGGAACGGTGAAGATCCGATTCTCAAAGAGAGAATGTTTGGGTTAACAGGAAGTGAAGGCAATCATGGGGAAGATGTCAAAGAATACTACTTCTATCTGGACAATACTCCCACGCATTCCTACATGAAGTATCTTTACAAGTATCCCCAAGCTGCTTTCCCTTATACCCAATTAGTTGAAGAAAATCGGCATCGAGATCGACATAGTCCAGAGTTTGAATTGCTCGATACTGGGATATTTGCTGATGACCGCTATTTTGACGTTTTTGTTGAGTATGCCAAGAATTCACCTGAGGATATTCTGATTCAAGTCAATATTACCAATCGGGGATCAGAGGAAAAAACGCTGCATTTGTTGCCGACCCTCTGGTTTCGCAATACCTGGTCTTGGGATGCAACTCAAGAAAAGCCCTTTGTTAAGGTCTTCAAATCTGACAATGATTCCAGCATTATAGAAGCCTCTCATCCAACACTAGGAGATAGATGGCTATATTGTGACGGTGCGACCGAGCTACTGTTTACAGAAAATGAAACCAACTTTGAAAGATTATTTGGGGTGAGTAATGCTTCTCCCTATGTTAAAGACGGGATTAACGATTATGTAGTACACGCTCGCAAAGCAGCCGTCAATCCAAATCGGCTTGGCACCAAAGCCTCAGCCCATTATATCTTATCGATTCCGGCAGGGGAAACCAAAATAGTGCGGCTACGGCTGAGTGATTTGTCAAATTTGAGTGAGCCTTTCGCTGCCGACTTTAGCACGATTTTTCAAAATCGCATCAAGGAAGCAGACGAGTTTTATCAGCGCATCTGTCCCTTCGATTTGTCAGAGGACATGCGTAACGTGCAGCGACAGGCTTTTGCTGGGATGTTATGGAGCAAACAATTTTATTACTACGTCGTTGAGGATTGGCTCAAAGGCGATCCTGCCGGTCCTCAGCCACCAGAGTCGCGTCTTGGTGGCAGAAATCACGAATGGATTCATCTGTTTAATGATGACATTCTCTCGATGCCAGACAAATGGGAATATCCCTGGTTTGCGACTTGGGATTTAGCTTTTCATGTGATTGTGTTCGCCATGATTGACCCGGCCTTTGCCAAGCCACAACTGAGCAGGTTGACGCGAGAATGGTATATGCATCCCAACGGTCAGCTACCAGCGTATGAATGGGCCTTTGGTGATGTTAACCCGCCAGTGCATGCCTGGGCGACTTGGCAGGTCTATAAGATTGAGGAAAAAATGTATGGTCGCACTGATCGAGATTTTCTGGAGCGAGTCTTCCAAAAGTTGCTGCTCAATTTCACCTGGTGGGTGAATCGCAAGGATGTCGAAGGCAAAAATATCTTTCAGGGCGGATTCTTAGGCTTGGACAACATTGGCGTATTTGACAGAAGTACCCAACTACCCACAGGTGGATACATCAATCAAGCAGATGGCACGAGTTGGATGGGCATGTATTGCCTGAACATGCTAACAATCGCTATAGAACTAGCAAAAACAGATCCAACCTATGAAGACATTGCAAGTAAGTTCTTTGAGCATTTTTTACGTATTACTGATGCAATGGATGGCATTGGTCAGGCAGAAGTAGCATTGTGGGATGAAGTTGACGGCTTTTACTATGATGCACTGCATTTACCCAATGGTCATCAGTGCCCGATGAAAGTGCGTTCTCTTGTGGGGTTGATTCCACTGTTTGCTGTTACTACTCTAGAACCAGAAACTTTGGAGCAATTCCCAGGCTTTAAGAAGCGGACGGAATGGTTTATTCGCCATCGCCCTGACTTGACACGAAATATTGCCTGCATGCAAACACCAGGTGTTGGTGCCAGAAGACTGCTAGCGATCGCTAGCACCGATAAACTCCGTCGCATCCTGCAAAAAATGCTAGATGAAGCCGAATTTTTAGGTCCTCATGGCATCCGGGCCGTTTCTAAATTTCACGAATCGCATCCCTACATTTTGACAGTAGATGGACAAGAGTACCGGGTGGATTATGAGCCCGCAGAATCGACTACTAGTCTGTTTGGTGGCAATTCCAACTGGCGCGGACCAGTTTGGTTCCCCATTAATTACCTCCTGATCGAATCGCTCCAAAAGTTCCATCATTTCTTGGGCGATGATTTCAAAGTGGAGTGCCCAACTGGTTCCGGTCAAATGATGACCCTGCGGGAAGTGGCAACGGAATTATCTCAAAGGCTAATTCAGACTTTCTTGAAAGATTCGTCTGGTAGAAGACCGATTTATGGCGGTACAGAAATGTTCCAAACTAATCCTCATTGGCGCGATCTGATCACTTTTAATGAATATTTTCATGGAGATAATGGTGCTGGCATTGGTGCTAGTCATCAAACTGGCTGGACGGGTTTAGTAGCAAAACTGATTCAGCAGCAGGGTGAATAAAATCGCACTGGGAGAACTCGCAATTTCTCATGAGCGTAGACCACCTGCTACGGACAACTCCAAGACGCATCCTGGCTAAACTAGGGATTGATCGGGGGAACCGGGAGGCAAGTGCCCATCCTCATCAGCTACGGTGTAGGAGCACTAGGCTTTGTTCTCGTTCTAGAAATTAATGGGAGCAACCTAGCCTCCCTAGCAGTTGTAGTGGGGAGCCTGAAGTAGTAACCGTTCAGGGGGGGGGTAAAAAAGTTTACGCTATGAAATCACATGTAATCAGTACGAAAACCAGCCTAGATTTAATTTTTCCTAGATAATTGTGAGTAGTTAAAACTGCTATACTGGTTTGCCAATTGTCTAATAGACATTTTAGGGAGGCTGTTTATATGTGCATAAGTTCTAAAGCTTTTGCTTAGCAAGGTTTTGAAGTTCATGCGCATGACGTACCCCCTAGATTTTTCCCGGACATTAAGCTCTGGCCGTGTATTGAAGATCACGCGAGAGCGCCTAGAATGACCTAGTTGACGGCCAGAGCTTAATGTCTGGTTTTTTTGTAACCCCCCCCGTGAACGGTTACCTGAAGTAAAAGCTCACATCGCGTTGAACGACCGCATAGCTTTTAACTTCCTGCAAGAGTCTTAAAAACAAGAACCTTTTAGCAAGTAGTGAGAAAAATTTATTTGCACCTGGCTGGTTACCTGAGCGTCCTCACCCTCATGACTCAGAGTACTCCTGCTCTAGCTAAAATCTCTGGGACTGCTGCTACCAGTGAAACCTCGCCGCATTCGCTAGAGCCGGAAAACATTAATACTACCCATAGTGATGACTCAAGGGCGCAGTTCACGCCTGTGTCTCAGCTGATGGATGTGCAACCCACAGATTGGGCTTTCTCTGCTCTACGGTCTTTGGTTGCGCGCTACGGCGTAATTGCTGGCTATCCAAAAGGCATCTACCGAGGTAACAGGGCCATCACTCGTTATGAGTTTGCTGCTGGCTTGCAGTCGGTGCTTGAGCGAGTGAATGAACTGAGGGCGGCTAGGCTGGAAGACTTGGTATCGCGCGATGACTTGGTGACGTTGCAACGGCTACAGTCAGAGTTTGCCGCCGAGTTATATCAAGTCGGGTTAAATGCCCATAACTAAGCTGCTGCCTCTACCTCAGGCC
>CAXUIG010000165.1:0-14664 GCA_964250845.1 uncultured bacterium | reverse complement strand
AGGCGAACAACACCATCGCAATCACGAAGTGGACGATGACGGGATGGATGGGATCGGGGTACGGTAGATTCTGGGTATTTAGAGGCAGAGCAGGCATCGCTTTCTCCTTACAGCATCCAGACAAAACATGCCTTTCCTGAGTATAAGACACGACTTGTGGGGTGGGATGAACTAAAATTGCCTTTAGCCTACCATGCAGGCTGATTTATACACTCCCCTCTAACTACAAACTCTCTCGCTCTCGAAAATTTGGTCAGCCTGCCAATTAAAACACGTTTTCTCCAGCGAAAATATAAATTTTCAGTAAAAATTTAAAATATTCTCCTGAAAATTTGCACAGCCAACGTGTGCGTGAGCCTTGTCAGCCGCTGTCAAATCGTAGAAACTACGCCGTGAAAACTAGCTTAAGTTTACAAAAATGTTGCTAACTTGACGACTAAAAGACAGCGTAAATACAGTAGTTTGGAGTAACAAAAAATACTGTGAGTGACTCGATAACAACCAAGACGCCAGCGCCGTGCTGTCTGTTGGTGCTACTCCGTGATATATAAATATAGATCAGGGGAAACACCCGATTACGTCTCGGCATCCAGAAGATGGCAACCTCCAGCTCATCATCTCAATGGGAAAATCTACTCCGGCATCTGGGTGCTTGGCAAGGCTCCTTTACCCGTCTTTCATCTCAAGGAGAAGTAGAAGAGGACATTCCTACTTTGGTGACCCTGGAAGGGTTGAACGATAATCAAACAGTTCGACAAACAATTCAGTACTTCTCCCGAGAAACTGGGGAAGTGGTACTTGAAAAGGCTCTGGAGTATAGTTCCTTAAATCGGAGTGTACTCTTTTTTGAGCATGGTCCGTTTTCCCAAGGGTCAATTCAATTTGGTCCCTTTTCTGAGTTTGGTGCTGAGTTAGGCTTCATTAATGGGGATCGGCGTTTGCGCCTGGTGCAACTATTTGGCACTGATAGCCATCTCTCTAGCTTGACGCTGATTCGCGAACGTCGAATGAATACGCAAGCGCCAGAGCGTCCACCTTTGACTTTAGAAATGCTACTGGGGGATTGGCTTGGAGTTGCAGTGACTCTCTATCCCGATTGGCGTTCCGACATTTATTCCACCACCCTATCCCTCCAGCGTCAGGGCGATCGCCTGTCCCAAAGCTTGACAACCCCGAGTCTGCAACTCACCTCGACAGCGAAAATCGACGGTTCTACCCTCTTGTTTGACCAACGGGAGCCTCCGGTACAAGTGCTGCTCCTGCCAGATGGTGCTTCTTGTACCGCTCCTCGAGCAATTCCAAAAAGTCAACCTTTCTTCCTCGAAGCCGGATGGCTGGTGGAGGAAAATATGCGCCAAAGGCTGATTCGCAGCTATGATGCTCAGGGAGGATGGAGTAGCCTCACATTGGTAATTGAGCGCAAACGGACTGCTTAATAGAGGGGCAGTTCTGCCGCAAAATCTTGGCACTTGTTGAACTCATAAGGTCCCATCAAAGCGCCCCACAGTGCTTGTCCTGTGTCGGGGTCAACCCCTCGGTCAAAGCTTCGGAATCGCCCTCCCTTAAGCTCAAATCCCAACACCACTTGTCGAATTTTCCCCTGGTACTCAAAGCAACATTTTGCCCCTGGTTCCAGTTGAGCTGTGAAGGTTCCATCTTGCTGCGTCACGCTAAGCGTACAGCCTGGTAGCCATTCCAAGTCTTCAAGACTAAGTTCATTCAGCTTCCTGGGGTTAGCTCCAACACCTCGGAACTTCTCCGGTTGTTTTAGTGCCAGGTACTGAGCTTGTAACTTATGCGGTTCTTCAGTTGCCTTTAGAACAATGACACGCTGTCGGTAAGGCTGATCCAAGTACAGCACATTCGCTTGTTCTGCAAACAGCGCCTTCTGTTGCCTTGAAGTCGTTGGGGCAAGGGGCGATGCCAGAGATGGAGGTGAACAAACCAAGCTGGTTGCTCCAAGGCTTGAGTCCGGTTTTCAAATTCTCCTGCCAGCCACCGGGCTAAAGTTGTGATTTGAGCATTAGTCATAGGCATTTCGGCTCCTGGGTAAAGTTTTCAGCCCAATGTACGCCTTTGTACAGAAGAATGCTTGTCAAACGGGAACTGCTTTCCTTTGCCATCGTCAATAGTGCTTAATACTTAACCAAGACATACTGGCATGAAAATTTTATTAGTGGAGGATGATGAACGGATTGCTGAAGCTCTAGCAGAAGACCTGACCGACCAACATTATGTAGTAGATGTTGCCAGTGATGGTGAAGCAGCTTGGGAGCTAGTAGAGGCTTTTGCCTACGACTTGCTACTTCTAGACGGGATGCTACCAAAGCTTAGTGGTATTGGTCTTTGCAAGCGCTTGCGTAGCTCTGGCTATAGCATGCCAATTCTTTTAGTCACTGCTCGGGACACTAGTGAGGACAAAGTCATGGGGTTAAATGCAGGAGCAGATGGTTATGTAGTCAAACCCTTTGACCTGCAAGAGTTAGCAACCCGAATCCGGGCTTTACTGCGCCGGACGAGTTAGAACTCGCCGCCTGACCTTGAGTAGGGTGCTTTAGAGCCTATCCAGCCCGCTCAATATGAATTGAGCGATAATTGTTTCTGTTGAGCAAAAGTCATCAGATTTAATTTAACCAGCCTACCGAATGTATCGGCGGTTCACCACAGCAGAGATATCGCCTTGGTGATTAAACGCCTCCACGAACTGCTATGGACGCCTAGCAATAGTGCCTTTTTCCAATTAGCAATAGCTACACCATCGAATTTAGCACCATCCAAGTTGGCATCATCCATAGTAGCACCATCCAGGTTGGCATCATCTAACCAAGCATGGGAGAGGTCGGCACCACTCAGGTCGGCACCACTCAGGTCGGCACCACTCAGGTCGGCACCACTCAGGTTGCTGCCGCTGAGGTTGGCACCGTTCAGGTTGGAATCGTTCAGACTGGCATGGAAGAGGTTAGCGCCACTGAGGTCAGCACCACTGAGTTTTGCCCCAATCAGACCCGCAAGGCTCAAATTAGCGTCCGTGAGATTAGCATCTCTCAGGTTTGCACCATTTAAATTAGCACAGGAGAGGTTAGCATCTCCCAATTCTGCACCAATCAAATCCGCACAAACAAGGTTAGCACCGCTGAGGTTGGCATCTGTGAGGTTAACATCGCCAAGCATTGCACCACTTAGGTTTATGTCTGTGAGGTTGGCGGCTTCGAGGTTAGTGTTTTTGGCGTTGCTCCCCTTAAGAACAGCACCTTTAAGGTTAGCTCGATAGAGATCAACACCTTCTAGGGAAGCATCGTCCAAAACGGCGGCGGTGAGATCGGCATAACCTAGATTTACTGACTTGAGAATCGCATTTTCCATCTTAATGCCACTGAGGTTAGCTGCGCTGAGGTTGACATCGGATAGATATACACCATCCAAATTCGCCCCAGATATGTCGTGGCCTTCTAAATCGAGGTGGTGAAAATATCTTTTCCCTTGGGAGTAACTCCTGGCGAGGGAGGTGTTAGAACAATTGGCGTAGCTTAGACACCATTCGGCCCCAGCTAACTCTAATGCTGTTTGCACATCAGCCTGATCGAGGCTGTCGAGACATATACTATTGCAGCCGTCCCACTTTGCGCCCACCATCCATGCCACTTTTTGAGCCACTTGGGGCGAGTCGAAAAGTAAATCTACCATTTAAATCTCCTAATGGATTTTCCTGAGCAACGTCTGGGATCTTTATTGTTTTAGTCTCGCGCTATTGTACCTTGAAAACCAAATTTGGCATGCTTTTGAGTCGCGGCTGGATGTGCCCAAAAGGTCATCTTTTCGCGTCTCAAGCCAGCAGAATCTTTTAGCAGTTCCAGCCCTGCGGCTACTACTTCCTCTGGTAAAATATCCAAGCCTTCCAAATGGTAGGGACAGGTAAAAGCGTAGCATGGGCTACAAGGGGTAGATCGGTGGAGTAGCCGTGAAGGGCTGTTGCGTGGTCGCCACTGTGACTCGTACTCGGTGCCTGCAAAATTGGTGAATGCGTTATAATTGCTTAATTTGCTACGGCTGACAGGCTTTTCCTGATGATGCGATTTCCAATTGCTGATTTCCTGAACGAACAGGCTTGCTATGACTACTTGGTTGGAGCTTTGGAGCCAAAAGGGCTGCATTGTCCTGCCGGGCACCCAATAGAACCAAGCCAAACACCGCATCGACACCACTGAGACGGTCGTGCACTGTATGCATTTTGAGGCTCGCATGGTACTTCTTTATAGCTACGCTACCTTTAGGCCTGAAAACGTTGAATTGACAGATCACTCATTTTGGTTTTATTGGTTTTTCTTCTTTGGGGTTATTCTTGGCCGATACTTCCTCATCGTTGGGGGAACCCACTTGCTCCTCTATTCAGTTCTGGGGAATTACTTCGCCAAGCGGGGGTTGTGTCTGAAGCCCCCGCTGGGGAGGTCGATTCGAAGGGATGTCGAATTATCAGTTCTCTCTGCGGTGGTTTTTGCTCTTGGCGCAGCGTTGATCATTTCAGGGTACAAGTTGGGAGTAACGCTCTTGTACACTTCCATCCGGCAGTATGGACTGTGGTATTTAGGGGTCAGCTTTGTTGCAGTGCTTGTCCTCCAGGATACATATTTTTACTTGATCCACCGGGTGTTTCACCGTCCCCTGCTCTTCAGATTGCTGCACCACGGTCACCACCGTTCGGGAGATCCAACACCATGGACCTCCTTCGCGTTCGACCTGCCAGAGGCGCTCCTACAGGCGCTGTTCTTTGTAGGTTTAGTTTTTATCGTACCACTTCATTTCATCACCTTGGTTGCCGTGCTCATGACGATGACGGTATGGGCAGTGTGGAATCATCTCGGATTCGAGCTGTTTCCCTCACTGTTTCTCCCCCATTGGCTCGGAAGGTGGTTTATCGGTCCAAGGCATCACTTGATACATCATCGCAAATACACTGTGCATTACGGACTGTATTTCACGCTATGGGACAACCTGCTCGGCACTCACGACCCTACTTATGAGAATGAGTTTGACTCCTCTCTAAAAAGGTAATCCATGCGTGACAAGTCAAGATAGCGCTGCTGTCAACAAGCAATTATGCTAGCCTTGATTTATCCTAGTCACTGTCGTCGTCCCACCGACTGTTTGGCCTGAGCGCGATCGCTTGGCTTAGCATATAGTGAACGTGCCCATCCAACAGGTGGGGTTTTACGTGGATTTCAGTCCCATCCTTCATTCTGACAATCCAAAGTTTAGCTTTACACAAACCTGAGTAGTCCTGACGCCCTTTCCAAGAAATAGCGTTAATGGTTCGCCGGTCGTAAGGCTTACCTAGGTAGATAAAGATATTGTCGTTATCTAGTTGACTGTACATCTGGGAGTACTCGACAAGGATCTCAACCTGGCTTGAGCGGAAAAATGTTGTGGGTTGGCGTCTGAATAGGTCTAGAGCATTCATGTAGCCAGAATCAATTTTAAACATAACCCAGACATAACTCAAACATATCACAAACATAGCCTAGCCTGTAACACAAAAAGCGTCCGCGCTTAGTTGCCACAGCCCAAGCGCCACAGGGACACGCGACCGATAAGGACAATTCCACGTTTGAACCAGCTACTGTCCCAAGATCAGTACCACGAAAGTGCCGGGTACAATACTCGGCCTAACAAATGGTTGCCCTGGAATAGGCGCAGGTGTCGTGACAAATTTAGCAGTAACCAAAAACACTTTGTGTGTCTTCAGATCCAATGCCATAGTGCGGGCACCCCGCTGGGTGATGACGGTATTCACGACGCTGAATTTGTCTGGAGAGTCTTCGTGAATTACCGTTAGCGTGCCATTGCCATTCGAGCTGAAAGCCATTCCGGTTGCTGGGTCAAAGGCGGTAGCATCTACGCCGCTACCAATTGGTAGAGTGGCTTTAACAAATCCTGAGTCGGCGTTTACTATAGCCATCATCTGGTTCCTGCAACCGATAAAAAGCAACCGATGCTGACGGTCCATTGACATCCCAGTTGGTTCAGAGCAGGGTGCTAAGGGTGAGCGTGCCTGAATAGTGAGGCGGTTTGCATTCAGAGTCAACACTTCACTTTTGTCCTCTAGATTAACGTAGATCCGCCCTAACCCATCACTGACGGCGAATTCTGGCTTACCACCCAACTGAATATCACCAAAAACTTTAGCACTTTTGGCATCGAACACAGTCGCTGAGTTGCTTTTGCCGTTGAAAGTGAAGACTTTTCGGGAGAAAGAATCATAGATGATCGCATCTGGATTTGAGCCAGTTTTGACCTGTCCTAGAACCCGCAGAGTCTTTAGAGCGAAGATTGTAGCCGTAGAGGCATTACCATTGCTGGTAATGCCACGACCTAGTTCAGAAGCAATAGCGACGCCATGCACCCCAGGTGTGTTGGGAACTACACCAACTACCAAGTCGGTATCTACGTCTAAGACTATCACTTGTGTCCCACGTGTCACGTATAGGCGGCGGGCGGTGCTGTCGAGGGTGAGGTAATCCCAACCTCCTTTTCCACCTAGAGCAACTTGTTTAACCAAGTGGTAACTTTTAGGCAGGAAAACATTACTCGCCAAAGCTTTCTGGAAGAGAAAGCACAGAGAGTATATCAGGAAAAACCCAGTAAATGTAGCAATTCTAAGATAATTCCTGGTATTCATGACTATATTCCTCCCTTTAGAGTCAAAACAAACCTCATATCAGACGAATGCCGCGACTTCTGAATCGTAACCCACTCGCAACGCAATCTCTTGAAGCGTCCAGCGTTGATCACGCAGGAAGGTCGATGTGAGCGACATCCGCCACTGAGTCACAACTTACTGGTCAGTCCAGCGAGCTAGCCTGCGTGTTGGCGACGCCGATAGCCTGCTGGATTGGGCACTCCCACGATAGTTCAGATTTCCCCCGACTCTGCCGCTTACCCCCCCCTGAACGGTTACCTTCCCGGAGCCCTGATTTGGAATTTCCTAAGGACACCCTACAACTGAAGCTGTGTAGCTATATCCCAATTTTGTTGTTCCACCAACTTCAATATTTACTTGGTAAGGTTGAGTGTTAGGGCGGGGAGAGCCGGAAACTTTTAACGGGTGATCTTTATCCAATTTAATGGATTTCTGGTTATACAATTGGTCGGAGGTTTTATCACTGTACTTCAAGTACACCGCAACGTTGTAGCTAGCGCTATCGCTCGGTACGATAGTTGCAGTAAAATTACGAAACCCTGTACCACCCGGGACTGCAAAATCAGTATTCCAATTATTCCGATTCACTAGAAGACCTGGCGGTGAGACAGATTTCTTAACATGCGTTCCTTTACCACCGACTACATGCAATGGTATACAACTGGAACTGGGAGTTTGAGCAATGGCTGGAAAGCTGCCACTTACTAATAGGCTTGTTATTACTAGGAAAGTACAACGGGAAAACATTTGAACACCTCACAATCCAATCTTCACAAATAGTTTACCTTTTTCTTTCCCATCTCTCCAGCTTTCTTTGGAGAGGGAATCAGTTAGGCAGCCAGGGCTTGCCGCATCTAAATTACTATTGACAACACACGAAACTTGTGAATTAACCTTGGAGCAGGATTTATATCAACAACTTGTTTATCAAGAAGCGTGAGATCAAGCCAAACTGACTGTCATGGTCTTAGCCCCCTGGTTAAGGGGGGTTGGGGGGACCAGATTTTCTTTATAAATGACCTCTCATTTGATCGCCTTAATCTACCGTGCGTATGGACTGCCATGATTTTTTGTGAATCTCGATGTTCCCGGTTTTTACGTCGGCATCCCAGTGCGTTTGTTCGCCTTTGCGCCAGAACCGTAAGTCAAGCGTTGCCTTGCCGATCGTGAGTTGGTGCAGCGTAATGTCAGGTAGCCATTCAGGAAGCTCTGGATCAATGAAAAGTTGGTGGTTGGGTGCATCGGCTTGGAGTCCTAGGATGGCTTGCAACAAATGAAAAATCGATCCCGCCGCCCAAGCTTGAGGCACATTTGCCTGAGCGTACTGAATCGGAAAGGCTCCTTTTTGCATCTGTATGCCTGCATAAACTTCAGGCAAGCGGTAATTCTCGAAATAGCTCGCCGCTCCAGAAATGCCACGGGCGATGTGGGCGGCTTCCTGGCTAAATCCGTACCGCTTGCATCCTAAAGCAATCATGCCGTTGTCGTGCGGCCAAACTGATCCTAAGTGGTAGGAGTAAGGATTGAAGCTAGGGTGATTTGCCGATAGCGTCCGGATGCCCCAGCCGCTCCACATCTCCGGTGCCATTAACTTCTGAACAACGCGCTGGGCTCGATCAGGGCTGACAATGCCGCTCCATAGACAATGTCCAACGTTCGAGGCGATTGTGCGAACTGGCTGCTTCTGTGCATCCAAGGCAAAAGCATAGTAGCCAAGCTCCTCACACCAGAATGATTGCTCAAAGCGATGCCGCAGGTCGGCGGCTTTCTGCCTGAGGCTAACCACCCGTTCTGGTTCACCAAGCACGGTAAAGACTTCTGCCATCCGCAGCCAAGCGTCGAACACATAGCCCTGCAACTCGCAAAGTGCCGTGGGTGCTTTGACCTGAGCGCCATCGGGATAGACGATCGCATCACCTGAGTCTTTCCAGCCTTGGTTTTCAATCCCTTCCGAAGAACGAGTTTTGTACTCTTGAAAGCCATCGCCATCGAAATCGCCAGATTGGTCAATCCAATCCAGACACCGAAGTGCGACCTCCCGGTACTTGTGGAGGAGAGACTCATCACCGGTCCACTTCCACGTCTCATGCAGCACGATCAAGTATAACGGGGTGGCATCGGCGGTTCCATAGTAGGGCGTGTGCGGGATGCGATTAAAATAAGCAAGTTCGCCGTTTCTCAGCTCGTGCGGGATTTTACCGGGTTGAGCATCACGCCAATCATCGTGTTCAGTGGCTTGCAGGTCAGCAAGTTTCTTTAATGCACCCAGTGCAAAGCTCGGACGAACTAACATGTTTTGCAAACTCACAATCAAGCTGTCACGTCCGAAGATTGTGACGAACCAGGGAACGCCTGCGGCAGGTAACCAAATATCTGTTGCAAAGTCGTGGTCATACAGGCGCAGCGCCCCCATATCTTCGATCGATTGTTGATACAGTCGGTAAATTTCTTCTTGAGCGGTTGTGATTTGAGTTGCGCCTTCAAACCACTGTTGCTGTAAGGCTTCAATTTCGGCTGGAGGCTCATAGCAGTGCGTAGATGGTGTGCGAACCCGATGCGGCTCGAGCCCCATGTTGAGAGAATCGGAGCCTGTTTCTAGGATGTAGTAACCGCATGAATGCCACGTCGCACCTGCGGCTAATTCTATTAAGAAAGTGATTCGACCATTCGCGACTTGCGGCGGTGAGTCAGCGTTTTCCACTTGGTACACAAAGCTGCGACGAAAATCGTGGTTTGTATAAACGGTCTGCAACGTGCGATCGCGCTCATTCCACCCGGTTACAATATTGCCACGGCGGACAAAGTGATGCGCTTTGACTTCAAAGATGTCGGCAAAGTCTGATCGCAGTACAATTTCCAGGTTAAATTTAACTGGCGTTAGCCCATAGTTTGTAATATCGAGGTCTTCGTGGACACCATCGCCAGCAACGCGACTGAGCACGAATCCTAATGTCCCGGCTGCGATCGCCCCATCTTCGGTTTCAATGGAGGGATTGGTCAAATAAATGCGGGCAGCGTAATAAGCAGTCGTGGTGGAACTGAGTCGCGTCCACGGTTCACCATTGGCGAAAATTGCGTAGTAGCTGACAAACCGAGTGTCGTCTGCAAAGACACCAAGTTCACCATTGGTTGTGATTTGTCCATCTTGTTCCGTCACCATGAATGTACTGCCTTGATTAATGGTTAGTACTGGAGGACCAACATTGACACGGAACGGCATAGTTTACCTCAAACTGTTAGAAACGGTTTATAAATAAAACATTAAGCCTGCTTGACCTTTCTTGCTCGAAGATTATTGCAGGGGCGACGCAGCATTAATCGAATCATCACCACGAAAATCATACCCTCATGGGAGGTATTGTAGAGCTGCTGATGTGCTAATATTTACTTCCAGAAATAGCATTTATCAGAAGTACCTTAAGACCAGGATAGCCTACAGGGCTTGCCGCATCTAGCCAGCACTCCTAAAAATCCTAGTTCCTAGGTTCTGCCTGGGAACTGCCGTCTTGTGGCTCTGGCTCAATAGCAGAAACCATCACTTGCGATCGCGATCAGGTCTATCACCTTCAATCGTAGACGAGGCAGAGCCTCGAACCGGCATTCCCAGGTAGAACCTGGGAACGAGCACACGAGCACAAAGTTGTTCTTTAGAAACTAGATGCGGCAAGTCCTGGGATAGCCTAGAGTCTCAGCTGGATAAAATGTGGAGTTATGTCGCCAAGAAATAGAACCAACGTTCTGAAGAACTTTCTGGAATCAATGGCTTTCGGTAAAAGGGACAGTAGTAGCTCTAGGCGTGGATTATAGCTGGCACTGTTACCATAAGCTTTTGAATTCAGCCCTCGGTTCATTTGGCAATATCACCAGGCTTTTTGATCTTTGTTAAGAAGGGTATGGAAAAAATAGCACCCAGGATTGCTGCCATGCCAATGAAATAAAAAGCGTCGCCGTAGGCTATAATGTAAGCTTGCTGACGTACAGTTTGCGCGATAGACTGCACAGCCTGAGATTGAGCTGCATGAGGGTCACCCAACTTGCTGGTAAAAAACTCGCCCAGCTGTTGCATCCGAGCCTGAGTCGGGTGATTGTAAATTGATACAGTATCAACAATTATGTTAGAGTGATATTGATCGCGTTTTGTGATCAAGGTGCCTATACCTGCACCTGCCATAGTTCCCGCGATACTCCGGATCAGGTTATAGATTGCTGAGGCATCGTTAGCTTGCTCTTTTTTGATGTTTTCTGTAGCTACATAAGATATAGCCGCACCTGTCATAGCCTGTACCAGTGCTCTAACAAGTTGAGACCCAATAAACTGGTCACGCGCGACATCGTAGTCGAGGGTCGAATTCATGAAACAACTGATAGCAAATATACTGGTACCGACGCCTAAGACTAGGCGAGTTTCAATGCGTTCTATAATTTTGCCTACCAGCGGGTTGACAAGAGATCCCCAAATCAGAGCCGAACTAATTTGCACGGGGTTATAGCCTTGGATCTGACCTAAATATTGCGCCATCGTAGAAGTGTAACCAAGGAAGATGCCAAATGTCGCACTCAAAATATTGCCAAAGGCAAAATTGCGTTGCCCAAGTATTCGTAAGTCAATCAGGGGCCGAGGCTGATTTAGTTCAATCCAGCAAAAAATAGCAAAAGACCAAACCGATATCAGACTTAAGAGCACAATAAACTCTGAGTCAAACCAGTTTTCTGTGTTACCCCGTTCTAGAGCCGTTACCAAGCAGATCATACTAATTGCCAGCACTATAGTGCCTAACCAATCTACTTGGAAGAGCTTATACAAGCGCATGGGTTGGGGGTCAATCCAATGCCTGATCCCAGCCATCACCAGCAGTCCCAAGATCATGTTCAAGTAATAGATGCATTGCCAGCCAAGGTGCTCGTCTATCCATCCAGCCAAGAAACTACCAATGGGAACAGGTAAGCCAACTGTAATCAGAATCATGATAAAACCTATGGGTTGCTTGGCTCTGGGCAACTGCGTCAGCACCATATTGAACGCTGAGTAAGTAAACGTTCCTGAGACTAAACCCAGAAACGTCCGAAACACAATTAGTGAGTGTAAATCCCAGGCATGAGCACAAGCTAGAGAAAAGCCAACAAATATGGCCATACTGAGCGATAGATATCGGCGACGCGAGAAGGCATCGGTCAGCCAACCCCCTAGGGGAATGACGATCAGTTCCGCACTGGTATAGGCTACTGTGATCCAAGTAGCTTCATCGGATGTGAACCCCAAAGAGCCTTCAATCTGCTGACTGAGGCCGGGGTTGGTCATTTGCAGATCCAATGTACTCACAACCGAACCCATCACGCACATCACAACGCCAAGCAAGGTTCTTGCAGGGGAGACATGCTCTGGTGTTGGAGCAGCAAGTGATGGAGTCGCTTGGGGAGCATGCTTTGGTAGCTGTAACGACTTAACTGTGGTCATTCCGGTTACCTATAAGTGCAAGTCTTTATGGTCTAGGGCTTGGTAGACCAGATTTCGATGGTGAAGCAGCCAGTCATGGTTGGGCAAGAGCTTAATAGCGCGGTTAAAGTCAGCCAGAGCTTCGTCATAGCGCTGCATCATCCGGTAGGTTTCGCCCCGGTTGCCAAGAGCCCGGACGGATTTGGAGTCCAGGTCGATGGCGCGGTTCAAATCAGCTAGAGCTTCGTCATAACGCTGCATCATCCGGTAGGTTTCGCCCCGGTTGCCAAGAGCCCGGGCGGATTTGGAGTCCAGGTCGATGGCGCGGTTCAAATCAGCCAGAGCTTTATCGTAGCGCTGAAGAAGCAGGTAGGTTTCGCCCCGGTTGGCGATCGCCCATTCGTAATTTGGGTCTAGTTTGAGGGCGCGGTTGAAGTCAGCAATAGCTGCGTTGTCTAGCTGCATTTCTTTGTAGGTTTCACCCCGATTGGCAAAGCACCAAGGGCAGTTAGGGTCTAGTTCTAGGGCGCGGTTAAAGTCAGCAATAGCTTGCTCGTAGCGCCCCAACAGGCGGTGGAGGTGGCCACGGCTAGCGATCGCCCATTTGTTCAGTGGGTTCAGTTCGATAGCACTGTTAAAGTCAGCTAGAGCTTGATCGTAGCGCCGCATCAGTCGATAGGTTTCGCCCCGCTGGGCAAGGCACCAGTCGCAGTTGGGGTCGAGTTCGAGGGCGCGGTTAAGGTCAGCCAGAGCTTCGTCGTGGCGTTCCATCAGGTGATGGTGGAATCCAAGGCTAGCGACGGCCCATTTGTACTTAGGGTTCAGTTCGACAGCACGGTGGAAGTCGAGCGACGCTTTGTCATGGCGACCCGCCTCTTTGTGGTTCCATCCCCTTTGAACTAGAAACCAGGCATAGTCAAGGGCTATTTCGAGGGCAATGATAGCTACTATACCCCCAACAATCGCTAGCAAGGCTATGATCAGATCCATGGAAATCTTGTTGCTATCTCTAGGGATGCACTACAGTAACTTCAGTTGACATGCCAGGTACAATCAGTGCTTCGTACCCCCTAATACTCCGGGGGTCGAACAGGATCTTGACGGGAACCCGTTGGACAATTTTAGTGAAGTTGCCTGTGGCATTATCCGGAGGTAAGAGTGCAGTCGCAGATCCTGAAGCCGGTGCAATGCTATTTATAACTCCCCAAAAGCGCTCGTGAGGGAAGGCATCTATCCTAATTTCCACGTATTGGCCTGGCCGCATCCATTCGAGCTGTGTTTCTTTGAAGTTGGCTACGATCCAGGGGTCTGGCTGCTGAATTGAGATCAAAGCTTGTCCCGGTTGGACTCGTTGTCCTTCTACTACACTTTCGGCGTTACCCACTCGTCCATTAGTGGGGGAAGTGACATTGGTATAGGATAACTGCAGTTGATTGTATTTGAGGTTGGCCTCTGCCTGGGCGACCGCGGCCATAGCGGCTTCGTACTGATTCTTGTTCACTTTTGTTTGCTGAGCCGTCCCCTGAACTGTTTGCAACCCGCCTTTGGCGGTCAGGAGTTGGCCCTGGGCATTATCCACCTGTTTTTGGGCTTGGGTTAGTTGGGCTTTGGTTTGCCGGACGCTCTCAATCGCTGATTTTCGCTTGGCTAAGTCCTCCTCATACGTTGCTTTATAAGCATCCAGTTGCTGAGGAGGGGCGACCCCCTGTTGGGTGAGAAATGTGTAGCGCTGATAGTCTGCGGTGGCCTTCTTCAGGTCTGCCTCCGTTTGAAATAGCTGCGCATTAGCTGATGTAGCATTTGCAGTCGCTGCTATAACTGCTGCTTGGGCATTGGCTACGCTGGCAATTGCTGCTGTGATGTTCCCTCGAGCCTGAGTTGTCTGGCCTAGAGCTTGATATGACGGTACGCCAATATTCGCTTCGGCCGCTCTAGCCTGACGGACTGCAGCTTCTAGGCTCGCTTTCGCCTGCAGCACTTGAGTCTGGAAGTCACGCGGGTCGAGCTGCACCAACAGTTGACCTTGGTGCACAACCTGGTTATCATTTACCAGAACTTTGATCACAGTATCATTAATCCGAGAGTTGAGCTGGTATTGGCGACCAGTAACATAGGCATCATTAGTGCTCTCATGAGTGCAAGCATACCGCCACCAACGGTAGGCCAAGATTGCGCCCACAACTAATACAATAGCCAAAATAATCAGCCTGCGTCGGCGCTTGCGCTCTTCGTTGAGCTTAACAGGTCTAGCTTGACCTGGTGCTTGACCCGAAGCAGTCGAATCACCCGTTCGAGCTGGGGCCAATGTGTCCATCTGTAATTG
Source organism: uncultured bacterium (assembly GCA_964250845.1). Lineage (GTDB taxonomy): Bacteria > Cyanobacteriota > Cyanobacteriia > Cyanobacteriales > Chroococcidiopsidaceae > CAXUIG01. Next base: position 213 of record CAXUIG010000165.1, on the reverse strand, counting down.
TCTATCTAGTTTTTTTTTATGGTTTGACGAATCCGAGTCTTCCATGATTTTTTTTCTGGTTTTGGTTGATGTTATTTAATCACGAAAACAGCGATATCTATCATAACCTTGACAACAGCAACAAATAATTTTTCTCCAGTTTTGAGATAAATAGACTCCTAGGACTTACGCATTGACAGGAAAGCCAGAACGTGATCTAGGTAAGAGCGGTGA
>CAXUIG010000164.1:0-14922 GCA_964250845.1 uncultured bacterium | reverse complement strand
GGTGTGGGGTGTAGGGGGGGACCCCATATGAGTGATGAATCGTCGTGGTAGAAATGGCAAAATTTTGGAGCAGCTGTCGTATCAATAGTGTAGATTGGGCTTAGCATTTGCATAAAGCAGTAAAATGAATTCAATTCAATCAGAGAAATAACGATGAGTAGCTTTAACTCGTTAGGTTTCACATGCTGGTTGACTGGATTGTCAGGAGCAGGCAAGTCAACACTAGCAATAAAACTTGCTAGAGCTTTAGATAAGTTATCAATTCCTTGTGAGCGTCTAGATGGTGATATCATACGGACGAACCTTTCCAAGGATTTAGGTTTTTCTCGCGAAGACAGAAATACTAATGTTTCAAGAGTTGGGTTTGTCTGTGGTTTGTTGAGCAAGCATGGTGTCAGTGTAGTCGTGGCTATGATTTCTCCTTACCAAGACACCCGTGAAAAACTCAAGCTTTATTTGCCAAACTTTATAGAGATTTATGTTGATTGTCCCTTGGAAGTTTGTATAGAGAGGGATCCAAAAGGGTTGTACAAAAAGGCTTTATCTGGAGAAATACCTGATTTCACAGGAATATCCTCCCCTTATGAAGCTCCTTTAAACCCAGAGGTGACTCTCAAACCTCACCAGCAAACCGTAGAGCAGTGCGTTGAAAAAGTATTAGAATATCTCTACTCTAGAGGGTTGATTCCCAAAATTTGAAATTGTTACAGTTCCAGCATAGAGACAATCACACAATCTTTTGCCGAAGAAATTGGCAAATGGTAAACGATTAGTAAAACCAGTCGCGATATAGCCTTACAGTACTCTCTGCAAAGAGAGGCCGAGAGCGTTATCGCCACGTGGTCGGAAATCCTGCAGAAGGAACAGTAAAGAAGGCTGCTCTTGAGCTGGGGGAGCAAATCCCATAGCGTTCCTTCGGATCGTAGACAGAAAAATTTTTGGGCGTATCATAGTAATAAAAAATTTGTCCCCCATCTGCAAGAGCCAGTAAAGCTTTATGGGTCACAGGTGAGCGACGCCCTATATAGCAAACATCAATACTTCGATGAGGGGGGAGTGGATAGGGATTAAACTTTACAGCATTAATGCCAGGCGGGAGATAGGTACAAGGACGCTGAGTGATGTCGGCAACTGCCTTAGTACCATGCATATGGCCCAAAAAAAGTTCCAGTTCACAGTTGCCTGATGATGCCAACGCTGCAGTCAGCTCTGGAATTCCCCTGCGGTGATGTGGTTTTAGGGTTTTGTGAGCATTGTGGTTTCATCACTAACGTTGCCTTTGATGCCACAGTGCAGAGTTATTCACCGATTTACGAGGATCAGCAGAGTTTCTCGCCAACTTTCAATGGTTTTGCTTTCGATCTGGCAAATCGTCTCATCCAGAAATATGATCTACATAAAAAACGTGCTGAAGGCTTGCGCCTGCTACTGAGGAAAACGAGCCATGAACCAGCTACTGTACGATCGCCTCCACATTTCACTCGAAGCAATCGCGAATTTCAGCCAGCAACATCAAATTATTGAATTGGCTCTATTCGGCTCTGTGCTGCGAGATGACTTTCGCTCTGATAGCGATGTTGATGTGTTGGTGACGTTTGTGCCCGATGCAAAAATTAGCCTGTTCGATCTGGTGGAGATTCAAGACCAGCTTTGCGAGCTATTTACCCGCTCAGTCGATTTAATCGAGAAGCCCACGATCAAAAATAGCCCTAACTGGATTCGCCGCCAGGAGATTCTGAAGACAGCCATTGTGATTTATGATGGAACGGGACAAAGCCTGCCTGCTTGATATTGCCCGATTTGCTGAAACGATTTTGCAATTGACAGCCGGAATGGATGAGCAAGCGTTTCAGGCAGATGTGCGAACTCAATTAGCGGTATTGTATGAATTGATCGTTTTGGGTGAGGCAGTGAAGCGTCTGTCACCAGAGTTCCGCGAGCGCCATCCTGATGTTCCCTGGCGAAATATGGCAGGAATGCCAGGGCAAGCTGATCCACGACTATGATCGCGTGGATGCCAGACGAGTTTGGGAAGTGGTGACAACGAATCTTCCCAATCTACTAAACCAGCTTCAACCCTTATTGCCGAAAGAGCAAGAAGGGTGATGGATGAATCTCGCTACTCCGCCTTGAAGGTCGAGGGCAGAGTCAGAAGACACCACAAACACACAGACTTGGGATTGATCCAAGTATCATAAAGGGGCCTGAATTTATCAGTACCGTGCGGCGTGCAATCGGCGATCGCTTGTACAAAAACTATGTTATCCAGGAAACAAGACCAAGAGAGTTTTAACGCCAATCCCCTAAATTGAACCAACAGTTGCTCTCTTCGCTATGGCTATTAAAGTCATAGTTCCAGAGTATACCTAATTGCTATGTTTAATTAACGAGCGTGGTATTCGGTTGAGACTCTATTTCAAAGTAGAAATCCCTAATGCCTGTACAATCGACTGGGTATCATTGTACAGATTTTTGGCTTTGGCATCTGAGCTAGGGCAGCTCAGATCTGGAGAGGTCTGTGTGGCAGCAATTCTCATTTAAAAAAATGGGGTCTTTGAAACCCTTACACAAAAAGGCTTTGACAATTATTTACAAACTGGTAAATCGCTAAAACCCACTAGTCTCGTTCCATAATGAGAATTGCTGGATATCAAGTTAGGATAGATACTTCTCCTGTATTCAAATCGTACCGTCCCCCAATAATTTTAAGTTTGCCTGACCGTACCAGTTGAGTCAGAAGATCCGAATTTTGCTTCAGCTTTTTAAGTTGATATTCGATATTTGCTAAAACTACCTGTTCGACCAGATCACTCAATTCGCCTTTTCCCTCAGCCTTTACCTCAGCCATCGCTGGTTTGATCGCCTTAGCGAAAGTGCTAATTTGACCAGGGAGTGACTCGCCTTTTACCGCTGCTGTGACTGCGCCACATCTTTCATGACCTAGCACCATAATTAGGGGAGTACCCAAGATTGTGGCGGCGTATTCAAGGCTACCGAGTACCTCAGGGGTGACGATATTCCCAGCGATGCGAACGTCAAATAAATCCCCAATTCCCTGGTCAAAGACAATTTCTGCTGCTACGCGCGAATCGGCACAACTCAGCAGGGTGGCAAACGGATGCTGCTCTGTGGCAACTTCTTGCAAACGTGCCTGCGAGCGGTGGGGGTTCTCAAACTTTTGCTGCACAAATCGTTTATTCCCATCCAGCAATCTTTCCAATGCTGCGTCCGGATTAACAAGCTCAACGTCTGGTTGTGCAACCGCAGCTTGCGCTGGCTGAGCGTTCCAAAGTACGCTACTTGCGGTAGTAGCAGCAATACCAACTCCGCCAACTCCTGCTAACTTTAAGAGTTGCCGCCGACTCATAAATCCATTCATCCGGCTCATAACTATTTCCTTGTAAGGCAAGCGATTAGGAAGGGACACATTTTAAAGGGATGCAACATATCTGACCGAGCTGATCTCCATTGCATCAGAAATGTAACACGCACCCCCAAACTTATTAAGGATGGGGCTAATGTTTTCTACGACGGGTTTTACTTGCTCTGGAAGACAGAAGGCTATCACGTAAACATTATCAAGCTGTGTTGCGTCTGCTCCTGGACTTCTGCCAACTACATTTCGAATCACCGTGTGTCTAGGCACACCTGCCTTATCTAAGCCTGCTAAAATTTTTGTCATTTCTACTGAATCGACGAAGACTTCTATTCTTTTTACTGCGTGCATAATGTCATTTCCATAGCAGATCGATACAGTACAGGTATAGAGGAATGCCTACAATGATATTGAAGGGAAACGTCAGTGCTAAAGCGGCAGTAACGTAGAGACTTGGATTGGCTTCAGGAACTGTCAACCTCATGGCGGCAGGAACTGCTATATAAGAGGCACTGGCACACAAGACTGAAAACAACAGTGCATTCCCTTGCTGCATCCCGATCAGTTTTGCTAAAAGTATCCCTATGGCTGCATTAACTATCGGTGTCAAGATAGAAAATGTGATTAAGAATGAACCTGTTTTACCAAGATCTTTAATTCTTCCGGCAGCTACTAGTCCCATATCTAACAAAAAGAAAGTCAGGACTCCATAAAATATTCCTTCTGTAAATGGTTGTTCCACCTTCCAGCCTTTTTCTCCTGATAATACACCAATGATGAGGCTCCCAACCAAGAGAAAAACGGAACTGTTGAGGAAAGCTTCTTGTAGCACTTCAGACCAAGAAAAGTCGCCATCTTCCTTGTTGTTGGCAAATATTTTCACCAAAAGCAAGCCGACAATAATTGCTGGGGATTCCATCAAAGCAAGAGCTGCTACCATGTATCCACTAAATTCAATGCCAAGTTCATCCAGGAAAGAACCAGCAGTAATGAAGGTGACGGCACTGATGGAACCATAGGTGGCGGCGATCGCTGCCGCATTATATAAGTCGAGTTTTAGTTTGAGAATGAAAAATGTGTAGATAGGTACAACACAAGCCATGATCACAGCTGCCAAGAGAGTAAGTACGACTTCTTGACCGACTCCACTCTTGACAAGCTCCCTGCCTCCCTTGAACCCGATCGCAAATAGAAGATAAAGAGAGAATAGTTTTGGTAAAGGCTGAGGAATTTCCAAATCCGACTTCAGAAAAACAGCCAACATTCCCAGAAAGAAAAACAGGACTGGGGGACTCAGGATGTTGGACGTGACTAAGCTTACATCCATTCCCACTTCTCCTTATATTTATATACACACAAACAAGAAAAAATTTGAATCATTACAAAACTTAATTTGTAGGTGATGGGCAACCACCGAACGATAACTCTATCGCCAGTGTTTTATTAGCAGCCGAATTGGGTAGTTTCTACCTATTGGAGCGGCATGAGGCATAGTTTATCAGAATGAGGAACTCAGATCTTGCACCTTGCAATCTGAATGTTTATACCCCTGGATCGCGCCCAGCGAGGTAATCCTGCCAAGCCGCTTCGCTCTCCTCTAACTCTTCAGGGGGAATGATTTCGTCCTCCTCAACAACATCACGCTCTTCCAGTAGATGAGCTAAGCGCTGATCAATCCCGTCTATTCCTGTTGACACCGTACCCCTCCAGACGAACTGAAAGCTGCGCTCTGCGCGGACTAGATAAATTAAACATAGCGAAACTAATGTTAAATTCGCTGGGGTGTGAATTTGCTTCAACAATACTTCATTGATCACCGTTTGATAGCCAATCCCTCCTTTCTTCGCGTCTTCTTTCGACCAGGCTAAAACTTTGGGGTGAAACTGTGATCCTGAGAACGGTTGCCTTTCGCTCTTTTGTACTTATGACTTTTCTATAACTTGTTAGCTGATTTTCCTCTGATTTTTACCGATTTTCAAAGTTGCGATCGGTAGATAAGCTTTGAGAACAGCTCATTTTATAGATAGAGCTAAAAGTACCAAACTAGGTTATGGTGTCGTACACAACTGGGAAACTTCACACCCTCTTAGTAGATATGCAACTACTTTTAGAGGTATTCGTATTCGTCATTTTGATGGTGCTGATTGCGACTAATAAAGGCAGGCTCGCCGCTCTGATGGCAAGGAGCTACGAGGACTGGATTCTGGATATTGTTAATCTATTTTTTCAGGTCGTTCTCATCCCCGTCTTTAAGACTGCAGTGCTCTACCAGCTCTACCACTATTTCTTACCATCCCATCGCCAGAGCTGGGATGTGCCTCCAGTCGCGGCTTTCTGCCTCAGCTTCGTGTTTGTGGATTATCTGTTTTACTGGAATCATCGTCTCTTACATACGCGGTGGTTCTGGCGCGTCCACCAGGTGCATCATACCATTACCGAAATGGACGTTATAGCAACTTCCCGGGAAACCTTGTGGTCAACCTTCTTGACTGTCTACCCGTGGGTTCACGCTCTGTTCATCTACCTGCTCCGAGATCCGATTTGGTACGTTGCGGGCGTCAGCCTCTCCTCGACGATGAGTCTTTGGCGTCACAGCGCCTTCTCTCCCACACCAAGCTCTTGGCTCTATCGCTGGCTGTCGGTTTTCCTGATCCTACCTAAGGATCATGCTTGGCACCACGCTAGCCGCTACAACCGCAGGAACTATGGAGCAAATCTAAAGCTTTGGGACATGCTCCATGGGACTTACTACAAATGCGATCGCCTACCCGATTCCCTGGGAGTTAAGACTAACCTTACCTTAACCCAGAAGCTCTTCTGGCCGTTTAGCCAACCCAAAACCAAATACAGATACACAGATACTTGTTCTCTCAAGGATTGGAATGTGAGGCGGCAGAGGCGTTAATTGTGGCACCGCAGGGGTGAAGGTTGGTGTGTATCCTTACTCTCAAGCCAGGGTTTCTGGGCAATATCCTAATCCCTGCGTTAACTGGTGGCGAAAAGCTTCGATCTCGCTGCACTCTGGACTACCGTGAGAAACCACAATGACTTGGTAGCAACGCATTACATCAATGGGGGACTCTCCGGCTTCCAAACTCTTGAGAGCCATATTTACGCGCCTTGGCGGTTCCAAGGGAATTCCCAATTCATTTAAAAAAGCCCGGAAGTCTCCCGACTCCTGGGGATTGAGGGTCGAGTTCATTTTGACCTTGACCACCCAGCCATCAAGGAGATGAATCACCGACATAAATTTAACGGGCAGGTGGGGCATTGCGTGTAGGTACTGCACTAGCCGCAGGGTAAGGCTGGCATTCGCCAGGAAGTACAGGTATTCCATATTGGTTCTTAAATGGTTGACATCTTGCTAACAGGGTTTCTCAGCTCCAGTCATTAGCATCTTTTGAATCATTATCAGGTCTGATTTCACGTAGCCAAACCTCCCTTAGACATAAGCTGGGGATGTCACTTTCTGTGCTCAAAACTGGTTATGTTTAACCGCTAAAGTGTCAAAAATATAGTGCGCCAGCTCAAACTTGCTGCAAGATGAAATCTCTAGCTTCAGTCCTTGAGTATCCAGAAAAATGGCTCGATTGTTGTCGCTGCCAAAACCGGCATCTGGTTGATCAATCGGATTAGCCACGATCGCATCTAATTTCTTTTCCTGCAATTTCTTCAGTGCAGGTGTGACAATATCCCCCGTCTGGGCGGCAAACCCAATCAGGCGTTGATGGGGTTGCTTGAGGCATCCCAATTCAGCTAAAATGTCCGGTACTGGTTCCAGGGGGAGACTGCTGGGGAGCGATCGCTTGGGCAACTTCTCTTCACTGTAATCTGCTGGCTTCACATCCGCCACAGCTGCTGACATCACGATCAAATCGGCATGGGGGAAACACTCCAACATTGCCTGTCGCATAGCTTCTGCACTCACAACTGGAATCGCTCTCACCCCTAGCGGTACATCCCAGCTGGCTGGTGTGTGAACCAGTGTCACCACTGCCCCTCGGTGGAGCGCTGCTTGAGCTAAAGCCAGTCCCATTTTGCCGGTAGATGGGTTGCCAATGAAGCGCACTGGGTCTATATGCTCCCTAGTTCCCCCAGCACTGATTAACACTCGCTTACCCAGCAAGTCTAGCTTGCCCCCGGTGTGCAACAGCGATTCGATCTGCCTCAAAATTTCAGTCGGTTCTGCCATGCGACCGGCACCGAGGCGATCGCAAGCCAACAATCCATCTCTTGGACTATTACCATGATATCTCCTATCTGTCAATAGCTGTTGCCAATTCCGTTGTACAGCCAGTTGCTCCCACATATCCGTATTCATTGCCGGTGCCAACAGCACGGGACAAGTGGAGGCTAACACGGTATTTGTCAGCAGGTTGTCAGCCATGCCGTGGTTCAACTTTGCCAGGGTGTTGGCAGTGAGGGGAGCGATCGCCAGCACCTCTGCCCATTCACCCAGATCTATGTGCAAAGGGCGCTGGTGTATCGGTTGCCAGAATTGTTCATCCGTGTAGGCCCGATGACGGGACAGCGTTGCTACCGTCAAAGGCGTGATAAATTCTTGGGCTGAACGGGTAAGAATCACCCGAATTTGAGCCCCAGCTTTAAACAGCGTCGAAACGACCTCACATACTTTATAGGCGGCGATCCCGCCGCCTATACCAATTACAACTCGTCTGCCACTAAGCATCTAGGACTCATCGTATGGTTCCAGATCCAGGAGGTGGAGATAGGGTTCCACTAACTCTGGACGCTGAAACGCGATCGCTCGCAGTAAGTGCCAATCATTCAGCCCGTCAAAAGCATTGGTGTAATTATCCTGCTCTAGACGTGTAGCCACTCCCGCCACCTCTGCTGCGGTCATAGCAGCAATATCCTGCTTGGACATGCTCAAAGTTTCCATTATCACTCGCGCCTCCCGTGATTGGCAGGTGTATACAGCATGGACTTGAGCCGCTTTGCGTGCAGCAACCCCATCTATCTTACTCAGTTCAGGGTACTTGGGTGTATAAAAATTGAATAATTCTAGGCTGATTTAAGAAACTTTTTGATTTTCCTGTGACATTACCCTTAAAACGAAATTGCGGGTTAGCGCTAAAACTTCCGGTCGAATTTCATGCCCCATGTTAAATTCCTGGTACTGCACCGCTACTCCCAGAGCTACTAAGGTATCCCGCGCCTTCTGAGCTGCACTCAGCGGCACCACCGAGTCTTGAGAGCCATGCAGCAGCAAAACCGGGGGAAACCTACCACCGGCGGGTTCAGAGACTGGATGCAAATATCCACTTAAGGCAATTAAGCCGGATAACGGCAAGCTTAACCCTACATCCAGAGTCATTGCTGCACCTTGAGAAAATCCACTTAAAATCGTGCGTGACAAAGGTACCCCAGTGCTACTCTCTAGAGACTTCAACCAGTCCGTTAGAATTTTCCTACTTTCTGGTAGCCCAAAAGCGTTCTTATCAGACAGGTCATACCACATCCTGCCCCCAGACATATAGGGATGGGGGAAGGGTGCATTGGGAAACATGAACTGGTAATCGGGTAAGTTCAACAGGGGTACTACAGATGCCAGATTCTGAGCATTGGCACCCCAGCCATGTAAAGCCAAAATCAACCCCGCTGGCTTTTTATCTGTTGTTGGTGGAACCGTGATCACTTGTAAAGACAGAGACTTTCTCCCAAAATCTGACTCGCTTAATCTATCTTAATCAAGCTATCAGCCTTCTGGGTGTTGGGTGTTGGGGAGCGCATCATGTGTAGGCGGCTATTGCCGGGATGCAGCGCTCGCACAGCAAGGGATGCTCAATTGATTCTCCTACATGAACTGAATAGTTCCAACAGCGATCGCACTTCTGCCCATCTGCTGCAACAACACCAATTCCTAAAGCATCTGACTTAAAGCTGTACTTCACTCCTTCTAAAGCTTGAGGCGATTCCAGTAGTTCTACCTGAGAGGCGATAAACAGGTAGCGGAGCTCGTCTACGCCGTTGGTTGTTGGGTTTTGGGTGCTAGGATTTAAGCTTTGCAACAGCGGACGTAACTCAGGATCTGATACGTAGAGCAACACCTTGGCTTCGAGGGAAGAACCAATCATTTTTTCTGCCCTTGCTTGCTCTAACACCTTGTTAACCTCCGTGCGGATTTGCCGCAGCTGTTGCCACGAGGCTGTCAGTTCGGGGTTGTGCCACTTTGACTCTAACTTCACCCAGCCTGATTCAAACACAGACTTGTAGGGTGTCGGGTAGGGGAGATGTTGCCAGATATCCTCAGCCATATGGCAGAGGACTGGAGCTATGGATGACGCCAGATTTTCCACTGCGATCGCCAGCACTGTCTGAACACTGTGACGCCGGAAGGCATCCGGGGCGCTGATATAGAGCCTGTCCTTGGCTATATCCAGATAAAAGTTAGATAGATCCACAACGCAGAAATTCTGCACGGTTTGGAAAAAGCGGAAGAACTGGAAACTCTTCATCGCCTCCGTTATCTCCCTGAACACCTCCGTCATCCGGTGCAGCATATAGCGATCGAGTTGCGGCAGCTGCTCATACGGCACCGAGTCCGAATCGGGAGCAAAGTCGTGCAGATTGCCCAATAGGAAACGAGCCGTGTTGCGAATCTTATTCCTGACATCTCCCATTTGCTTAAGGATGTTCTTGCTGATGGGGACATCTGAGGAGTAGTCCACCGATGACACCCACAGGCGCAAGACATCGGCTCCGTAGGGCGGCTCCTCTTTTTGATTTTTGCCACCCTCAATTACCACTACTGGGTCAATACCATTGCCCAGAGATTTACTCATCTTGCGACCCTGTTCGTCAACTGTAAAGCCGTTGGTTAAGACGGTCTTGTAGGGTGCACAGCCGTTGGTGGCGACGCTTGTGAGCAAACTGGACTGGAAGTAGCCCCGGTGCTGGTCTGTTCCTTCTAAGTACATATCAGCTGGGTAGCGCAACTCTGGTCGCTGCTTCAGCACAGCTGCCCAAGAAGAGCCAGAGTCAAACCAGACATCCATCGTGTCAGTTCCCTTGCGGTAAGACCGACCATTGTTGCGGTATTGTTCTGGCAACAGCTCCGACGCGGGCATTTCCCACCAGACATCGGAACCGTTTTGGGCCACAATTGACTGAACGTGCGCAATGGTTTCTTCTGTCAGCAGCGGTTCACCAGTTTCTTCATCGTAGAAAACCGGAATCGGCACACCCCAGCTGCGCTGGCGGGAGATGCACCAATCGGAACGCTCCGATACCATTGGTGTGATGCGGTTTTCGCTTTGAGCTGGAATCCAGTTAACGGATGCGATCGCCCTCAGCGCCTCTTCCCTAAATCCCTCGACCGAAGCAAACCACTGCTCCGTTGCCCGGTATATCGTCGGCTTTTTCGTGCGCCAATCGTAGGGATACTTGTGGACGTAGGGTTCCTCCTTCAGCAATGACCCAACCTCTGCCAAAGCTTGGATGACTGCCTCATTGCCATCACCCAGCACATTCAACCCCGCAAATTGCCCCGCCTCCTCTGTAAATAAGCCATCTGCATCCACTGGTGACAGCAGCGGCAGACCGTAGCGCTGACCCACAAGGTAGTCTTCCTGACCGTGACCCGGAGCTGTGTGTACCAACCCTGTTCCAGACTCAGTGGTGACGTAATCGCCGCCAATCACAATCGGACTTGAGCGGTCAACTAAAGGATGCCGATAGGTAGAATGCTCCAGCGCCTTCCCAGACACTGTTGCTTTTACCGTCAGGTTCTTACCCAGAATTGCGGATAACCGCTCCACCAAATCAACTGCCACTATTAAATATTTCTGCCCAGCTGATTTCTCATCCGCTCCGGTGTCCACTACAGCGTATGTGAGGGCTGGATTGACGCTGACTGCCAAATTAGCTGGGATAGTCCAGGGTGTGGTCGTCCAGATTGCTACACCCAGATTCGGCAAAAATGGTTCCAGCACTGGTTGAACAGCGGCGGCCAAACTGGTCATAGGGAAGGCCGCATAGATACTGCGCGAGGTGTGACCTTCGGGATACTCCAATTCCGCTTCAGCCAGAGCGGTTTTAGAACTAGGACTCCAGTGAACCGGCTTGAGGCCGCGATAGATATATCCCTTCAAGACCATCTGACCAAACACCCCGAGCTGTGCCGCTTCATAACTCGGCTGCAAAGTCAAATAAGGATGATCCCAGTCACCCCAAACACCGTAGCGCTTGAAGCTTTGACGCTGTTCGTCTACCGTCTTGAGGGCAAAGTCTCTAGCTTGGCGACGGAGTTCCAGGGGCGTGAGCTGTTGGCGCTGCGCTGGCTTCATGTTCTGCAAAACTTTCAGCTCAATCGGTAAGCCGTGGCAGTCCCAACCAGGGACATAACGAACCTTGCGCCCTAAGAGCATGTGGAAGCGGTTGATGATGTCTTTGAGGATTTTATTCAGGGCGTGCCCCATGTGCAGCACCCCGTTTGCATAGGGTGGCCCATCGTGCAAAATAAATAACTCACCGGGATTGTTCTGCGACAGGCCTTCGTAAATTTGGTTTTCTGCCCAAAATTTTTGCAGTTCGGGTTCTCGCTTAATGGCGTTCGCCCTCATATCAAAGCTTGTCTTGAGCAGATTGATGGTGTCTTTGTAGCTTCCTGGTTCTGTCACAGTAGAAATAGTTGCTGCGATGGTGGGGTCTTCTTTTCACCATTATCTGCGAAAATGCCCCTTAGCTTCAACGAATGGTGCCTCAAGACCTCCTTTTTTTGCTCTGTCGCCCGCGCTTGTGGGTTTGATTCCTCTTGAAGTCTTAAGGATTTTCAGTCGGAGCGGTGTCTGGCGGTGAAGCTTTTTGATGTTTTTCTTCAGCGTCGCGTATAGCAGCTTCTACGATTTTGGGGTCTGGTGGATGGGGGCGAACCAGTTCAGCAACCCCTGCGTCTTCAGCCAAAGTGGTTTCGACTGCTAGTGCGATCGCTTCTGACTCGGTCAAGGCGGGCTCAATTTCCGCATCTTCTGCCACCGATTCTCTAGAGGCTTGTACCAGTTCGTCAGGTTGCGAGGAGTTGGGTGCAGCGATGTCTGCTGCCTGTGGTATGGGGGTACGTTTGTCGATAATCTGGACTTTTTGGTGATTTTGATCCCGTTGGAGCGCGGGAGCTGGGGGAGCCGCAGATGGGGCAGCGGAACCCGACTGACTTTGACGCTGGGTAAAAGCACTCAGCTTCTGCTGAGCTTGGTTTTTGACGCCGGTGAGGGTGCCGCTCAAGCGATCGCCCAGCTGGGAAAGGCGCTGAGGAATTGACAAATTGGACACTTTCTCCTGAACCGTGTTCTTGACCTCTTCAGCACTGGGTAGCTCTGTCTGAGAAAGGCGTGGGGTGAGTTCCCGGCGTAACTGCAGGGTTTGCGTTACTGACCAACCCAATAGAGCCACACTAGCTACTTGACCCAACAGGACACCCCCAGTGATGCGTCCAGCACACACCCATAACACCAGGGCGTAGAAAAGTCCCAACCCACTCCAGATAAAATCACTCTTGCGGTGGATTTCGGGAAAAAAGAAAGCCGCCATGTAAATTGCCAGGCTACCAAGACCGACCGCCAACGCCAGGACGTATGCCAGCATATCGTGGGTACTCCTTAGACTAGATATCTTTCATTTTGCTTGAGATTGTTGACTTAAATCCAAACATTTTGCTTGAGATTGTTGACTTAGATACAAAATAAAACCAATCCGCTGTTTACATAATGACGGTTGTACTCCTGACAACTCTTAATTTATTCTTGACGGGAAAACCCAAAGAGATCAGGCTACCCTGAAAAAAAATCGACCCAACAGCACAGTTAGCAGAGAGTTTTATGACACAACAGAGCTTTGGTGTAATTGGTTTAGCGGTCATGGGCGAGAACTTGGCGCTGAATGTCGAGCGCAATGGGTTTCCCGTTGCCGTATACAATCGTACTCCCGAAAAAACTGATGCCTTTATGCACCAACGAGCGGAGGGCAGGAACGTCAAAGCCGCCTATAGCATCGAAGACTTTGTCAACTCCCTGGAGCGGCCCCGCAAAGTGCTGATTATGGTCAAAGCCGGTGCGCCGGTGGATGCCGTAATTGACCAGCTCAAACCCCTAATGGACGAGGGGGACATCCTGATCGACGGTGGCAACTCCCTGTTTGAGGACACCGCTCGCCGCACCCGCGAACTAGAGCCATCTGGGTTCAGGTTTATCGGTATGGGCGTAAGTGGTGGTGAAGAAGGAGCACTAAATGGCCCTAGCCTGATGCCAGGAGGCACGAAAAGCTCCTATGAGTATTTGGCGCCAATTTTCACGAAGATTGCGGCTCAGGTTGATGACGGCCCCTGTGTCACCTACATCGGCCCTGGTGGTGCGGGTCACTACGTCAAGATGGTACACAACGGCATTGAGTACGGTGATATGCAGCTAATTGCTGAAGCGTATGACCTGCTCAAAAACGCTTTGGGGCTTGACGACAAGCAACTGTACGAAGTTTTTACCGAATGGAATACTACGGACGAACTCAATTCTTTTTTGATTGAGATTACGGCGGATATCTTTAAGTACAAAGACCCGGAGACAAATCAGCCCTTGGTCGATGTCATTCTCGACGCAGCTGGGCAGAAAGGAACTGGGCGCTGGACGGTTCAGAGTGCCTTGGAACTGGGTGTCTGTATTCCAACGATGACGGCAGCAGTTAATGCCCGGATTATGTCTTCCTTCAAGAAAGAGCGAGTGGCAGCATCCGAGATTTTGACCGGCCCGACTGGGAAGTATGAGGGAGATGCTCAAGCTTTCATCAACATGATCCGTGATGCCCTTTACTGCTCAAAGATCTGCTCCTACGCGCAGGGGATGGCGCTGTTAGGTACAGCCTCGAAGAATTATCACTATGACCTCGACCTGGGTGAGATCGCCCGGATCTGGAAGGGAGGCTGCATCATTCGAGCTGGGTTTTTGAACAAGATCAAACAGGCATTCGATCAAAATCCATCGCTGCCGAACCTACTGTTGGCTCCTGAGTTTAAGCAGACAATTTTGGATCGGCAAACAGCATGGCGTGAAGTCCTGGCGGCAGCAGCGAAATTGGGGATTGCAGTGCCAGCGTTTAGTGCGTCGTTGGATTATTTTGATAGCTACCGGAGCGCTCGCTTGCCGCAAAACCTCACTCAAGCCCAGCGCGACTACTTCGGTGCCCACACCTACGAGCGTGTCGATAAACCGGGCTCCTTCCATACGGAATGGACAGAATTCGCCGAGCAATCTGTGCAAACCTCGACACCTGAGTCGCTTCAAGCAGAACATCCAACGACACCTCAAGCATCTACCAAAAGTTAGATAGCTCGATGTCCTAAAAGTAGGGTTGACTCTGAAAAGCTCGGCTCAATTAATTAGGGGGCTTCAGAGTCAGACTAACAGGGGTCAGTGCGCCTTCGGCGCTGGGTGTAGGGTGTAGGGTGTGGGGTGTGGGGTGTTTCCATGGATGAATCCAGGGGCTTGTACCCAAGGGGAGTGGGGAATACAGCTTTCCCCACTCCCCATACCCCACAC
>CAXUIG010000163.1:0-14925 GCA_964250845.1 uncultured bacterium | reverse complement strand
AGTCAAGAACTTTGCCTATTTCAAGTGTACACTATCCGACTAAAAACCGCTGTAAGCCGACAAGTACCAGAATTTGTCAGCAAGGTTCGGCTCGCTCAGCAAAATTTGGAAAATTGATCAGCTTTACGCAGGTCGCTAGTGTTAAATCTATATAACGTTGAGTAATAAAAAACAAGTATGAAAGCACAAGTATTTAGAGGCGTCAATCAACTGAGTTATGAAGAATTGCCGGTACCAACTCTTGAACCGGATGAGGTGCTGGTACAGGTGCAAGTGGTGGGCTTGTGTCAGTCGGATATCAAAAAGATTCGTTATCCCCTCTATGAACCACCCCGAATATTTGGACATGAAACAGCTGGGGTGATTGCAGCGGTAGGAGAGGCAGTAACCGATGCTGAGGTTGGGCAGCGGGTTGCGGTGATGCACCACATCCCCTGTATGCGTTGTGGCTACTGTCTAAACGACAATTTTTCCATGTGTGAGGTCTACAAAAACATTTCCACAACAGCTGGGTTTACTCCCAGCGGCGGCGGTTTTGCCGAGTACGTGAAAGTTCCGGGTCATATTGTCCGCAACGGAGGGCTAATTCCGATTCCCGCTGGAGTGAGTTTTGAACAGGCTAGTTTTGTAGAGCCGACTAACTGCTGCCTTAAGGCGGTTAAAAAAGCCCAGATTGCCCCCGGTCAAACAGTTCTGGTAACTGGTGCTGGACCAATTGGGCTGATGTTCATCATGCTGGTGAAGTTCTTCGGTGCTAGAGCGATCGCAACTGACTTGCTCCCCTCCAGAATTGAGAAAGCCTTGGGCGTGGGGGCTTCGTCAGCTTTTGACCCCCGCGATCCCGATTTACAACGCCAAGTCCAAGCGCTCACCAATGGCATGGGGGTAGATACCACTTTGCTAGCAGTCCCGAGTGAGAAAGCTTTCTTTCAGGCTCTCGACTGTACGCGCAAGGGCGGCAAGATTCTCTTTTTTGCTGAGTTCCCCGATCAGGTGGAAATTCCGATTAATCCGAATATTCTGTATCGCCGAGAAATTGACCTGATGGGCAGCTACAGTTCTTCCTACCGGCTACAGAGTCTTGCAGCTGATATTGTCTTCAACCGGCGGATTGATGTGGAGGCGTTAATTAGCGATCGCTATCCTCTGCAAGATCTAGCCGCAGCTGTGGAACGCGCGATCGCTCCCACCCCTGAAACCTACAAAATTTTGCTCTATCCTTAGGAACTTCAGTAACGACTACTACGTAGTCGCTCTGGTAAAAATCTCTCTTTTGGACTATTTTTTCGGGGTTTACCATACTGATACAGTTTATATCTATCATCTATCTGATGATAGATATTTCTGTTTCGACTTTTATTAATTATGGACGCATCTCTTCCTACGCGTGGGCAACTAGAACGAACGCTCTCGCAGCGGATACAAGCTTTATATCGCACTCAGCTGGAGCATCAACCAAGTAAAGTGACTTGCCAGATTTTTGATGAAAAAATTGCCATCATTTTGGAGGATTCAATCACGCAACCGGAGCAACTTCTAGTTAATAGTGGTCAAGAGAAGTTGGCTGAGCAAGTACGCTCAGAGTTAGATGAGGCACTTCAACCACAACTAAAATCTCTGATTGAAGAAGTGGTTGGAGTAGCCGTGATCGATTTGTTGAGCAATGCTAAATTAGAAACAGGCCGTACAGCTACTGTTGTTATCTTGGCCCAGACCCCTAACTTTCGCAATCCGCCCTAAATGCCAATAGGTCGGTCTTGGTTCTTAGGTCTTGTAACACCCAACACCTAACAGCCAACACCAAAAAAAGATTAAATAAAATATATTTAACAGACATAGCGACGAATTGTGGTTTCCAAATCATCAATTATATAAGGCTTTTTAATGTAGTCATCGCAGCCTGCCGACAGCATCCGCTGCCGGTCTTCTACTCTTGCCATAGCAGTGACAGCAATTATTGGAATCCTCATTGTTTGAGGGTCTTGTTTGAGGCGATGAACAACTTGTGCGCCGTCCAAATCCGGCAGCATGATATCTAGCAGAATCAAATCAGGCTGATAATTTTGTGCCAGCAGTACAGCTGTATGACCGTCTTTAGAACTGATAAATGAGCAGTCCATCAGCCCAAGCACCTGGAGCAACAGCAGCAGGTTATCCTCGTTATCATCTACCGCCAAAACTAGAGGCCGTCTGATAGTGTCCTGGTGGTCGCTCTTAGGGGAAGATTTTAATTTCATGCTCGTGATCGGGGAAAATCCTATATCCGCCTTCGGCGTTCAACCTTGCTCGAGCGTATGCTCCATTAAAGATTGGACGAGGCATTCCCCAAGCGGCAACAGCGGCGCTGGCAATGGATTGGCTCGTTGCTTAACCCACTCTAGTTGATGGTTCTTGTTCACATGGGCAAGAAAACCTAACAAGTTGTGGTACTGCTTAATTTTGCTATTTTAGATAAAATCGTTGAAATAGTCAAGATTTTGGTCCCATTTGCCACTATCTCGGTGTTTCTGGCATAGTGGCTGCATTCCCTGAGTAAGCTGACTATCGAAGATCCACGCTCCTAATGATATATATCTTTGGAGGGTTTTATCATTTACCTAAATCTGTTATCTTCTTAACAGATTAGTTATAATATCCTATTTTTATGATAACTAAGAGATATGGAGGACAAAACCTCAAAACCCACTTACGGGCAGTTAGAACAAAACCTCTCGCAGCGGATTCAGGTTTTATACCTTAATCACTTGGGACATGAACCTAACAAAGTCTCCTGCCAGTTGCTCGATAAAACGCTGACAATTATAGTCGAGAATCCGATTACTCAACTGGAAATGTTTCTGGCGGCAAGTGGTAAACAGGAGACGGCAGAGGAATTAAGAGTTAATATACACAAAGCTTTTCAACCACTACTCAAGGCGCTGATTGAAGAAGTCGTTGGTACAAGTGTGACCGATTTGTTGGGAAACTCAAATTTTCAGACAAGCCGCACCAGTGTGATCGCTATTTTAGCCACCACGCCTCAAGTACATGATTACTCCTAAATTGCCGCATTTAAGCAACAGACGGTGTCAAACTAAGATATCGAGTAATAACCTCTTCCAGGTCAGCAAGCATATAGGGCTTGCTAATATAGTCATTACAGCCTGCCAACAAAAGGCGCTCCCGGTCTTCGCTTCTTGCCAGAGCAGTTAGGGCAACAACTGGAATTGTTTTAGTTAGCGCATTGTGCCTGAGGCGCTTGACAACTTCTATACCATTAAAGTCGGGCAACATAACATCCAACAGGATCAGATCTGGCTGGCAATCTTGCGCCAAAAGGAGAGCTGCCTTACCATGGGTGGCGCTGAGCAATGAGCAACCCATAGGCTCGATTACTTCCCTCAGGAGCAGCAAGTTGTCTTCATCGTCATCGACCGCCAAAATTAGTGGGTGGTTATTCACACATGGTTGACAGGTTTTATTAAGTAGTAGAAGTTCCAAGTTCATACTCCTTTGAGGGAAAGTCGTCAATCGGCGAGGTAGATCCTCCCCATAAGAATGATTGAGGCATTCCCCAAGCGGCGATGACGGCGCTCGCGAAGGACTGGCTCATAGCTAACCCACTCATTTGATGGTACGTGCTCTGGTTGAGCAAAGCGGGGGACGAGCTAGCAGTGATATATAGATCACTGGAATTTTAGCGGACAACTAAAAAAATTTGAAATGTTCGTAAAGTAACTAGACATAGAGCCCTATTTAAGTAAATATGTTTTAAACATATGCCAATTTATAGCCCAAATTAGTGTTAGAGCTGACAAATCGTTAGCTAAATTTAACGATATTTTAAGAATATAGCATGGGTTGAAATTAAACTGGTAGCAGGATTTTGGTAAAAAGGGATACAGGGTAAAAAAATGCAGCCTGAGCAAGCAAGGGTGGATAAGAATATTATACACATTAAATGGGAGTGCGATTTTAAAAGGGGTGATTTTTTTTTAAGTGAAAATACTGAAGAAAAAAAATTGTTTGTAGAATAGAAAATACGTTGGTAGTGAAAAAGTAAGATTTTGGCGGCAGCTAGGCAGAAATTAGAGTTGAAGCTAGCTACCCCAAATTATTTTTAAACGGGGGAGGTCAGGCAATGGGTATCGCCAGCATTAATCCCGCAAATGGGGAAACGATTAAGAGGTTTGAGCCGCTGACAGATGCAGAAATTGAGGCAAAACTAGACCGCGCAGAACATGCTTTTGAGCAGTACCGCAAGACGTCAATGCAAGAGCGCTCCCAGTGGCTTTGTGTAACCGCTGAGATTTTGGAGCGGAATCAGGAAAAATTTGGCAAGCTGATGACCCTAGAAATGGGCAAACCATTGAAGGGTGCGATCCTAGAGGTGGAGAAATGCGCCAGTGTCTGCCGCTACTACGCGGAAAATGCCGCCCAGTTCTTGGCAGATGTCCCAGCCCAAACCGATGCTAGCTATAGCTTTGTGCGCTACCAACCGCTTGGTACGATTTTGGCGGTGATGCCGTGGAATTTTCCCTTCTGGCAGGTATTCCGCTTTGCCGCCCCAGCGCTGATGGCGGGGAATGTGGGGCTGCTCAAACATGCCTCGAATGTGCCGCAGTGTGCTTTGGCGATTGAGGAGATTATTCAAAGCGCAGGCTTCCCATCAGGGGTGTTTCAAACTTTGTTGGTAGGGGCAGATAAAGTTGCGGCGCTAATGGCAGATGATCGAGTCAAGGCAGCCACACTGACAGGGAGTGAGCCAGCTGGGGCGAGTTTGGCTCAAGCTGCGGGAAAACAAATTAAAAAAACGGTGCTGGAATTAGGGGGAAGTGACCCGTTTATTGTTTTAGAAAGTGCCGATTTGGATGCAGCTGTGGCAACAGCCACGGCAGCGCGAATGTTGAATAACGGTCAATCTTGCATTGCGGCGAAACGCTTCATTGTGGTGGAGGCGATCGCACAGAAGTTTGAAAAACAGGTGGTGGAAAAATTTGAAGCTCTGGTGGTAGGCGATCCAATGGAACCGGGCACTGACTTAGGACCAATGGCAACGCCAAAGCTATTGCAGGAACTAGACCAGCAAGTCAAAGCAGGCGTTAAGAGCGGTGCAAGAGTCCTGACTGGTGGACAGCCATTATCAGATCGTCCAGGGAATTTCTATCCGCCAACCATTTTAACCGACATCCCACCTGGTAGCCAAACTGAAATAGAAGAATTTTTTGGCCCAGTAGCGCTGTTATTTCGGGTGGCGGATATTGATGCGGCAATCCGGGTGGCAAATGCGACTCCCTTTGGACTGGGAGCAAGCGCCTGGACAACGAATGAACTTGAGCGCGATCGCTTGATAGAGGAAATAGAAGCCGGTGCCGTATTTATTAACGGTATGGTCAAATCCGATCCCCGTCTGCCATTTGGGGGGACAAAAAAGTCAGGTTATGGTAGAGAATTGAGCATCCAGGGCATACATGAGTTCGTCAATGTTAAAACAGTGTGGGTGAAGTAAGGAGTAATTGGGGAACATATATAAAGTATGAACACAGCTGAACTGTTGGTAAGTTGCCTGGAAAACGAAGGTGTGGAGTATGTCTTTGGTCTACCAGGGGAAGAAAATCTAGATGTACTCGAAGCGCTAAAAAAATCTTCGATTAAATTCATCACCACACGTCATGAGCAGGGCGCGGCGTTCATGGCGGATGTGTATGGTCGCTTGACTGGGAAAGCGGGGGTGTGCCTTTCCACATTGGGACCAGGGGCTACTAACTTGATGACTGGAGTGGCTGATGCGAACCTAGATGGCGCTCCCCTGGTGGCAATTACAGGACAGGTGGGAACGGATCAGATGCACATTGAAGCCCACCAGTATCTGGATTTGGTCGCGATGTTTGCGCCGGTGACGAAATGGAACACCCAGATTGTTCGACCCAGCAATACACCGGAAATTGTGCGGAAGGCGTTTAAGCGATCGCAGAGTGAAAAACCCGGAGCAGTTCACATTGATTTGCCGGAAAACATTGCCGCCATGCCAGCCCTTGGCAAACCTTTGAATAAGGACAACCTGCAAAAAACCTACGCCGCCTTCCGAAGTCTTACCGAAGCAGCTATCGCCATCTCCGAGGCGACCAATCCCCTAATTATGGTGGGGAATGGCGTTATCCGTGCCCATGCAAGTGAAGCCGTGACCGAATTTGCCACCAAGCTGAATATCCCAGTAGCAAATACGTTCATGGGCAAAGGGGTGATTCCGTATACTCATCCCTTAGCTTTGTGGAGCGTGGGACTGCAGCAGCGAGATTATATCAACTGTGGCTTTGACAACACGGATTTGGTCATTGCCATTGGCTATGACTTGATTGAATATTCCCCGAAACGATGGAATCCTCAGGGGAAGATTCCGATTATTCATGTTGGGGCAAACCCAGCTGAGATTGATAGCAGTTATATTCCCATCGTCGAAGTCGTAGGCGATATTTCCGATTCCCTCGACGAAATCTTGCGAAGGGCAGATAGGATCGGGCTTCCTGACCCTTACGCTCTGGGATTAAGGGAAAATATTCGGGCAGATTACGAACAATACGCTGCAGACGATGGATTTCCGATTAAGCCACAGAAGTTAATTTATGACCTGCGGCAGGTAATGGGGCCGGAAGATATTGTCATTTCCGACGTGGGGGCGCACAAGATGTGGATTGCGCGTCATTATCACTGCGATCGCCCAAATACCTGCCTAATTTCCAACGGCTTTGCCGCGATGGGGATTGCGATTCCGGGTGCTTTAGCCGCCAAACTGGTCTACCCAGAACGGAAAGTCGTGGCGGCAACCGGGGATGGGGGATTTATGATGAATAGCCAGGAATTAGAGACGGCTTTGCGGGTAGGGACACCATTCGTCACCTTAATTTTTAATGATGGGGGCTACGGCTTGATTGAATGGAAGCAGCAGAACCAATTTGGCGAATCATCCTTTGTCCACTTTGGCAATCCTGATTTTGTCAAATTAGCAGAAAGCATGGGGCTAAAAGGCTACCGCATTGAATCTACAGATGACTTTATTCCTACGCTCAAAACTGCACTGGCTCAGGATGTACCAGCCGTGATTGACTGCCCCGTGGACTACCGCGAGAACTACCGCTTCAGCCAAAAAGCGGGTGGTTTGAATTGTAGCGTCTAGGCATGAAGATTGCCAGTTGGAATGTCAACTCGATTCGCTCTCGAGCAGAGCATGTAGTCGATTGGTTGCGCCAAAATCAGGTTGATGTCCTGTGTTTACAAGAAACCAAAGTTGTAGATGCAGACTTTCCGCGATCGCCGTTTGAGCAGCTGGAGTATCACCTCTACTTATCAGGACAGAAAGCTTATAACGGCGTAGCCATCCTCAGCCGTTCGCCGCTGGAGGATGTCAGCGCTGGGTTCATACCAGTACTGGGTGTAGGGGCAATTGATCAATTGCCCCTGCTGGAGGAGTTAGATCAGCAGAAGCGGGTAATCACTGGTGTTGTGGATGGCATCCGTATTGTGAATGTTTATGTCCCCAATGGTTCCTCTGTGGGCAGTGAGAAATATGAATACAAGCTTCGCTGGTTGAAGGTGCTGCGGGAATACTTGCGATCGCTCCTTGCCCAACAGCCAGCTGGCTTATGCATCTCGGGCGATTTCAACATTGCCTTAGAAAACCGGGATATTCATGCTCCAGCTGCCCTGGAAGGACAGCTGATGGCATCTTCCCTAGAGCGTCAAGCATTACGGGAAATTCTCGCATTGGGGTTTGCCGATCCCTTTCGCAAATTCACCGCCGAAGCCGGACACTTCAGCTGGTGGGACTATCGGGCTGGAGCCTTCCGCCGCAACTTGGGCTGGCGGATTGACCACCACTATCTTACCCCCGACCTTTACAAGCGGGCGCTCAGCTGCACCATTGATGTTGCCCCAAGATCACTCCCAAAGCCTAGCGATCATACCCCAGTAGTTGTAGAGTTTTAAGTTATGAGTTCTTGTCAACTTATTACCTATGGCTCATAACTATAAGAAATAGGAAGTTGACATTATGTTTTTAGTCACGGGAGCAACTGGAGGAATAGGCCGTAAGGTCGTGCGATTGCTGCGGGAGCGAGAAACACCTGTTCGCGCCTTTGTCCGGCTCACCTCTGGCTACAGCGAGTTAGAACACCGGGGAGCCGAAATTTTCATCGGTGATTTGCGCAGCGAAAAGGATATCCAAAAAGCTTGTCAGGGGGTGCAGCACATTATTAGTGCCCACGGCTCTGATGGTGACGCCTTGGCACTCGACTACCGCGCCAATATTGAATTGATTGACCAGGCGAAGGCAGCTGGAGTGCAGCACTTTGTTTTTAACTCGGTGTTGGGAGCTGACCGAGGCTACGAGGATGCACCAGTGTTTAAGGCAAAGCGGGCAGTGGAAAAATACCTGCAAGCCAGTGGTCTTAATTACACCATCCTGCGTCCAGCTGGATTGGCTTCGAATCTCCTGCCCCTGGCAGAACGGTTCCGGCAAAATGGAATTTATCTACTTATCGGTGATCCCAAGAACCGCACTTCAATTGTCAGTACCGATGACTTGGCGCGGATAGCTGTGGAGTCAGTCAGGGTTGAAGGCGCTCGTAACCAAATTTTCCCGGTGGGAGGGCCTGAAATTCTGATGCGAGAGAACATTCCCCGCATCTTTGGCCGCATTTTTAACCAGGAGCCGATTGTGATTAACCCGCCACTGTTTGTAGTTGATGGGCTACGAAGTGCGGTGGGGTTGTTCAATTCCGAAGCTCAGAAAGCCCTGGGAACTTTCCGCACGTTGCTGAATAATGAATTTTTCTGCACCCCTGAGGAAATCGAAAACCTGGAGTCGATATTTAACCTGAAGCTGGAAACTTTAGAGAGTTTTTTGCGTCGCTACCTGGGTGTTTGAGCAGCTGTGGAAATTGAGAGCCAGCCAGGGGCGAACGCCCTAACCTTAAGTTCAATTGTCTTGGCAGGGGGTCGAAGTTCTCGCATGGGTCAGGATAAAGCCTTGCTTCCTATTCAAGGCGTCCCCCTGATTCAGCTGGTTTCTGGGATTGCTCAGAGTTGTGCCGCTCCAGTGTATATTGTGACACCATGGCCGGAACGCTATCAAGAAATATTACCGGCGACGTGCCGATTTATCCGAGAAGTGCATTTGCCCCTACCCCAGGGTCCGCTAATTGGGTTTGCCCAGGGACTGGCTCAAGTTCAAACAGATTGGGTACTGTTGCTCGCTTGCGATTTGCCCCGGTTGCGGGTTGAGGTGTTGCAAGACTGGGCAGCTGGACTCAACAGTGTGGGGCAAGAGGCGATCGCGCTTCTACCACGACACGCCAAAGGCTGGGAGCCCTTGTGCGGTTTCTACCGCCGCAGCTGTTTGTCTGCTCTCACAGACTTTATCAATCAAGGAGGGCGGTCGTTTCAGCAATGGCTGGCGCAACATCAAGTCCAAATCCTGCCCCTGTCAGAAGATGACCAGATGTTGTTTAATTGCAATACACCAGCTGATTTAGACATCGTTAATTGCCGTATTAATCAAGTCTAACTAAACAGAGGTGCCAAATTCAATATATCTAACTAAAGGGAGACGATATTTGTTACAGCAACTGCTGATAATAATCAGAGCAGCTATTTAAATTTTTACATCAACGGCTAACCGCAAACCCCCGAATTGAGCATACTCTGCCTTAGCAATGGTCATGGGGAGGATGCGATCGCTGTCCGCATTTTGCAGGAACTACAGCAGCACCCAAACCCCCCTCAATTAGCCGCTCTCCCGATAGTCGGGGAAGGGCTAGCGTATACTGACTTGGGAATTCCCCTGATCGGGTCGGTGCAAACCATGCCCTCCGGTGGCTTCATTTACATGGATGGGCGACAGTTTGTGCGAGATTTGCAGGGTGGTTTACTTAAGTTGACTTTGGAACAGATCGGGGCAGTACGCAAGTGGGCGACTCAAGGTGGTGCTATCTTAGCTGTGGGAGATATAGTACCACTATTGTTTGCCTGCTTGAGCGGTGCTCCCTATGCCTTTGTGGGCACGGCAAAATCAGAATATTACCTGCGGGATGAAGCCGGTTTGTTACCACGGCGATCTCCAGCCCAGCGGTGGGAAGGCTGGTCAGGTTCGGTTTACCACCCTTGGGAGCGTTGGCTGATGAGCCGTCCACGCTGCAAGGCGGTCTTTCCTAGAGACTCGCTGACATCGAAGATGTTACAAAAGTGGTCAATTCCAGTTTTCGATCTGGGAAACCCAATGATGGATCAGCTGGAGCCGGTGAAATCACCCCAGCTATTCTATGGCTCAGATGCAGAACGCCAAGAACAAGTGCTTCTGCAAAGCTTGCCGCAGACATCACTCACCATTAGCCTCCTCCCCGGCTCCAGACCACCGGAAGCCTACGCCAACTGGCAGCAAATCCTGGGGTCTGTGGCTTCTTTGCTTGAAACCTTCCCTAATCGAGCACTGCTATTTTTAGGAGCGATCGCACCATGGTTAAGCCTAGAACCTTTAAGCCAAATTCTAGCAGAGGTCGGTTTCGAACAAGTGAGCAGCGAGGGGTCGCCAATTTCAGACCCACAAGCCTTGACATTTAGCCATAGAAATGCATATCTAATTCTTACTCAACACACATATAAAGACTGTTTGCAGCTTGCAGACATAGCGATCGCCATGACTGGGACTGCCACAGAACAATTTGTGGGTTTAGGTAAACCTGCGCTGATCATTCCAGGAAATGGCCCTCAATTCACTTATGCCTTTGCCGAAGCCCAAAGCCGTCACTTAGGTCCCTCTGTGACTCTGGTAGAGCAGCCGACCGAGGTTGGTAGAGTGGTGCAATCTCTACTAAGTGATCCAGACCGACTGCAACTGATTGGCGAAAATGGCCCCCGGCGGATGGGGAAACCAGGAGCTGCCGGTCGCATTGCAAAGTGTTTGATCGAGCGATTGGGGTAATTTTATCCTAAGTGGCAGTTCGTCGTGAGTGCGAGGGCACTATATTTAGATACGTAAGTGTTCAAGCGCGATTAGCTAGTCACTAATCGTTTGCTTTGGTTGATGCTAAATTTCCGTGCGTGAGGAAGCCAATGCCAGTTCAAAAAAGCCCTAACCTACCACCATCATCAGAACCTGCTGACAAATCGATTCAGCACAAGCCAAATCGAGCTAAATCTAGACGTTGGCTCTGGTTGGGGCTGGGCATGACTTGTGTTGCGCTCTTTTCAGCTACAGCAGGGGCACTGCTCGCTATTTCTTTTGCCAGTAAACCTTTGAGTTCAAGCCAGCTCACCCAGAAAGAGGCAGGGGTGTTTAATGGCACGAGCCTCTCCGGGGCGGGTCTATCATTTGCCCAACTGACTCACCCGGTCAATATTTTGATTCTAGGCATTGACAACGACGACAACTTTGATCGTCCGCACTTAAGTACCAAATCTACTTCGGCTCAAGCCCTCTCAAGTTGTAGTGACACCATGTTGCTGCTGCGCTTCAAGCCGGATGACCATCAAATTAATGTCCTTTCAATTCCCCGAGATACCTTAGTACACTTACCAGGAATACGGAACGCTAAAATCGATTGGGCCAATTTGGTGGGCGGGGCAGCGCTGGCAGCTCAGACTGTCAGCCAACAGATTGGAGACATTCCAGTTGACCGCTATGTTAGATTGAGCCGAAATGGATTTATTCAGATTGTTGATGCATTAGGTGGTGTAGAAGTGACCGCTCCCAAGCGGATGGACTATGTAGACCAAACTCAACACTTGAATATCCACTTTCTGCCAGGTCGGCAAAAGCTAAATGGTCGTCGCCTGGAAGAGTATGTCCGCTTTCGCCATGATAAGTTAGGCGATATTGGACGCGTGCAGCGGCAGCAAGAAGTCCTAAAGGCAATTATGCAAACCCTGCTGCAACCGGCAACGATTGGGAAGTTGCCGCAAATTATACATGTCGCCCAGTCAAACATTGACACTGACTTGTCGGTAGAAGAAATACTGGCCCTAGTTCATGCCACATTGACGAGTGACCGGGAGCGGAACAACTTTCTCATGCTACCTGGTCGATTCAGCCGCCCTGATGAGTATCGCCGCAGCTACTGGATCGAAGACCATCAAGCCGCAGCACCGATTCTAGCTCGTTACTTCGATGCTAGTAACTCTGGGTTGAGTGAAGCGGCGAGTGCTGTTTCACGCGGTCAACTGAAAGTTGCAGTTGCCCACGCCACAAGTCAACCAGAGGTAGGCAAGCGTGCAGTTGCTTTCCTGAAGAAACGCGGGTTCAGCCATGCTTATATTACTGAGCATGAGATTGATACCAGTGCTGAATCTGCCCTAAAGACTCAGATTATTGCTCAACACGGCAATCCAGAAGATGCTAGTGCAGTGCAGAGCGCGCTGGGTCTGGGGCATGTACAGGTAACGGCAACAGGTGACATCTGGTCGGATGTCACTATTGTGCTTGGAGCAGATTTTCCCGCACAACGACGTAGATAGTAGCGCTATTTGTCCCGCCTCAAACTGGTAGCCGTAATGATTAAGAAAGTCTCGGGCAGATTAGTATTTATCCTAGTGTTGCCATTACTTGTAGTTAGTTATGTGCCTTTCAAACATAAGCTGGCTATACAGACAGATAACTTCCCCCCAAATCAGGAAATGTTGAAAGTTATTGTCCCAGATGGCCAAGCTTTCGAAAAAATCAATCAGCTAGCCGAGCAGAAAAAATACATGAAAGCGGTAGAGAATTTGAAGAACATCCCCTCAAATAACCCGCAATATAAAGAAGCGCAAGAATTAACGTTGCAATTACAGCAAAAGATTATAGAAACTTTGGGAGCTTGTCCGTATGGCTTTGACTCAATAGCATTAAAACACTCTAGCTTTTACCAAACCTCATCGGGAAAGTATATTGCCCAAGTTGAGTGCTATTTAAGTGCATCTCAACCCGCTTATGAGTATTACCTCTATACCGAAACCCCTACTACCATGGAAGTAAAGCCACTGAATCTGACTCAGTTTGAGCTGGAATATCGTCGATTTTCTGAGTCAGAGTCCAATTTTATCACTGGAATCCCGGAATTTAATAAACGAACCCAGGAGCTGCTCATGTTACAGAAATACGGTGCGCTGGGTGATTGTGGAACTCTGGGAACATACAAATTTGAGAGCAACAAATTTATCTTGAAACAATTCTTGGCTGACTTCAAATGTGGTGATAGAAAGCTCCAGTACGAAAAAATTTATCCCTCCAATGTCAGAATGAAAAGTAACCGAAGCTAATATTATGAATTAACAAGGGGTCAGGGGTCAGACACCAACGGCGTGTCCAATTAACCGTCCAATGGTGAAGGTAATTGCGGCAGCGATGAAGCCAAAGATAACCTGACGAAATCCAGAATAGAAAATACTCCGTCCAGTCATCAGGGTGATACCAGCCCCAATCAGAAACAGTGCCAAACCACTCAGAAGCAAGCTGGCGTAGATCGCGCTTAAGCCTGAAAAAAAGGCGAACGGTGCTACCGGAAAGATAGCACCAAATGCAAACAGAAAGAACGACGCGATCGCAGCGGCCCAAGGTGAGCCACCTAGTTCTTCAGGATCAATCCCTAACTCTTCTCGGGCTAGCGTGTCTAAAGCATTTGTTTTGTCCTGCATCATCCGCGCTGCTAATGTGCGGGCTTGGACTGCTGGCAGTCCCTTAGCTTCATAAATGAGTGCCAACTCCTCCTCTTCTTCCTCTGGCACTTCTTCCACCTCGAGCCGTTCGATCCGAATCTGGCGCAAGTAAAGTTCACGGGAACTCTGCACCGAAAGCCATTCTCCTAATGCCATCGAGCAGGCACCTGCTAGTAGACCCGCAATCCCTGTAACCAAAATGGATTGACTGGAGACACTAGCACCTGCAACACCCATGACCAGACTCAAGTTGGAGAGTAGCCCATCATTGGCACCCAGAACTGCCGCCCGTAGCGTATTACCCCCGGCGGTGCGGTGCCGTCCTTCAATCTGGGCGAGCGTCCCGCCCTCAAGCCCTCTATCCGACGAGCTGGTAATAGCTTGCAGCAGTCGCGCATGGGAACGTTCCTCCTTGGGCAACGGGGTATTGTGCGTGTCTGCCTGTTGGTCGTAACTATGGCTATCAACCTGCTCCATCGCGTTAATTGTTGGCAAGATAAAGTGGGGACCAAACCACTTTGCCAGCTGTGCCAGCATCCGGGTTCTTAAGCCAATCTTCTGGCGCCGGGGAATCGAATACCCCGCACTCAGCAGTTTTTCACGCCAAAATTGAGCATGATCTTCCTCAGTTGCGGCGAGTTTGCGGTAGACCTCAGCCAGGGCTGGTTGAGATTCAGCTTTGGCTAGAGCACGGTAGAGAAAAGCGCTTTCAATTTCGTCTTGCCAGTTCTCCAAGTAGCGGGCAATGTCAACTTTGGTAGCCATAATTCAACTCGACAATTAGTAGATGTAGCGAACTGCGCTCCAAGACAATTCTGAAACCAGATTAGGCCTCTTGAAAGCTGATGGTTATATATTATACCATTTGCGGCTCTCGGCTGAATCCCTCTCAGGCTGTCAATAAGAAATGGTGCAGGTCTTCTAAAATGACATCTGGACCGTTTCGCAAGGCATCATGGGTGCGCTCCGATGTCAGTCCGACTCGAGAGCAAGACTTGTCCAGCATCATCGCGGATGATGGCGAAGACACTGATTTGATGCGTCCTAAGCGTGAATTTACGAGCCATTTTGAGTCCCTCCTTATCCGAATCATGTACAGGTGATGGTTTATTGGTTAAGTCGCAAGTAGGTTGGTTGAAGACAGTTACTGGAAATTCAACATTGGCTGGGATTTCAGCCTTTGACTTGGCATCTTTTGCTTGAGCCTTTGTAAGGATTCAGGTTTGAGGAATTAGAGAAGGCTTGGATACCTCAGCAAAT
>CAXUIG010000162.1:0-14943 GCA_964250845.1 uncultured bacterium | reverse complement strand
AGACCAAAAATGGACGTTAACAACCCAGGGAGCCTTGCAAAGTATCAATAATAAGTGCGTAGGAACCCAAAACGGTAACTCCGACAATGGTACCGGGATAATACTCTGGGAGTGCAATGGAAACCCAGATCAAAAGTGGGTATTACAATAATAGCAAGTACCACAAAATATCGAGTTTCACAACACAGCTTTTTTGCTGTGTTGTGAGTAATAGACCAGGACAAAGGCTAAAAGTTCAGCACGTTGATTAGACAAAGCCTGTCTCAGGACGCGGATTCGCTTGTGACCAAGAGATTCTCTTTCTCTGAGTTCGGCAATGATGCAATCCAACAATTCTTGACGCACTGCCCAAGAGGAACCGGCTAAAGCAAAAATATCATTCCTCAACCAATTTGGAAAATATCGGGTAGCTGTTGAGGGGATTCAATACTGAAGTGCCATCTTGAGAAAATAATGCCAATGCCCGTTGTGATTGCGAGAACCCAGCAAAGCGGCGTTGAAGTGGAAGGGCGTTATGAATCCCCGGTTGATAGTTGGGAAATCAGGAGCAGACAAGTGAGTACATTGATTAGCGGCAATAATTATTTAACATTTAGTATAGTTTTCATTCCTTGCCGGAAATGATTGCCAACATTACAGATCGCCACGTAATGCCCAGGTGTGAGATTGGCGTGTAAGGTTCTAGTCTGACCACTAGTCAGTTTCTGTTCTCCCGTATCAGCCACGTTCTGGAGGCTCTTATTGTCTTCATCCAGCTTACCGTCTTTCAGGGGCAGCTGATTGAGTGGCAGACTGGTTTTATACACAACAAATTCGTGGGGAACTGTACCATTGTTGTGCACGACGAAGTTAACAGGTCCGGCTGAAATGGTAGTAGGAGAGAGCTTGATCGCCATTTCGGTTTCCGACACGTCAACTTGTGTCGTCTGAGTAGAGGCTTTGGCCGCAGGAGAACTAGAACTAGCAAGCGCAGAACTGTTACTGGCCTGTGTGGCACTTGTGGCAGGACTTT
The DNA here is from genome assembly GCA_964250845.1 of uncultured bacterium. Classification (GTDB taxonomy): domain Bacteria; phylum Cyanobacteriota; class Cyanobacteriia; order Cyanobacteriales; family Chroococcidiopsidaceae; genus CAXUIG01. Next base: position 13,931 of record CAXUIG010000162.1, on the reverse strand, counting down.
GATTGACCGCTGCCTGATTTCCACAGGCTGCTAGACTTAATTGAGTCAATAATAATGCAGTTGTGACCAACAATGGAACAGGAATTTTCACGGCTTTACACCATCTTGTGTTATGAGCAAGGTCAATTTGATTGAGTTACAGTCAGCTTAAGTTGTTAAGGCACAGTGATTTGAATTTGTACTTAACAGCCACCTCACCTAAGTTGTAACACTAGAGCGCCAGTCCAGTAAAAGTAGTTGACAAAAGACGCTTGGAGTGTAGATTCTGGAAATCTATGTCAAGCCGCTTCGTCCGACTCGGGATCCGGCATTCGCGCAATAACATGAAGGTTATAGGACTGGTAAAGGTATTGAGGTAACTGAACCAAAGCTCTCAGCTTACGGGTGCTATCCGTCTTAGCTGCTCTAATTCCTCTGGCTGCGCGTTGTCACAATCTCATTAGCAGCTGCCCAGAGTCCGATATCCTGGCGGCTGATGGCGGCTGCCATCAAGTCGGGGAATTGATCGGGAGTGCAGGCAAAAGCAGGTATACCCAACTCAGCCAATTGCTCTGCTACCGAGTGATCGTAAACTGGAGCGCCGTCGTCGTTGAGTGCCAGCAGAGCGATGAACTGCACCCCATTCCCCACCAGTGCTGCGACTCGCTGCACCATTTCCCGCTGATTGCCGCCCTCATACAGATCGCTAATTAGCACCAAAATTGTTGACTGCGGCTGTTGCACCAGCCCTTGACAATACGCCAGCGCCCGGTTGATATCAGTTCCACCACCCAGTTGGGTACCGAACAACAAATCTACTGGGTCCTGCGCCTCTTCTGTCAAGTCCACCACAGCGGTATCAAAAACAACTATACGAGTCTGTACCGCTGCTAACGACGCTAGCACTGCCCCAAAAATACCAGCATAAACCACAGAAGTTGCCATTGAGCCGCTCTGGTCGATGCAGAGGATAATGTGGCGCAGCGCGCTTCGCTTGCGTCCGTAGCCAATGCGAATTTCTGGAATAATGGTGCGGTAGTCGTGTTGGTAGTGCTTGAGGTTAGCGCGGATAGTACGATTCCAGTCGATTTCGTTATGGCGGGGGCGGCGGTTGCGGATGGCTCGGTTGAGACTCCCCATTACTGCTTGACGCATAGGGTTTGCTAATTTGCGCTGCAATTCCTCAACGACGCGGCGCACAACAATCCGGGCGGTTTCTTTCGTTTTGCTGGGCATGACGCTACTGAGTGCTAGCAGGTTAGCGACTAAATGGACATCTGGCTCAATGGCTTCTAGCATCTCTGGCTCTAGTAGCAAGGAGCGCAAGTTGAGCCGCTTGAGAGCGTCCTGTTGCATCACTCGCACCACAGACGTCGGGAAATAGGTGCGGATGTCGCCTAGCCAACGGGCAACCTTGGGGGATGAACTGCCTAAATTGCCGCTGCGATCGCTCTCATAAAGGTGCGAGAGAGCTTGATCCATCGCCACATCAGTCCCGCCCAGTCCGATGCCAATCCCATCGGCGTCTTGGCTTCCAAGGATTAGACGCCAGCGGCGTAGACGTTCGTCTTCGGATTGCTGAGTCATTGTTTTTAACCGCTCCAGAACGCACAAAGCTAGAATATGACGCCCAGCAGCTGGGCAACAAGAGGCAGCACGGCAACGGCGCTATGCTGATCGAACTCACCAGCACCTGCCTCTGGCTCAGCTGGGCGGACATCTCCACGTCGCACTCATTCCCCTATCTGCCGACGCTCTGGGGCAGAGAAAGTAGAGAAGGTACGACGCAATAGGGGCAGCAACGCCGTGAAGGTATCACTAGGCAAGTGGCTCACCCAATTGTCCAAGACTTGCAATAATTTTTCATCGTGCAGCAGTAAAAGTCCACTGCCTTTTAAAAAACCTTCCACCCAGGCAGATGCTTGGGGCGGTTCACTGGCAGTCGAAAGGGCTAGTCCCAACCGCCGTGCTGCCTCAGCGGCGTCAAACGCACCTGCATCTAGTAACCGTCGGCAGCAGCAACCGGCAATTAGCCCATGGAGTGACTGCTGATCTGCCATTTGGGTTAACACTTTGTGCCAAGATCCAAGATGATCCTCGTTTTGCAGTAAGGCGATCGCCTGGTTAGTCTCTCAGGTCAATTTGCGTCTGGTAAGGCAGTTTGCCACTTCCCTGACACTCACCCCAGATAGCTTGCTCATTTTCTCCTAGTGATACCCACCTAGTATGCGGCAAGGGTGCTGCCACCATACCCGCGCCGGGTTGGTGGCATGGGGAATTGCCCGAGAGTTCGGGGGAAAGAAGCTTCTTTCCCCCGACACTCGGGCCAATATATAAACTGGCGTAGCCATCCGCTTTATGGATAGTCTTGAGGTATTTAGGATGTACGGTCATTGCTTTTGCCTCCTGTAGTTAGCTTAAAACTAGGCTTGAATCGGATAGCAATTCGTCCGGTATATGTTCCAGCATATTTACCTTTAGGAATGTTAGCCTTTACTAAATCACCCGTCTTAAAACCCATAAAAGACTTGCATTTGGGAGCATGACGAATGGGAAAACCAAACTTGTCAGTACCACACCGCTGTCTTCTACCATGCCCTTTAGCTGCTATCAGCAAGGGTTTTACTCCCCGCATCAGTAATCTAGAGCGTGTACTAGCCCCAACGCAAGCAGCATCGCTCCAATGAGTTTTATCAATCCCTCTGGTAACTCGATTAAACTTTGTGCGTCCCCCAGTTCCAGTTTCAACTGGCAACCCAGTTAACTGAAGTCTTTTGAGCAATTCCCAACGAGTAGCATTAACTGCTGCGGCATCAAGGAGAGGTTTTTTAGCTATTGACAATATGGTTGTGAGCAAGTCGGGCTGCTTTTTTTAAAACTGGTTTAATAACTGGTTCCCCTTGGCTTGATTACAAGGATGACACGCCATGCGTCAAATTATTGACTCGGTTAGAACCTACGCATGCTTTTGGGATAAATATGTTCAAGTTCTAAGGGAATATTTTCTGCACCACAATAAGCGCACTTATGTCTCCACTTTTGCAAAAGATATTCCTTAACTTCAAAACCAGCTAGCTCGCCTCTTTGATATTCAATACCTGAAATTTCCGGGTTAACGAGTGCCTGCGTATCGAATTTCACCAATTCTTGAGTTAGGGCAGCAATAGGGCAAAATTTCCTCACCCTCTGCACCCAAGTTTCGATGTTGGCAATTCTGCTTATCTGCGATGGTGGTAGCCATCCATTCTTACGAGTTCGGTTGAGGAATCGTGGTTGACGGTAACGAGTCTTGCGGTTACGCCGTCCTCGTCGCAATGCTCTGCGGGATGATAATGCATCCCTAATTTGAAATCCTCGATGAGTAATAACAGCTGCAAATACAACCCGTCCAGTTTCATCGCTAACAGCAGCTATCCCGCTAGTTCTACTTCCGGGGTCAATCTTTAACCGATGAGGATGAGTCGCTGATTCTTCAACGGTTCTGTCCTGCAAAATGATCGTAAAAGGATATCTTCGATAGATTTTGGCTCTCCCCTCTCTGAGTAACTCTCTCGCCCGGGAAAAGATGACAGGGGTCAAGCGGTTCTAAATTTTTATCAACAACGAAAATGTACATTACTGTTGCCTCTTACCTTGCGGCAGTTAAGTTAGCCTCGACAATGTTAGTGGTCGGTACTTTCCGAGAGACACTGGTTTTCCCCTATGGCCTGTTTAATCCCTCGGTTCTAGAGCTTGAGACTGGCTTACGTATCTCAAAGTAGGACTTTAACACTTACCGCTAACGTAGCCCGATGGTCTTACGACCCTGGCTGAGTCTGGTCAACAGGGCTTGCTTTCACAAGCCCACACCATACCGGAGGTTAGTGTGGGTAGTTGACTTACGTGTATCTACCAAAGCCTGGCCATTTTTAGCGGAACTTGCATCTGGTGCTAGTGCGATAATTTGCTCTGTCGTCCAAGTAGCTGGCATGGGTAGCGTTGGGTGACACTCATCTAAGGATTATAACTTAGATAATAGTAAAAAGCAACACCCATACGCTGTAGAGGAGGCGGGATAGTGCAACACTAGACGAGCCCTACTGGCGAAAAGCTCGTGCCCCGTCTGGCGATCGCATTGACAGGCTAATCCGCTTCAATTTCTCGTTGACTTCCAGCACCCGTACCGAAACCACCTGTCCCACTTTGACAACCTTCTTTGGATCGTCAACGAACCGATCCGCCAGTTGCGAGATATGCACCAAGCCGTCCTGATGAACGCCAATATCGACGAAGGCGCCAAAGTTGGCTACATTGGTCACAACGCCTTCCAGTTCCATGCCAACCTCGAGATTTTTGATTTCTTTAACCCCCTCTTTGAAGGTGGCGTACTTGAACTCGGCGCGTGGATCTCTTCCGGGCTTTTCAAGTTCTTTGATGATATCGCGTAGTGTCGGTTCGCCTATACTATCGGTCACGTATTTCTTCAGGTTCACCGACTTGAGCTTCTGTGCAGCTTGTGCGATCTGCTCCAACCGCACGTCCAGATCAGCCGCGATCGCCTCCACAACAAAATAACTCTCCGGATGGACGGCTGTGTTATCCAGTGGGTTGTCGCCGCCGCGAATGCGCAGGAATCCGGCTGACTGCTCGAAGGCTTTTGGACCGAGCTTTGCTACCTTGAGGAGTGCCCGACGATTGCTGAATGCACCGTGCTGGTTGCGATAGGTGATGATGTTTTTGGCAATGGTTGGCGTAATGCCGGAGACGAAGGTCAAAAGTTCCTTTGAGGCGGTGTTGAGATCTACACCAACATAGTTGACGCAGCTTTCTACCGTTTCATCCAGCTCCTTCTTGAGGAGCTTCTGATCGACGTCGTGCTGGTACTGCCCGACCCCAATCGACTTAGGGTCAATCTTGACCAGCTCAGCCAGTGGATCTTGCAAGCGGCGACCGATGCTGATCGCTCCCTTTACAGTAACGTCAAGATCGGGAAACTCTTGGCGTGCGACCTCGCTTGCGGAATAAATTGATGCCCCTGACTCGTTCACCATTACCTTAACCGGCTTACGCTCCATCGTCTGCAAAACGTCAGAGATAAAGTCATCTGTCTCACGGGAGGCTGTGCCATTGCCGATCGCGATTAGCTCAATGTTGTGCTTCTCAATCAGATGCTTGATGGTTCGGGCAGCACTCAGGCGCTGCTCGGCTGCTTGGTATGGGAACACAGCTTGGTATTCCAAAAATTTCCCCGTCTGATCAAGGACAGCAACCTTGCAGCCAGTACGGAATCCCGGATCGATTGCCAGTGTCGGTTTCATTCCGGCAGGAGGAGACAGTAGCAACTCACGCAGATTGGCTTCAAACGTCTTGATTGACTCAATATCGGCATAGGTTTTCCGATCTGCAATCACCACACCGATCAGGGAGGGTTTCATCAGACGGTTGAATGCATCCTTGAGCATCCCCCGGTAAAATTCCCGGACTGCCGGGACTTTGGTATGAATTTCCTGCGACTCTAGGTAAGAAATCACGACTGAATCATCAAACGAGAGGTCGAAGTTCAACACTCCCTCAGTCTCGCCCCGGCATAGCGCTAACATGTTGTGCGGCGCAATATTCTTGACCTTAATCTGGAAGGAACGGTACATCTCGAACTTGGTGGTGCCTTCGGGATAATCCTCTTTGATCCGTGAGACGAACTCCCCTGTCTCTAGCAGATAGTCTCGCAGGTACGCACGCAACTCAGCCTTTTCGGAAACAACTTCTGCTAAGATGTCAGAGGCACCTTTGAGTGCTTCCGAGCCTGTCTTCACTGCCTTTTCCTCGGATATATACTTGGCGGCTTCTTCATCTAGCGACACCAAAGTTGCACGGGGACTGTTCAACGACTTGATCAACTCCGCCAGCGGCTCCAAGCCCTTTTCTTTAGCGATGGTTGCCCGTGTTCGTCTCTTTGGTCTATAGGGAAGGTAGAGGTCCTCAAGTTCGGTTTTCTGCAAGCAGGCTTCGATCTTGAGCTTCAGCTCATCGGTCAGTTTACCAAGCTCTGCGATCGCCTCCAGAATCACCTCTTTCCGCTCTTCTAGTTCGCTCAGATAGGTAAATCGGTCAAACAATTCGCGCAGTTGGACTTCATTCATCTCCCCAGTGCGCTCCTTGCGGTAGCGAGCAATGAAGGGAACCGTCGCCCCCTCAGCAAAAAGTTCGAGCGCATTTTTAACCTGAGAGGGCCTGAGTGAAAGTTCCTCTCCCAGTAGTTGAGCAATATTTAGCATCGGGTGTGTGTTCAGTAGGGGTACCGAATCCGTTAAGAATCTGCCACAATTATGATAAGCATTGCTCCCTCAACGTTTTCGGCTGTCTTAGTTTTGTCTTAGTTGTGTCGGGTTATGTCTGGTAATTACCAATAGCAGAGATAATTTAACCAAAAATCAGGGGTTTATGTCTGATAATGCAGCTCAAAACCACTAAAAACTATGTTTGCTAGTGTATAGTGGCATATTTCTACCTTGATTCTGGCAAACCGACTTCAAACCCCTTTAAAGTGCGGCAAATGGCAATAAGCGTGGAAAATGACCCAGTACGTGGTCATGGCATAATAGTGTACTGACCGTTGTCGCCAGATTATCATTATTGAGGATATACAATCTTGCCATGCGGTTGCAACGTCAATCCAACGAACAAATCATTACCTTGGACCTCACCTCGGCTTTGGGGCATGGGGGTGAGGCGCGTATATATGCAGTGCCGCAAGATGAGACACTGGTAGCGAAGGTTTATCACAAGCCTACGGAAGCGTACGCGCAAAAACTCACCGCTATGCTCGCCAACCCGCCTGAAAATCCGATGGCAAACCAAGGGAAGATCTCTATCGCTTGGCCGGTGGAAATGCTGCGGACGGTGGATGGTAGCAAGCGTGTCGTCGGCTTCCTGATGCCGCGTGTAAAAGGGATGCACTCCATCCTTGACTTTTACAATCCCAAAACCCGTCGCCAAAAGTGTCCGTTTTTCAGTTATCTCTACCTGCACCGCACTGCACGCAATCTTGCTGCTGCCGTGGGTGCTCTGCACGCACGTGGATATTGCATTGGAGACGTGAACGAGTCCAATATACTCGTCAGTGACACTGCACTAGTGACACTGGTGGACACCGACTCCTTTCAGGTGCGCGAACCCAATAGTGGTGTTATTTACCGCTGCCCTGTTGGTAAGCCTGAGTTCACCCCACCTGAACTGCAGAGCCAGAATTTCGGGCAGATAGACCGCCTGCCCGAACACGACCTGTTTGGGTTGGCGGTGCTGATTTTTCAACTGCTGATGGAAGGAACCCACCCGTTTTCAGGCATCTTTCAAGGTATAGGTGACCCACCGCCCTATGAAGCACGCATTAAAGCCGGGCATTTTTCCTACAGTATAGGGCGATCCGTGCCCTATCGCTCGACTCCGACTGCACCACGGTTTGAAATTTTGCATCCCACCCTGCGGCAACTGTTTGTACGTTGTTTTGAGTCGGGTCACAACAACCCGCTTCTTCGCCCTAGTGCCCAGGCCTGGCAAAATGCACTAAATGAAGCGGAAAATGCCTTGGTTACCTGCTCCGTCAACAACCACCATCGCTATGGTAACCATATAAGTACCTGCCCGTGGTGTGAACGCACTCTCGCACTAGGCGGACGCGACCCGTTCCCGTCACTGCAGGCAGTGCAAAGAAAGCAACACCTGCAGCCGCTCAAGCCAAAGCGAGCAAAGCAGGTGAATCGGCCAGATTTGAAAGTTGCCCCTACTAGGCGCAGCTTTACTACGCCACCGCCTCTATTAACCAAAACTACGGCAAAGAAGAAGTTTAGCCCTTTTGTTCTCGGCTTGCTTGGTGTTGCTGTGTTGGGATTCTTGGAGCTAGTGGTTATCGTTAGGGATCTTGATTTAGGGAGCGATTCGGGCGCTACCACTATCTCAACGACCAGTGATATTGCTTCGCCTAACTCAACAATCAATAGCAGTAAAGGTTCCGTAGCCTACTACAACCAGGGTCATGCTTACTCCAAAATTGGAGACTATGAGGGAGCAATTGACAACTTTAACCAAGCACTGCGTCTCAATCCCAATGATGCCCAAGCTTATATGAACCGCGGTAATGCCCACTATGAAATTGCACAACATAGTGGAGACCCTGATAAAGATTACAGGGCAGCGATTGAGGATTTTAACCAAGCACTGCGCCTCCATCCCCAGGAATCGACAGCTTATGTCAGGCGGGGTGTTGTCCGTTATGAAATTGCACAATATAGCAAAGACCCTGATAAAGACTACAAGGCAGCGATTCAGGACTTTAACCAAGCACTGCGTCTCAATCCCCGTGAGGCCGAAGCTTTTGTCCAGAGGGGCATTGTCCGCTATAAGCTGGCCCAATATAGCGGAGACTCTAATATAGGCTACAAAGGAGCGATTGAAGACTTTAACCAGGCACTACGTCTCAATCCCCAACAGGCCGAAGCTTATGTCAAGCGGGGTATTGTCCGCTATGAGATTGCACAATATAGCGGAGACTCTAATAAAGATTACTGGGGAGCGGTTGAGGATTTACAGAAAGCCGCAAAACTCTTCCTTGAGCAAGGGGATATAGATCACTACCAACAAGCACTAGGCAATATCTGTGTTGCACTAGAAAAAAATTGCGACTCATTCTTACGAAACCCTGAAAAATTCATTTTATCAGGGTCTGGGCCCATGAAGGGATACCAAAGGCAAGGCAGGTGAACATATCTAACTCAAAAGCGTCTATGGTTAGTATTCCCAAAAATTCTTTGCACTCAACCCAAACGCCTCATAGTGGTTATCACTGGGATGGCAGTAGCCGCCGCTTCTTTGAAGGTTGGTATTACCGCGTGACTTTGCCCCAACACAGTAGTACCTTCGCTTTCATGTATTCCATCGAAGACCCAGTTGGCGGCAAACCCCACAGCGGCGGCGCAGCACAAATCCTCGGCCCAGAGGATGAGTATCTGTGCCGCACTTTCCCAGATGTCAAGCGGTTTTGGGCTAGCCGTAATCTGCTCGGGTTAGCGCATTGGGGCAAAACTGATTTACCCACCGAACCTATCTGGCTGATCCCATCCGAGTTTGAGCGCCATGTGCAGGAGGGCTATCAGGCTACAGCCACCTGGCATCAAGGGGTAATTCATGATCCGGGCAGCGATCGCGCTTGCCGTTGGCAGTATTCAATTGAACCTGTGGATGGTTGGGGCAATAAAAAGGCCCCACAACAATCTACAGCTGGCTGGTTATCTTTTTTGCCAATTTTTGAACCAGGATGGCAGATTTTGATGGCTCACGGGCTGGCGACGGGATGGATTGAATGGAAGGGAAAACGCTATGAATTCACCAATGCCCCAGCCTATAGCGAAAAAAACTGGGGCGGTGCCTTTCCCCAAAAATGGTTCTGGCTCAATTGCAACAGCTTTGACGGCGAACCAGACCTCGCTTTAACAGCTGGGGGCGGCAGGCGCGGGGTGCTGTGGTGGATGGAATCTGTGGCGATGGTGGGGTTGCACTACCGGGGCAAGTTCTACGAGTTCGTACCCTGGAACTCCGAGGTCCACTGGAATATTCAGCCTTGGGGCAGATGGCAGATGCAAGCTAGAAATTCCGAGTTCGAGATTGAATTGACTGGGACGACGAACCTGCCTGGTACTCCTCTTCGCGCGCCGACAGAAAACGGTTTAATGTTTTGCTGCCGCGATACGATGCAGGGGCAGCTGAGTTTGCAATTGCGATCGCGCACTGGCGGCACCAAACTCATCCTAGAAGCAAAAAGTTCTCTGTGTGGCTTAGAAACTGGCGGTGGCCCTTGGGAAAAACCCTGGCAGTCTAGCTAAAATTTACTCTTTGTAGTTCTCTAGTCCCGTCAAGTGCTAGGATTATTAATGCTAAATAACTGGGGTTGTAGCTCAGATGGATAGAGCGAGCGCCTCCTAAGCGCTAGGTCGCGCGTTCGAATCGCGCCAGTCCCGTTAATAAAAATGAATTTCAATGCTTTCGTTAATTTTTAAGCGTTATCTTGCTCTTCTAGAAGCTCTTGAAGCATCTGCTTCAGGTCCTTTTCGGGTGGACGCCCCTTGAATTCCTCATGGGTGTAGATCCACACCAGCTTGAGCAGACACTCACTGTACTTCAGCAAGTACATCAATCTTCCCTCACCAGAAGCCCCTGACCGTCCTGGCAGATCGAACATTAGCTTACGAAACTCCCAATCTGAGATATCTACCCCCTTGGGCAGAGGCTCCAATCGAGAACTATCTGGTCTGGGGTCTTGGGTTAGAGCTTCAACAATTCCAGCTACACAATCTACAAACTCCTGCTCTGACCGTTTGCTCTTATACCCCTTTTTGAGGCTCTTGGCAGTCCGCGTGAACTTATCGGAAGCAATGATTTTAAAGACGGGTGAACCATTCTCGGAACTCATTGGATGTCATTGCGGGCGTGTCGTTCGATGCCTCCAGGGATTCTTTTAGGGCTTCAGCCACAGCTGTGGAGTAAGCAGGGTGCTCCCGCTCTATAGCGTCAAGCAGCGCGTTCTTAAGATCCTGGACTTCAGGGGGAAAGTCAGGATTAGATTCTTCTGGTCTACGAAGCAATTCATAGACAAGAGCTTTAAATAGTTGGTACTCCTGGATAGACAGCTTTCCCCAAGGGCTTTCTGAAGCATGATAAGCTTTCATGTCCTCAATTAACACCACATTATTAGAGCGCTGGTCAGGCGCTAACCCTTCACGAGCGTTTAACCAGGGAGCCTCCGAGTGAGTAAGCTGCTCTAGCTGGTTGGCGCTAAGTTCTCCGTATCTGTCCCAAACATATTCGAGAACCTCTAGCTCATCGCTCTCAAACTTTGGTAGAGGAGTCTCTGGTTGAGGAATAGCACTAAAGCTATAATTTTGATACTCTTCCCAGAGTTCACGCACTACAGGTCCATGTTTCCAGGCTTCGACGGTTTGCCAGAATAGGGGCTTATTTCTGAGCACCATACTCCAGACTTGGGCATAGTACACAAGCTTTTGGAGCTTCTTAGGAGAGAGCATATCGCCAGCTTCCCGTTCAACACGGTATAGGAGGTAGTTGGCAACCTCTAAAGCATTTCTCATACTCAACCTTCAACCTCTTCATGCAGGCATAGAAAGCGAAGTTCTGGAGCACAATGACTAGTTATTATAGCAGTCCTACTTTGAGCAATTTTATTAGTACATATGTACTGTTATATTGTCGCACGCCTAGACCAGAAGTGAGAAGCGATCAGTTAAGGCGCCTGCTATTCTAGATAATTGTCCTGTTACGCGAAACTATCTGTCTGAGCAAGCGACGTCATCGATCATTGAAGAAGCGGCGGTCTAGGGGCTGGTGTTTTTTGTGTCTAATGCTGGCTCTACCGCTCATGCTTTGGCTGGGATACAAGCTTCTTAGCAGCCTTGAGCCACCCCAAGCAGTGTTGGTGTTAGGTGGGTCAACTCCAGCCTTGGAACGAGAAAAGTTTGCAGCCCAATTAGGGAGTCAGCATCCAGATTTACAGATTTGGGTCTCTGGGGGTAGCACAAAAATATACACAGAACGGGTGTTTGACAAAGCTGGGATCGCTCGCAGCCGCCTGCACTTAGACTATCAGGCTAGGGACACAGTAACAAATTTTACCACGCTTGTTGATGAGTTGCAAGCTCGCGGCATCAAGAGAGTCTATTTGGTTACTTCTGACTACCACATGCGCCGTGCCCGTGTGGTTGGTGAGATTGTTTTCGGTAGCCGGGGAATTGTTTTAAAGCCAGTGCCGGTGCCAACTGAGCGATCGCCTGAACCAATTGAAAAAGCCATGCGTGATGGAGCCAGAGCTTTGCTTTGGGTAACAACTGGTCATACGGGTGCAAAGCTCGTTAGAGGCAGAGGATGAACCGACCGGAGCGATTTGAATTGCTCGCAAGATGTCTACTGCAGCTACTTTATCCTAGGCGGAGATTGGTTGCACGAGAACGTAGGGCTGCACGATCAGGGTATTAAATCGCTTGGTGAGGTTGACGTTCCAATCTGCCAGCTGATCCGGCGAGGGTTTGTAAAGCAATTGCTCACCAATCCAATGTTGCACGGATGAGACGTTGTCACTAGCGATCGCCACCCCGACATCGAGCAAGTCCAGCTCAGCTGCCACCACAACCACGGCATCCCGTCGAGCGTGGGGAATAAGCCAGTTCCACTCTGCCTCATCTAGGTCTTGTACTAATTCTGCTCTTAAATCGTGCATTGTTGCAAAATTTATCTTTAATTAGAGCTTATTCTAACCTGCTCCAACTTAGCGCCCCAAATCGTGCAACGCATTAATTGCTGTCGCACACTGTTGCGTCACTGCCTGCAATTCCTCTCGCTCGGTAGAACTGGGGGCACAAATCAGCTCACCAATCCGCACGGTGACTGGCATCGACCGAGGCATCGCCGAGCCTTTTTGTAGAATCCCCTGAGTCCCCCACAAACTGACCGGCAACAGCGGTGCTTTCGCCTTCGCAGCAATCAGCGCTGCACCCAGTTTGGGCTCTGTAATCCGTCCATCGGGTGTGCGAGTGCCTTGCAAGAAAACACCTGTAGCCCACCCAGCTTCGAGATACTTGAGCGCTGAACGGATGGCGCTCCGGTCTGAGCTTCCCCGACTCACCGGGTAAGCACCGTACCACTGAATCGCTTGCTTGAGTATGGGAATGTGAAACAATTCCTCCTTTGCCATGTAAGCAACAGGTCTCCCTACACAACAGGAGAGAATCGGCGGATCAAAGTAACTGGCATGATTGCTGACGACCACCAGCGATCCCTGCTGAGGTACGTGTTCAGCACCATAGATGCGACCTCGCAAGTAAGCGTGGAGCGTAGGGCTGACGACTGACCACTTAAAGGCGTTGTAGAGCAACAAGCTGATAAACGGTTCGCGGCTTCGATCCACAGCAGATAATAAAGAACTTTTTTTATATACGAATCCAACTCACTTAGCAATTAGCTAATTACTTTGGCAAGTCATCAAGGCTACTGATGTTTGACAACACTAACTTAGGTATGGTGCGTTTAATCAGACCAGTCAACACATTGCCAGGTCCAATTTCTACTAATCGTTCGATGCCTTCATCAGCCAAGCGCTGTTGAATTTCTCGCCAGCGTACGGTACTTGTCATCTGTCGAGCCAAGCGCTGTTTCAAAACAGCGGCATCAACAGCGGGTATGGGTTCTGTATTAGATAGCACTGGCACCTGAGCTGACTTAAATGGGACAGACTCCAGAACTTCCTGGAACTCAGCTGCTGCTGGTGCCATCAACGGAGAGTGAAACGCTCCTGACACCTTCAATGGGATAGCAAGCTTTGACTGCACTTGGGATAGCACCGCTTCCACCGCAGCTGGCGTGCCAGAAATTACAGCCTGAGCCGGACTGTTGTCATTGGCAAGTACCACGTCGGGGGTCTGTTGAATTTGCTGTTCGAGCTGTTCGCGGTCAAAGCCAATCAGAGCAGCCATCATGCCACCAGCAGCGCTGTCCATCAATTCTGCCCGACGCTTGATCAAGCGCAACCCATCTGACCAGTCAAAGACCCCAGCGGTATAGAGGGCGATATATTCTCCCAGACTATGACCAGCAACCAAGTCGGGCTCCTGTCCCCGTTCCCGCATCAAGTCGGCCAGAATGCTTTCTACAACATACATGCTGGGCTGGGTGTAGAGCGTGCGCGATATTTGGTCTGACTCGCTTTGGCAGATGTCAGGCACAGACCAGCCCAAAATTTCCTCAGCTTGTTCAAACTTGTTTTTGGCAGCTGGCAGCTCTAATAAATCCATTCCCATCCCAATTTTCTGGGAACCTTGCCCCGGAAATACCCATGCTGTCTTTGTCATAATTTGCTCCTATATTCCTGCGATCCGGGCAGGCACAAGGCACCGCCCCCTCTCCTCCTCTCCCCC
>CAXUIG010000161.1:0-14974 GCA_964250845.1 uncultured bacterium | reverse complement strand
CTACAACAAGTTCTGTCAAGGGGGAAAAAAAGTTTTTTTAAAAATTCCTGAAAGCTCCTTCCAGGACTGGGTTTACGGCACAATGGGTTAGGCGTTGTGCTGATGAATGGAAGGGGAGCTGTGAACTTTCAGTCGGTGATTGCTAAATTGCATCAGTTTTGGGGCGATCGCGGTTGCCTCGTTGCCCAGTCCTATGACATCGAGAAAGGGGCAGGCACCATGAACCCTCATACATTCTTAAGAGCGATCGGGCCGGAGCCTTGGTCAGTGGCCTATGTCGAACCCTGCCGCCGACCAACGGATGGACGCTATGGGGAAAACCCCAATCGCTACCAATACTACTACCAGTATCAAGTGCTGATTAAACCTTCGCCAGATCACATTCAGGGAGTCTATCTCGATTCCCTAAGGGCTTTAGGCATTCGACCGGAAGACCACGATATTCGCTTTGTGGAGGATAACTGGGAGAATCCCACCATAGGAGCTTGGGGCGTTGGCTGGGAAGTCTGGCTAGATGGGATGGAAATTACCCAATTTACCTACTTCCAACAGTGTGGGGGAATTGATTGTCGTCCCGTCTCCATTGAGATTACCTATGGACTGGAGCGACTATCTATGTATCTCCAGGAAGTAGAGGCATTCACGAAAATCCGCTGGACAGACGACATTACTTATGGAGATGTTCACCTCCAAGGAGAGATTGAGCAGTCCACCTACAACTTTGAAGCCTCCAACCCAGAAATGCTATTGACGCTGTTTGGCCTTTACGAGCAGGAAGCAGAGCAACTGACCCAACGGGGGCTAGTATTACCCAGCCTTGACTACGTTTTGAAGTGTTCTCACACGTTTAACTTACTGGATGCAAGAGGGGTAATTTCCGTAACGGAGCGAACTCGCTACATTGGTAAAATTCGTTACCTAGCACGTAAGGTGGCGCAGTTATACTTGCAGCAACGGGAGGCGCTGGGATTACCCCTGTTAAAAGAACAAATGACTTGAATAGTAAAGATCATGGCTGTCTCGTAGTATGGTTGTTAACTTAGGTTAAGTGTTCCAATCACTCTCAGTAATCATGTAAGATCGGTAACATAGTGAGCCGGTAGACACATGGTCAATTTAAATCAGTTTTTGGAACCGCTCGCTAAAGAGTTCCGCACTATGGGGATTCCTGAGCCGATTGTGCAGGGCAGTACAGCGTGTATCCTGTTTCTGGACGCGGTGCTGGGTTTGAAGCTGGGTATGGCGATCTAATGACTCATACAATTGGTGTCATTCTCTGTCTTGCCTACCTTCTAGGCTTACTATCTACAGCGGTTTCTTGGGGAGGATATAGCTTACTGGCTCTAGGAATAGGGGCAGCATTAGCGAAACTTGCCGCACGTAAAACACTGCCGCGATTTTGGCAAGTGAGTCCCAAACCTCAAGTTTGGATAGCGGCTGGCGTGGTCGGGTTGTTGGCAACCCTGTATTTTCAAGCACGGGTACCACAACCGGCAGCGAATGACATCAGCAAGTTCGTTGCGTCTGGTGATACCAGGAATCAAGTGCAAATAGTTACCGTTCAAGGCAAGGTTGCGAGTACACCTCACTTGACTCGGAGTCAAAAAGCGCAATTTTGGTTAGAAGCAACTCAACTAGACGCGGTCAAAGGCAGCGATGAACCGGCAGATGTGAGCAAAGGGGTTACAGGTAAGTTGTACGTCAGTGTGCCCTTACATCAAGCGAACGGTATCCACCCAGGTCAAGCGATCGCTGTCACTGGGTCTTTGTACAAACCAAAACCGGCAGCTAATCCAGGTGGCTTCGATTTTCAGGCTTATCTAGCTAAAGAAGGGATTTTTGCAGGACTTAAGGGTCGTCAAGTTAAACTCCCAGAAGAACAGACAGAATTCAAATGGGGATGGTGGGCTGTCAGGGAGCGAGTTATCCGCTCCCAGATTGGTTGGCTGGGCAGTCCTGAGGGACCGCTTCTCAGTTCAATAGTTCTAGGGCATCAGGCGGTGGATTTGCCCTACGACATCCAAGACCAGTTTGTTCAAGTGGGTTTGGCTCATGCAATAGTTGCCTCTGGATTCAAAGTTTCCTTGATTCTGGGATTAGTGCTGGCTATGACCAGGCGTTTATCTCAGAGGGTACAATTTAGCCTGGGGACTGCTGCCTTAATCACTTATGTTGGCCTGACAGGTTTCCACCCCCCAGTCTTGCGAGCAGCTGTTATGGGGTTTGGAGCGTTAATTGCCCTGGTAGTGCAGCGGAAGCGGAAGCCGTTGGGATCACTGCTAGTCGCTGCCACCCTGATGCTGCTGTTAAATCCCCTCTGGATTTGGGATATAGGGTTTGAACTGAGTTTTTTAGCCACGCTGGGATTAATGGTGACGGTGCCACCATTGATAAAACGATTGGACTGGTTGCCACCAGCGATCGCTTCCCTCGTCGCGGTTCCGATTACGGCCTCAATCTGGACGTTACCCCTGCAACTTCAAGTCTTTAGCGTGGTGCCAATTTACAGCATTGTGGTGAATATCCTCACCACACCCCTGATTTCTATCATTAGTATCGGTGGCATGCTCAGCGCTCTGGCAGGATTGATCTGGCCTTTGGCGGGCAGCGCCCTGGCTTGGTTGCTGTATTACCCAATCCACGCTCTGATTGCTATAGTGCAATTTTTTTGCCAGTTACCAGGGAATTCTGTTGCCGTTGGCAGGATCTCGGTTCTACAGTTGAGCGCCCTCTACGGGCTGAGTTGCTTGGTGTGGCTCCAGCCTTGGTGGCAGCGGCGTTGGTGGTTAGCCGGTCTTGTGGCAATTGGTCTGGTGTTAATCCCGGTTTGGCAAACCCAATCCACTATGTTTCGCGTCACCGTCCTGGCGGCTACAGCAGAACCAGTTCTGGTGATTCAAGACCATGGGCAAGTGACACTGGTTAATAGTGGAGATGCTAATACTGCCCGTTTTACGGTGCTACCTTTTTTGCAGCAGCAGGGTATTAATCAACTTGATTGGGCGATCGCTACCAATCTTCAATCTACTACTCACACTGGCTGGCTGGAAATTATACAACGTTTGCCGGTTAAAACCTTCTATGAGCATTCCTATACGCAAAATGCCGCCAGAAATCCGGCAATTCAAAACGCGCTTCAAAGGTATCGGGGAAGCTACCAGCTCTTGAACACTGGTCAAATGGTACCAGCTGGTTCTACAGGGGTTCAATTAATTGATGCCGCGCCAATGTTGCAACTTCAGCTCCACGGTCAAGCTTGGCTACTGCTGGGGAATCTCAAGCCCGATGAGCAAAAAAAGCTAGCCTTAACCGAACATTTGCCCCGCGCTCAAGTTTTGTGGTGGTCTGGAGAGTCTTTAGCTACGGATTTATTGCAGAGACTAGAACCGGAAGTTGCGATCGCCTCTTCTCCTACACTTAACCCGAATACAGCCTCTGAGCTGCGTCAAGCCAAAACCCAGTTGTTCTGGACGGGAAAAGATGGTGCTATCCAATGGACGCCCAGTGGTAAGTTTGAGGCAACTATAGAGGCAACAGAAAAAAAGATCTCCCTTTTCTGAACAGCTAGCAAACCAATTTAAAAGCGATTATAATAAGCAGTGGTCCATCTTGTGGAGAGGTGGCAGAGTGGTTGAATGCGGCAGACTCGAAATCTGTTATGGGGTCAAAGCCATCGTGGGTTCAAATCCCACCCTCTCCGTTTTCTGAGTTGCAAGTCATCGCCAAAACTTCTACATATTGGCTGAACGGGAATAGGTTCTACTTGCCACCGTAGTAAAAGGCAATTTCTTTGTCTTTAAGCGGAGCAAAGTCAGCATCTATCAGCATTTGGTTCAGTTCTTGTTGGGGAATGTGCTTCGCCCCAATCCGAACAATTCGGGAGCGCATGGTATTAGATACGCCGCTACGCTGCCGATTTGCTTCTATCGCCATCACCTTATGATAGAGGTCTATCTTTGCGGTCGGAATCGGGGAGCCATCAAAGTCAAGTCCCTTAGCGATCGCCTCATCAACAGCATCAGCGCCTGTGGTTGTCTGAGTATCTGGGTTCATTTTGGGGGGTATTGCTAACACGAGAAAGGTTTATCTGCATCCGCTAGCACCGCTCCATAAGCTTCAGGTTTGGAGTCGGGACGCGAGCTTTGCGCACTAGGCAAGGTGGGAAGCTGAAGCTAACCGCCAACTCGAGCGTAAATTGCTGACAAGATTTAACACTTGATGCAACTTATCCAAGTTTACAAGGAAATAGGTTGAATGCTCAAGAAAACAAGTGCGATCGCACTTGTCAGAATCAGAGCTTTTGATCTACTCTCAAGCCAGCTAGCTGTTTACCTTTAGGCGTTGCCATGTCTGAATCCAACACTCCGAACCAGAAAGACCGTTCCCTGCAAAAAGCTCTGACGAACAAAATTATAGACGAGTATTTCGACCACTCCGAAAGCTGGCTCAGAGCCATCTTGCGGATGTGCATCTTTTCTATGGTTCCCTTGAATGGAAGACCCGCCCTCCTGGTTGAATGCCCAAATCAAGCAGTAGCCAAGCGGCTGAGTCGCAAAACCTGGCCCCTTCAAGACGTGGTGCAATATTTAGGCGGACAAGGCAGCTCTGAAGGGCGAGTCGTCATTTGCTACCAGGAGGGCAAGCAGGGAGCTTGGCGGTGTTTTGATACCAAGACGAGTACTTGGAAAGCCTGGCAAAATTCTCAGACACCCACCGCCCCAGCTGATAGCTAATGAAATATTACTCCCGGTCTGGGGCGGCTGGCAGCGGAGCGTTCGAGACTGTCGGTAACATCTTGACGAAAGCGCCTGGGTAGGAGCTAGGACTCAAGTAGGGCCAAGCATCTGCTCAGGTCGCACCAGTTGGTCAAACTCCTCTCCCGTGAGGAAGCCTAATTCAACACAGGCTTCCCTAAGCGTCTTGCGCTCTGCGTGAGCTTTCTTCGCCACCTTAGCAGAACGGTCGTAGCCAATATGAGGGTTGAGGGCGGTGACGAGCATCAAGGAATTAGTGAGAAAATGCTGAATCTGCTCGTAATTCGGCTGGATACCCACCACCAAATAATCAGTAAAAGATGAGCAAGCCCCAGAGAGCAATCGGATAGAGTGCAGCAGGTTGTGAATCAGCACAGGCTTGAACACATTTAGCTCAAAGTTGCCTTGAGAGCCAGCAAGTGTAATAGCGGTATCATTTCCCATCACCTGCACACAAACCATCGTCATCGCCTCGCACTGAGTCGGGTTGACTTTGCCGGGCATGATTGAGGAACCAGGTTCATTGTCTGGCAAGATCAATTCCCCCAAACCACAACGGGGACCAGAACCGAGCCAGCGCATGTCATTAGCGATCTTCATCAACGAGCAAGCCAGGGTTTTGAGTACACCACTCGCCATGACGATCTGATCGTGGGCAGCCAGGGCGGCAAACTTGTTTGGAGCAGTAACAAAAGCTAGTCCTGTCAGCTGGGCAATCTTAGCCGCTACCCGAACCGCAAACTCTGGATGAGTATTTAGCCCCGTTCCCACAGCAGTACCCCCGATCGCCAGCTCATACAGAGAGGGCAGAGTTCCTCGAATGCGCTCCAGATCTTGATCAAGCTGGGCTACATAGCCAGAAAATTCCTGTCCCAGCGTCAGTGGTACAGCATCCATCAGGTGGGTACGACCAATTTTGACAATGTCTTTGAATTCTTCCGACTTAGCTGCCAGGGCATCCCGTAGCTTGGTCACCATTGGGATCAGTCGATGGTTGATCTCCTCGGCGGCAGCGATGTGCATCGCCGTAGGAAAAGTATCATTGGAGGACTGGGACATGTTGACATGGTCATTAGGATGAACCGGGTCTTTGCTGCCCAGGACTCCTCCTGCCAGTTCAATTGCTCGATTGGCAATCACTTCGTTAGCATTCATATTGGTCTGGGTGCCACTGCCCGTTTGCCAGATGTTTAAGGGAAAATGGTCATCCAGGTTACTAGAAATCACCTCTTCAGTTGCCTGGACGATCAGTTTCGCTTTCTCCTCAGGCAGTTTTCCCAATTCCTGATTTACGATCGCGGCAGATTTCTTCAAGATTCCAATCGCCCGGAGCAATTCTCTCGGCATCTTGTCATCACCAATCGCAAAATGGATCAGGGAGCGCTGGGTTTGAGCGCCCCAGTAGCGATCAGCAGGGACTTCAATCGCTCCCATACTGTCAAGTTCTGTGCGCATGCCTCCACTTTCCCTCAACATCTTTACCGCTCCTAACTCCTGACTCCTAAGTTCACAGCTCTGTGCTTGCAGGACGATTAACTGAGCTAATGACCTAGCAGCTTGTCCCGCAGCTGCTTAATCCGATCGCGGTAGTTTGCCGCCTCCTCAAACTCCAAGTTTTTCGCTGCCTCCTTCATCTGCCCTTCCAACTGTCCAATCAACGCCGGAATCTGCTCCAACGGCAGCTCATCCGCCTGCTCTATCACCGTTTTCAGCGCAGTCGCATTCAGCCGCCGCGAGACTTCCAGAAAAGACAGAATCGCGTTACTAGATTTTTTGACAATCGGCTGGGGTGTAATCCCGTACTTCTCGTTATGTTCGAGCTGAATCGCCCGACGCCGTTCGGTTTCATCAATGGCTTTGATCATACTATTAGTGAGGTTATTTGCATATAAAATCGCTTGCCCCCGGACATGACGAGCCGCTCGACCGATAGTTTGAATCAGCGATCGCTCTGCCCGCAAAAACCCCTCTTTATCAGCATCCAAAATTGCCACCAGCGAAACCTCTGGCAAATCTAGCCCCTCCCGCAGCAGGTTAACCCCAATCAACACATCAAACTTCCCCTCTCGCAAATCCTGGAGAATCTCAATCCGCTCAATCGAATTAATCTCCGAGTGCAAATACCGCACTTTAATTCCGTGATCTTGCAGATACTCCGTCAGATCTTCCGCCATCCGCTTAGTCAGCGTTGTGACTAATACCCGTTCCCGCCGCTCAACCCGGTCTTTAATCTCACCCAAGAGATCGTCGATTTGACCTTCAGTGGGACGGACAAATATTTCTGGATCAACCACTCCAGTCGGGCGAATCACTTGCTCAACCACCCGCCCCTGTGACATTTCCAACTCCCAATCTCCTGGAGTAGCGGAAACAAAAATACACTGCTGTACCTTTTCCCAGAACTCCTCTGCCTTTAGAGGGCGATTATCAGCCGCACTCGGAAGGCGAAAGCCATGCTCGATCAAAACTTTTTTCCGGGCTTGGTCGCCGTTGTACATCCCTCGGATTTGCGGCACCGAGACATGGGACTCATCCACCACCAGCAACCAGTCCTTGGGGAAATAATCAATCAAACACTCTGGCGGTTCCCCAGCTTTGCGTCCAGCTAAGTGACGGGAATAGTTCTCGACGCCATTGCAGTAACCGACCTCCCGCAACAACTCCAGATCATACCGGGTACGCTGATCTATACGTTGCGCTTCTAGTAACTTCCCAGCTTTCTCTAATTCTGAGCGCCGCAACTGCAATTCCTGCTCAATTTCATTGCAAGCCTCCTCTAGCCGTTCTTCTGGAGTGACAAAGTGGCGGGCTGGGTAGATATTAAGTGCTTCCAGACTCTGGATAATCTCTCCTGTCACTGGGTCAACGTAACGAATGGCGTCAATTTCATCGCCAAAGAATTCTACCCGGATAATCCGGTCTTCGTAAGCCGGGCCAATTTCTAGGACATCGCCCCGGACGCGGAAACGTCCCCGACCAATTTCTAGATCGTTACGGCTATACTGCACCGAGGCCAAGTCTCGCAACAACTGGCGTTGATTGACTTCCATCCCCATCTTCAAGGGAATAGCGGCTTTCAGGTACTCAGATGGTATGCCCAATCCGTAGATGCAGCTAATAGAAGCAACCACGATCACATCGCGCCGTTCAAACAGCGATCGCGTCGCCGAGTGTCGCAGCATATCAATTTCATCGTTGATTGCGGCACTTTTCTCTATATAAGTATCGGTGACAGGAATATAAGCTTCTGGTTGATAGTAATCGTAGTAGCTGACAAAATATTCTACTGCGTTATTGGGAAAGAATTCCCGCAATTCATTACAAAGTTGTGCAGCTAGGGTTTTGTTGTGAGCCAGAACCAAGGTTGGTTTCCCAATTTTTTCAATAACTGCCGCTACTGAAAATGTCTTGCCAGTTCCTGTCGCTCCTAGTAGAGTTTGGTATCGGTGACTCTCTCTGATGCTGCTAACAAGTTGCGAAATCGCCTGGGGCTGGTCACCTGTTGGCTTAAAGGGTGCTTGGAGATTGAATTGCGCCATAGATGATTTTATACTGTACCGTAAATGTTTTATTAATTTCTACCCCTTTCAGTATATAAACGAATATGTCTTATGGCAGAAGGCTAAAGCTAAAATATTAAGATAAAGTGTAATCACAGCCACAGAAATAAAGTCAAAGTTCCAATCCAGCTTTGATATACCAATTGTAACAAATACGGAGAAACAAAATGAGCTTAGAAGATAAAGCCAAAGCCGCTGCTAAAAACATTGAAGGCAAAGCTCAAGAGGCTTTGGGAAACGTAACTGGCTCCCCTGAAGACCAAGCTGCCGGAAAAGCCAAACAAGCAGAAGCAGAAGTACGTCAGGGTGTAGAAGACGTGAAAGATAACGTCAAAGAAAAGCTTAACTAAAGCTAACAATCTTTTTGTAGAAGGTCTAGGTAGCTTAGTTGTTGTCTAGACCTTCTAGTTTTAAATAAATTAACTGAATTAAACGCACCCTTAAACGGGATATCGGTTTTCAAAATCTAAGTTTTGGAGGAAACCAGAGTGAGTCTACTTCAGCAGTTTCGCAAAATTCTGACTGCTCTCGTCTTGGTTTTAATGCTTACCACTACTGCCGCTTGCAGCGGAGCTGTTCAAGCTAGGCAACCGACAACCAATATACCAGCCATTGGCAGTACAGGTACTTATGCTCAGTTGGAACGCGGGACTACCGCAGCTGGGCAAGACTTTGGCAATTGGGTTGTCCAGAAAGGTAATGGGTTGATTAAGGATGCTTATGTGCGTGACAACAACAAGTTAGGTGTTGTGATTACGCCTCAAGTTAGTCCCGATGAAGTGAAGACTCTAGCTAAATCCCTAACCCAAGGGTTTCGCCGGAATTTCCCAAATCAGGACTTAAAGGTTTTGATGTATGCTCCTGACAAGAAACTGATTTTGACAGCTAAATTTGACACTCAGTCTAACAAGATTGAGTACGAATAATTTTTGACTCTGAGGTGGCAGGGGTTGACAACCTAACCTTGCCGCCAAGTTTAATCTGAAAAAGGAAATAAGTAACATGACTAGCAGCGAACAGTACAAGCGTCAAATCATGAACGATTTGGCTCAAGGTAATGTCGAATCCCTAGATAATGCCCCAGCGGCACCAGATCAGGAATACGAAAACTTTGACGATTTTGCCCAACGCTCATCCCATGATGAACGTCGCCAGTTGTTTGGTAAATCTTTACATCCAGACAAAATTCCCGCCAGCCAGATGGAGCCAGAACTCCAAAAGGCGATCGCTCAAATTAAGCCGAATGAACGGGATGATGTGGCTCGCGCCTTTTTCAAGCACTTAAAGCAAAGAGGGCTGGATGAGCGCCATATCGAGCAACAGCTAGGTCTTTCTACTCACAACCCCAATCACATGAGTGCTGATGATGTCAGCAAACTAGCAGCCTTTGCCTATCACAACCACCCAGACATCTTCCAAGAGGTGCTGGCGGAGCAACCGGGCATTATGAAGTTCCTGAGTAATCCCGTAGTAGCAGCAGTTTTGGGAATCGCGGCGGCTAAGTGGCTGGGGAGTCACCGTAAATAAGAGTTGCTTAGCACAAAGAGCCTCGGAATTCAAGATTTGGGAATAAAAACCTAAAGGGCGATCAGTGGCGATCGCCCTTTAGGTTTTTGATTTAAACTGTTACGAGTTCGGGGGTAGGACGCTTGCTGTGGCGAATACCTTCAATAGCCTGTGCGTAGTCCTTGGCTTTAAACACCGCAGAGCCAGCCACAATTGCATTTGCTCCGGCTTCTAAGACCTGCCAGGTATTATTCTGCTTTAGACCCCCATCCACTTCAATCCAGGGGTCAAGACCGCGCTCATCACACATTTGACGCAATTGGCGAATTTTAGGCAGTACAGCGGGGATAAAGCTCTGACCACCAAAACCGGGGTTAACGCTCATAATCAGTACCAGGTCGCAAAGCTCCAGCACATACTCAATAAAATCTAACGGCGTGGCAGGATTGAGTACGACACCGGCTTTTTTACCCAGTTCTTTAATTTGACCGAGAGTGCGGTGGAGGTGAGGCGAAGCATTATGCTCCACATGGACCATGATGTGATCGGCACCAGCTTTGGCGAAGTCCTCTACATATTTTTCTGGTTCCACAATCATCAAGTGGACATCCAGCGGCTTTTTAGTAATTGGGCGAATCGCTTCGACAATCAGAGGACCAATCGTAATATTGGGGACAAATCGACCGTCCATCACATCAACATGAATCCAATCTGCCCCAGCCGCTTCCACGGCTCGAATTTCGTCTCCCAGACGGGTGAAATCGGCTGAGAGTATAGATGGAGCAATAACAATGGGCTTCTGTGATGCCGTTTGGGTCATGGCTAGTGATTCTCCTGAGGGCGGAAGGCTTGTAATAAGTTTAACAAAATCTTTATTCTTGCTCTAATCGGAATAGTGAGGCAATGGCATTGAGCTTCTAGTTTCCGTGAATTGGCGTTGGGCTTGGCTCCGCCACAGGAGATTCTCCTGAACAGAGGTGATTTGGGGTTGGACTTGGCTCCGCCGCAGGAGATGAAGCAACCTCAACGGTTACGGCGGTTTCGCTTTGGTCGAGGCTAGGCGATTCTGCTTCGGAAACGTCAGGCGATCGCACTGCCTCTAGAGCCACCTTAATCACAACCGCAATCGGCACAGCCACAACCACACCCAACAGACCACCAAGCTGTGTCCCCGCCAAAAGCGAAATCAGCACCCAGACTGGATTCAAACCAGTGAAGCTCGCTAAAATCCGGGGAGCAACCAAGTTCTCAAGAATTTGCAGGACAATTTCACCAGCAATCAAAACCCGCAATCCCAACCAGACATCTTGAAGTGCCACTAGCAGAGTAGTCAGCACGATGCCGACTGTACCACCATAGGGTACCAGAGCCATAAAGCCAATGGTTAAGCCAAACAGCAGACCAAAGGGCACTTTCAAACTCAAAAAAGTGGGAATCAGGGCAGCAGCCATACAGGTAGCATAAATCAGCTGCCCAATAAAGTAATTTTGAAAGCTCAGACGTAAGGTTTGAGAGAAAGGCTGTCGGATTTTGGCAGGCAGCCATTTCACTAAACTTAGCCATAGCTCATCAGCGTGCTGCAAGAGAAAGAACGTCAAAACCATAGTCAAGACAAAGTCTAGCAGGCTGGTGAGTGTCACCACAGCCAGATTCAAGACTTGTCCAGCGATCGCCTGCAACTCTCCTTTTAATCGATAATTGATTTGATCTGCTAGGGCATCTAGGTTAAGCGGGAAGCCCTGCTTCTCAGCCAACTCGTTCAACACCATCAACTGACGCCGTCCAGAGTCAATCCACTCTGGCAACCGAACTACTAGCTGCTGAGCTTGGGTAAGGGCGAGGGGTACAAGCGTCACACCCAACGCTAGCAAAACTGATAAAGCTAGCAAAAATACGAGAACAGCGACTTGCTCTCGCTTAGCACCCTGGCGCTCCATCCAGCTTACGGGGTAGTTCAGCAGAAACGCTACCAGGGATGCCCCCACCAAAATGCCAATAAGTGAATGGAAATAGGCAAAAATTGAAGAAATTGCCCAAGCGTTGAGTACTAGCAGAGGAGCTAAGAGCGCGATCACTAAAAAGCGAACTAGGGGCGTCATTGCCTGCCACCAGCCTAGGAGTTTGCGTTTCTGCATGTGCTAAATGTCGGATATAACTTTGAGCAAATTTTCACTTGCTGCCTATTATCTCTAAATCTATCGGTCTGACTCATCCCTCTACTTCAGGATTAAAGGAAACTAAATGAAAAATTTTGAATTTGCTGACCATCCAGATCTCAAGCACTTACAGCTATTTATCTATTTGATTCCCATCTTAGGCTTTTTTCCAGCCCTCTGGACTCTCTATCGCCACCAGGGTAGCCGCGAACAACTTGCCCTAAGTCGCCTGTCAGTTACCCTAGCAGGCAGTTGGCTGTTGGGCTATCTCTTGTTGGGTACTGGGGCGGAAATGGCGGAATTTTTGACGCTACGCCTTTTGCTGCTGAATACCTTGCTGACATCTGGTTACTTTGTAGCCAGTCTTTGGTTGATGGTTCGCCTCTGGCAACGGAAGTCCCCCCGCTTACCAGGGTTTAGCAGTTTTGCCGAGCGGGTAGGCAAGCACTTATCCTGAACGAGCCTTCTGACTCTGCTGGCATCGAGACATGCTTCGCCTTTGGCAGCAAATGGGAGAAAATACTGCTATAAGTTTTCTAAATTATGACTGAAGCAGACACTCAAGCCGCTAATTGCTAGCTATTTCCTATGTAGTTATATCTAGGCTTTTAGTATAGGAATCTACCGCATTTTAACAGTAAGTGTGAGTGAGGAAGTCAGTGCCAATTCCAAAAATGTCGGCTCAACAATCTTCACGGGCATCCCAATCGTTGAAGAAAAAGTCTTCCCAAGCAAAATCTAGACGTTGGCTCCGGTTTTGTTTTGGCATGACTGGTGTGGCGATGCTGTCGGCAACGGCTGGAGCGCTGGTGGCCGTTTCTTTTTCCAGTAAGCCTCTAATGCAAAGCCAGCTAAACCCGAAGGAGGCAGCGGTGTTTGGTCAAGGCGCTCCCATCTCCGGCACCGGGCTGAAATTTTCAGAAGTAACTCGCTCCATCAATATCTTAGTTTTGGGGATGAGTGTACTCCCAGAAGACGTTAAGAACCCTCCCCCGGAAAGCCTACATCTAAGTTACTCGCCGCAGTTGAACGCATTTGAGGGTCTTTCAGATACTATGCTGCTGCTGCGAGTTAATCCAGAAACAAAAAAAATAGTCATGCTTTCCATCCCCAGAGATACTCGGACTTTGATTGAAGGGCATGGGGTTGAAAAAATTAATGCTGCTAATGTTAATGGTGGGGCAGCTCTGAGTGCGAAGACCGTCAGTCACCTCTTAGGCGGAGTGGCAATAGATCGCTATGTCCGCATTAACGTTGAGGGATTTGGCAAGCTGATTGATGCCTTGGGCGGCATCACATTCTACGTACCTAAGGACATGAAGTATAAGGATGATACCCAGCACCTATACGTCAATTTGAAGGCGGGCAAACAGCATCTCAATGGCGATCAGGCGATGCAACTGTTGCGCTTTCGTCACGACGCTTTGGGGGATATCGGTCGGATTCAGCGACAACAACTCGTGCTCCGCGCCCTAATGGAACAGGCGCTGAATCCTGTCACCCTAGCCCGGATGCCCGAAATTTTCCAAGTGATCCAGTCCTACATCGACACCAATTTGACAGTTTCGGAGTTATTTGCAATTTTGGGTTTTGCCGCTCAAACGAACCGCTCAAATGTGGAAATGTTGATGGTGCCAGGCCGGTTTAGTGGACCAGAAGAGTACAATACCAGCTACTGGTTACCGAACCACAAAAGCATTACCACCCTGATGGCTCAGCACTTTAACTTGGCCTCACAGAGTTCACAAAAAGCAAGTGACCCGGCGTCTCTCAGCGTTGTGATTCAAGACAGCACTGGTCACCGCCGGGCTGTCCGAGCCTTGGTTCGTAGCCTTTTTAGCGCTGGCTATCGCAACGTCCAGATCACTAAGCCCTGGAATGAACCCTTGAGCGTGACTCACATCGTCGCCCAGCAGGGGGATGGTGAGAGTGCCGAAGCGATTCGCAGCGCCCTGGGACTTGGAGAAGTGCGGGTTGAAAGCACCGGCCTTCTTGGCTCCGATGTCACCATCCGACTAGGTAAAGACTGGCTGCAAAGACGAGCTGCGTCTAACCGCTTGACCAATTAGTGAGAATTTGCCTATTTAACTTTTGCTGATTGCTGTTTTCATCCAGTCCTGCAAAATTGGGTTTACCAACTCCGGCGCTTCATCCTGCGGACAATGTCCCACTCCTTCTATGGGAATAAACTTTTGCACTTGAGGAAAGTTAGCTAACTCTCGACCCAGCGCCACTGGCTCCCATGGGTCAGATGTTCCCCATAGGATGATGGCAGGGCACGGCAGAACTGCCAGTAGGTCTTCAGGTAGCGGCCCTTGAGAATAAGCGGTAAAGGCGACGAACACAGCCAAAGCGCCCGGATCACGCGCCGGAGCCATGAGGATATCTACTAACTCGTCTGTTACCGCCTCAGGATGAGCATAGGCTTGCAGCAGAATCTTCCGCACTGTTTTAGGTTTGGCAAGTTGATTGAAGAAAAACTGGCTAATGGGCTTGATGGATAGTAGGCGTTGGACGAGCGGCGCTCCGAAGCGTCGATACCAGGGCAGAGTCGCACGTTTGCGATCGTGCAGTAGCCGTAGGGAACAGTTAAGCAGGGCAACTGCCAAGGCGATATCTGGGGAAGATACCGCTGCTTGCATCACCGCGATACAACCAATCGAGTTACCGACCAAAAAAGCTGGCTCACCGACGATCTCCCGGCAAAAATCCGCAATTTGCTGTCCCCAAGTTTCAAACGAGTACTCAATCTGTATACCCGGCTTCAAAGGACCAGGAGTGGGTTTGGCAGAGCCGCCGAAGCCAATTAAGTCAAGGGCATAGACGCGGCAAGTTTTCGCCAGCACTGGAATGTTCTGGCGCCAGTGCCACCAAGAAGCTCCAAAGCCATGCACCAGAACAACAGGTGGCCCCTCGTTCCCTTGGGTCTGGTAGCAGATAGGAAAATCTTGCCAGATCCAGGTTTGTGTTGCGGCTAGGGGGGCAGGGGGGGCAGAGG
>CAXUIG010000160.1:4408-15052 GCA_964250845.1 uncultured bacterium | reverse complement strand
GAATTCTCAACACCAAATAATACTGGCTTCCTGACCCCCTCTGAACGGATACGTCAAAAGACTCCCAGTCAATCCCAATATCAAAGAAGTCAGCTGTGCGTTCAGCCAGGTTTGACCACTTTTTAGGCATGAATTTTGTAGACTGCATCTGTGCAAGAATCTTGTCTGCCTGCTGTTCAATCTGCCGCTTGCTGAGTTGCTGATACGGTTTGATCACTCCCACTTACGACTCCTCCGGTAGTTTTTCCTGTTGAGCCTCTTGTAAAATTCGCTGCACCACTTCAGGGTGATCGCGAATCGTTCTAAGTAAAACTGGCATTTGCTTCTGGTGAGTTTTGGCTAACTCTTGCACAACTTTGGCATCTGCGGCTGTAATTCTTCCCGCTAGATAGCTTAGCTTTTCAGCATCAAGCTCAAGATGTTGAGCGAGTGCCCGGATGACATCTTCTTTCGGGGGATATTCCGCCCGATTGTTCTCCAATTTTGATAGATAGGTATAGTCAACTTCCACAAGGGTAGCAAGCTCTCGCTGGCTGTATCCCTTATCTCGACGAGCCGTCCGAATACTTTTACCAAAGGTTTGAGCCACTGCAACCTCTCTTCCTACACATTGATCATATCAGGGGTTGACGAAGGAAATCAACATAGATTATCTTGATAGCGACGAGATGAGAAGAAAAATCAAAACCTCAAAACGCTTCATCTAGTGTGTATTTTCGTGAGAAGCCGCTTGATGTGGATTTTGATGTAATAAATCTGTACTAATGCTTCTCATAACTCGTAGGCTCAGATAATTCTTTCAGTTCACCGGAGATTTGTTTTATGCAAACTGCCTGGAGACCGTTTTTCAGCTACAATCTCTGGAATCTGTTTGAGCCAGCGATCGGGCAAGAGCAATCGCACTGCCCAATGAAGCGGGGCTTTCTCAAAGCTCGTGCCAAAGAACCGAAGATTGCGTCGCTGATTCAGCAGGAAACAGTTTACCAGGAGATTGGGTTGCTGGCTCAACAGGGAATTTACGAGTTTCACCAAAATTTGGATCTATTGAGCTGCGAGGATGGGGTACCTCAAGTGTCTAGGGTTTTAGGTTTAGAGCGCCGGGGTGATCAGGTGCGCGATCGCGTCACTCAAATTCTGCTCAACTACCATGCCTTCCCAATTCTGCTAGGGAAGGAGATTCTCAAGCTGATCAGAGGGGATGAAGGTTTCCCTGAGCCGATCCTGATTCGTTCGGGGAATCAAGAGTGTAAGCTGTTTGCTGCGATCGACTGTATATTCGTTGAACCAGATGGCACGCTGCACATCATAGATTTCAAAACTGGGAAATCAGAGTTTGATCGCCGCCAAGCCTATGTCTATCTGCTGGCTGCCAAATACCTCTACCCCAATCGTTCTGCGGTTGCTTCCTTCTATAACCTGGAGTTACAAACTTGGTCAAATCGAATCGCTGCAACGCATGTGCAGTTGCAGGTATTATGTATGGATCTATTTCGGCTTGCCCAACAACACCAAGAAGATTTGCAGCGCTACAAACGTAAATCTGCATCGTTTGAAGAAGTTTTTCCGCCTCATCCGGGTTATCAGTGTCGCAACTGCCAGTTTCAGTCTGTGTGTGATTTTGCCATATAGTGGAGCGTTTACCCATGATCGCTATAGCTGTTCAGCCCGCTGCTCAAGACAAGAATTGCCTCAGCGAAATCTTCTTACTGGGTCACGACTTACTCAATTTGGTTAGCTTTCGGTTGTCACCGCGCACCGCTCGCGAAGATGGATTGCGGCTGAGTTACCGCTTCTCGCGCTACTTCCCAGATGTGATCGTTGTTTGGAAAGAGGGTCTCTTTTTTGGGATCGCCAAGCAGGGGCAGTCTTTACCCACTGATGCTGAATGGGCAGAAGCGCTGGCGTACATCCAACGTGAAATCTGTGAGGCTTCTGATCCAGAATGGCGATTCCAGAGGTCGCTGAATCCACCAGTCGCACCCGATATCATTGCCACCCTGGCAGAACAAATTCTGCGCGTGAGCAAACCTTGTAAGCCAAAGACTGTACTTTCAGAACAAAGTGTAGAAGTTCGGCGTAGGGCAGTCTTTGGTGCAGAAGCCGTTGAACTTGATCAAACGCCTCAGCCTGCATTAGCGTTATCTCCGCATAGTCGAATCACGTTTCGCGGAACGCTGAATGACTTTTTGGCAAATCATCCCTACCGTCAGAATCTCGAAAAGCTTTTAGCTGGACTGAAGGTAGAAACCTTGGATACCGATAGCACCGCCACAATCGAGAAAATTGTCGGTACGCTCACGGAGCATCGAGATTCACTGCTAGCGAAGGCGAGTGGGGCAATCAGTCGCAAAGCTTTGTCAGACGCTCCAGAGGATCAGCCTGTCGTTGCTGTACGCTTTGGGCAGAACAGTAAACGACTTTACCCGTATGCTATGGCAGCCTTACGACCTTGTGTCACCGCTGAAACCGCCAATCAGTTAGGCATTGACTTCGCGTCTGTGATCGAGGCCACCAAGATCCGATATCAGGAACGACAAGCATTGCTGAAAGAATACAGTACGGCAGCAAAACAAGCATTGCTTCCCTATGGAATACAGTTTCGCAAAGCCATCAACGGCAAAGACAACGGCGATTTGTTTTGGTTGCCTAATCGTCCGATTGAGCAAACGCCAATTTTGTTTGGGCGGGGCGTACAAGGAACCTACAGCAGCATTTTGAAAGGATTGGCTAACGGCGGTGTGTATCAGCGCCACCCTGATTACCAAGATCCAACGAAACGCTCAATTCGGATCGCGGTTTTGAATTTACTCAAGCCTGAAATGCGAATCGATAGGTTCATCAAACAAGTTGAGCAACAAGTTGAACGCTATGGCTTCAGCAGCCTGCAACTGAATCCAAATCCTGAGGCGATCGCCGTCGAGAATTGGAACAGTCCGGAAGGCAGGGCAACCTTAGAGGAACAGCTTGATGATTTAATGACGATTAAGCCTGACATCATGTTTGTATTTTTGCCGCAGACAGATCGTGGCAGCGACGATGACGACAGCGGCAGCCTTTACCATCGCATCTACTCTAAACTTTTACGGCGACAAATAGCCAGCCAGTTTATCTATGAAGATACGCTTCGAGGAGTAGAATCGCGGCACATTCTAAATCAGGTGATGCTGGGGGTGCTGGCTAAATTGGGGAATATTCCTTTTGTCTTAACAGACCCGCTACAAGTGGCTGACGTTTTCATTGGGCTAGACGTAGCACGTATCAAGAAGAAGCGATTATCAGGCAGCATGAACGCTTGTGCTGGAGTCTGTTTGTATGGCAACCGAGGAGAATTTATTCGGGCAAAGTCAGAAGATGCCGCGATCGAAGGAGAGGAAATTCCGCAACGCTTTTTGGAAGCCCTGCTGCCAGCCGGTGAACTGCGCGGTAAAACTGTCTTAATTTACCGAGATGGCTCTTTTTGCGGGGACGAAGTGACTCACCTACTAAACTGGGCGCGGGCGATCCAATCCCGATTTATTTTGGTTGAATGCCGTAAGTCGGGCACATCTAGACTGTACGGTCTCCCACAATCAGCATCTAGTTCCGGTCGCAGCATCACCGCCCCGACTCGTGGTCTTGGTTTGAGGCTATCCAAACATGAAGCGGTTTTGGTCACGACTCAAGTGATTGAAAGAATTGGTGTTCCTCGTCCAATCCGACTAACAGTCCGCCCGGAGGGTTATCAGGTGCAAATCGAACAAATCTTGGATGCAACCTTGAAACTGACTCTGCTGCACCACGGAGCTTTGAGACCACCACGACTGCCGATGTTGCTACACGGCGCAGATCGGCTGGCAGATTTGCGACTGAACGGGGTCTACGTGCCTGAGTGCGATCGCCAGTTTTGGCTTTAGTGATCCGAATGGTAATTATACGAAACAATCCTGTTGACTTGGCGATTGTGATTGCCCTCAAAGTCGAGCGCGATGCGATATTGCATCGATTGGATGAGTATGAAATTGTCCAGGAAGATTTTGAGCTGTTAACCTATTACTACGGGCACATTAATCCGCCAGCTTCAGCCGCATGTTACACAGAAGGCAGGTGTTGGGTTCAAAGAGGAATCTTAGCAATTCGATTAATCCATTCTGCCGGGCTAGATGCTTCCCAAATCAGGAGTAATTCTTCAACAATCGCATTGCTAGGAAGTTTTTTAGAAACAATTAAAACTCCCGCACTTTGGCTGTTATTAATAAAGTTAGCAAACTGCGTTGGCATTGTTTTGCGATCGTGTGTAACGAGAATACGTCCTTGCTGCGCTGCCAGACCAAGCACCTCTCGATCAGTTAAACCTTTCAAACCTGCGCCAGTAGAGGATTGAAAGTCTACTACGGGTTCTCGTCTCAAGGTAGCTGTAACAATGATTTGATTGAGGTCGGCATCTGCCTGGAAACGAACTTTCATCCCCCTGATGGTTGTCAGCGCATTTTGGCATTCATCAACTTTTGGTACAACTCTGGCGCCTCAGTCTTTAGTGGTTGAGGCATCGTCTCAAATTCAGCCTCCTCTTGAGCGAGATAGGCATCAATCTCGTCACTATTGGCAATGTAAAAGGCGATCGTCCCATAGACTTGCTCTAGAGTGAGTAGAGGAAAAGACTGAACGATGCTTTCGGGGGAAAGCCCGCTTTTAAACGCATACGCTACTGAGTCGAGGGAAATTCGACTACCGATGATCCAGAATCCCTCGTTTTGCTGTTCTACATACTGCTTAGCTACTATAACAGACATGATTTTTAATTGATTAAAATACTTATCTACGAAGATTCTAACTTTCTACAGAATACACTCTCGTAGGTGTTCAGCAACCATCTGTTCAAAGGGTACGTCATACACCTGTATTCTGGTGAGTGCCAGGGGAACGAGGAAACGGTTGAGCCTGGTTCCTAACGTAGAACCAGGGATATTAAACTGAAGTAGGTCGATGGAATACTCCGTAGCGCCCGTGAGCTGAACCACTTCCCAACGGAGTACTCTACTCTTGTAAGTAACGCTAGGGGAAGAGTAGATTGTGGCATACCTGTAGAAAGAGAGGATACCTATGGATATGGGAGACAAAACAGCCAGGCAGCAGGAATTTGGGACTGCTCACAGCCTGAGCGCACTTAGAGACGACCAG
Organism: uncultured bacterium; assembly: GCA_964250845.1. Classification (GTDB taxonomy): domain Bacteria; phylum Cyanobacteriota; class Cyanobacteriia; order Cyanobacteriales; family Chroococcidiopsidaceae; genus CAXUIG01. The sequence goes on along the minus strand of CAXUIG010000160.1, from coordinate 9,895 downwards.
ATGCCAGTAACCGCTGATCGTATTCTTGCGCTCTTCGATACCCTAGGGCTGCGTGCTACCCGCACACGTCGCCTGATTGCCCAGCGGTTGGCGAAGTTCGCGGCGAGCGGAGCCGATTTCACAATCCAGGAGCTTTGGCAAGAACTGCGAGAGGTTGACCCGCAGATGGGGCGTGCCACCGTGTACCGTGCGGTAGAAGTGTTGATGAGCCAGGGCTTATTTCACTGCCTGCCCTTCGGGGACGGTAGCTGTAGATACCGCCTGTGTGGCGGCAGCCATCACCACCATGTCACCTGTACTCAGTGCCAGCGAGTCGCCGAGGTGAGTGTGTGCCTACCACCTGAAATGTTTGCTACGATCGCACTCACTACAAATTTTGCGATCGAGGGACATTTCTTGGAACTGTTTGGCCGCTGCGCTGACTGCCGCGAGGAGTAAAGGATAGGACAGGGATTCGTTCAACATAGTAGACAAACTGGACATCTTGTGAGAGACTAAGAGAAGTGTTTCACAAGCCGCAGATGCCGATTAACTATGTACGTCCAAGGGTCGCTGCTACCAGACTGGGAGTCAACACCAAAACGCTCGAAAGATGGCTCTCAGAAGGAAAAATCGAAGGTGTCTTCACCAAGGGTGGGCAAAGAAGATATAACCTCGATTCAATTATCCCTTCTGGACTTACAGAAGCGCGAGAGCGAAAAACAATACTTTACGCCAGGGTTTCTAGCCGCTCTCAGAAAACCGACCTTGAGCAACAAGTACAGTTTCTCAAGTCTCATTACCCAAGTGCGGAAATCATCACAGACATCGGCAGCGGACTCAACTTCAAAAGAAAAGGGCTTTCTACCCTACTGGAATCCATTTTGTCAAATGATGTCGGATTGGTTGTCGTTGCCCACAAAGATCGCCTGTGCCGGTTTGGATTTGATCTTATTGCATGGCTCGCTAGCCGCTCCTCAACTGAGATATTGGTTCTTAACAAAGCGCACCTCAGTCCAGAGCGAGAAATGGTTGAAGACATCCTCGCCATCATCCACGTCTTCAGTTGTAGATTGTACGGACTCAGGAAGTACAAAAAACTTCTTCGTGAAGACAGTGAGTTACCGAGTATACCCATGCAAGGAGTTAGCAGTAATTTGGAAGCGGTGGGTAAGCGCAGTTCGTAGGGTCTATAATATCTCGATTGCCTATCTTAATGAGCATCAGGGTTTCACTAAGATAGGTAAGAAAGGTGGTAAGCAAGGCTTTAGAACCATGCTAAAAGCATCAGGCTTAATCCCGAAATGGTGCATAGAATTAGGTGTTTCTAAGCTTCTAGATAACGCATCAATGGAAGCATATATTGCTTGGAGTGAGACTGCTCGTAAACCCAAAGTTATTGATAAGGACAAAGATAAAAAAACCTTACCCCAGGCTGGTAAAAAAATTGCAAGATTCCGCTCTATCAAAGACGCTCGTATTACTTTACAGTTTGATCCCTCCGGCTATAACAACGGTAGATGGATGGTTTCAGCTACTAAACACTTGCCAAAACCTGAATGTAAAGGTCACAAATTCTGCGTAATTACTGACCGCGCTACAGAGCTAACATATGCCAAAGGACGGTGGGAGGCTCACTTTGTAGTAGATGCTTTCTTTGAGGTTACGAAGTCACAGCGAGTGATTGCTTTAGACCCAGGTGTTCGTACTTTTTTGACTGGGTTTAATGGCAATGAGTTTTTGGAGTTTGGCTCAGGTGATTTCCAGCGTATTGCTAGGCTCTGTGTGCATCTAGACGCTCTCAAATCACGGCATGATCAAGCATTGGGGCGGAAATTTAAACGCCTCCGTTACAAGCTGCGTATTGCTATGCGACAAGTTAGGACACGGATTAAGAATCTGCGTTCCGAGTGCCACAAACAAGTAGCTTCTTACTTAGCAAAAAACTACGATGTCATTATATTACCAACGTTTGAGACTTCTCAGATGGTGGCAAGAAGCCGACGTAAGCTGCATAGCAAAACAGCTAGGGCAATGATGTCATGGGCATTCTATCAGTTTAGTCAAACCTTGCAACACTTGTGTAATCGATACGGCTCCAAGTTAGTAAGGATAACTGAGGAATATACGTCTAAGACCTGCACCAAATGTGGACATGTACATAGGAAATTAGGTAGCTCTAAAATCTTTAAGTGTCCAGAGTGCGGCTATGAAATCCCTAGAGATTTCAATGGCGCTTTGGGGATTTTCCTCAAAGCTCTGTGGGATACCACCTTGTTCAGCGTCAACAATGCTGCGCATGTTGTACTGGATTTCTGAGATGTCTCAGATGTCACGGTTAAAAGTATCAGGAGAGGATGAATGCCACTAAAAGTTCAAACACCCTTTAATATACTTGAGAATGAATCGATTTGACAGTCAGTTGTGGAAACGTTTTTGGGCAATCACCAAACCCTACTGGTTTTCTGAAGAGAAATGGGGAGCTAGAGGTCTCCTGGCGTTGTTGTTGTTGTTTTCGTTATTCGTCAACGGTCTGAATGTGTTAATCAGCTTTGTCGGGCGAGACTTTATGACGGCACTCACTTCTAAGGAACCCTCAAAGTTCTTTCACTCCTTTTCTATCTACGCTGGTGTGATTGTCGTCGGCACGCCTATTGTTGTTTTATACAGCTACATCGGCAGCAAGTTAAGTCTTTACTGGCGCCGGTGGTTAACCAGTTATTTTCTAAATCAATATTTTAGTAAACGGGCTTTTTATGAGATTAATTCAAATCCCAAAATTGACAACCCTGATGAACGGATAGCTCAGGATATCGCTGCCTTTACTAGCGCCAACAGCGGAGCTATATCTTATTTTACAACTCTGATCGACTCAATTACCGGCCTCATTTCTTTCATCGGAATTCTCTGGTCAATTTTTACTAAATTGGTGATTTTCACCGTAATATACTCCTTTTTTGGCACCATAATAACAGTTGTTTTTGGCAAAAAGTTGATTGGGCTAAACTTCAATCAACTTAAGCGAGAAGCTGATTTTCGCTATAAATTAATTCATGTCCGCAACCATGCTGAAATGATTGCTTTTTTTGGGGGAGAGGAGCAGGAGTCAAGTCAATTATGGCGGCGATTTACTGAGGTATTCAATAACTTTAATTTACTGATTGGTTGGCAGCGTAATCTAGGTTTTTTTACCACTGGATACAACTATTTTAACAATCTCATACCGCCCTTAGTGCTCGCTCCTCTCTACTTTGCTGGGAAGATTCAGTTTGGGGTGATTAGCCAAGCTAGTGCAGGCTTTCAGCTTAGTTATAGGCGCTCTTTCCCTAATAGTAAGTCAGTTTCAAGGTCTGAGTGCTTTTGTAGCTGAGATTAATCGCTTAGCAACCTTTGCGGAGGAACTGAAAACAACAACAAAAAGTAGCCAACCTGAAGCAACTTTCATTGATACTGCTATAGGTTCCAGTTTAGCCCTTGAACATGTCACCTTATTCACCCCTAACTATCAACGAGTCTTAGTTAGAGACCTCTGTGTTACAGTTGAACCAGGGTCAGAACTGTTAATTTTAGGTCCGAGTGGCAGTGGCAAGAGTTCGTTACTGCGGGCGATCGCCCATTTGTGGAATGCTGGCACGGGCCTGATTATCCGACCCAAACTAGAGGAAATGCTGTTTCTGCCGCAGCGTCCCTACATTATTTTGGGTTCACTGCGCAGCCAATTGTTATATCCCAATACCAGTAATGAGATCCCAGAAGAGCAACTCCACAGCGTGTTGCAACAAGTGAATCTTGCAGACTTGCCAGAAAGGGTAGGTGGAATGGAAGTTGAGTTAGACTGGGCCAATGTTCTTTCTTTGGGCGAACAACAACGTCTAGCATTCGCGCGATTGCTTCTGACGCGCCCTCGCTACGCGATTTTAGATGAAGCCACCAGTGCTTTGGATCTTAAGAACGAGGAACGGCTCTATCAGCAGATGCAAGCGACATCTACAGTGTTTGTCAGCGTCGGACACCGCACCAGCTTGCTGCAGTATCATCAGCAGATCCTGGAACTAAAGGGGGATTCAAGTTGGCGACTGGCTCTTGCTCAAGACTACACTAAAAGTGCCGATTTGTTTGCCTAAGCAGTTGGCATCAGACCATTATCCCAAGGGTGTTATTGTTCTACCTGAATTCAGGACAAATACGCTACTCTAGCAAGAGTGTCGGTTGTACTGTAAAAAAGAATATGATGCTGACTCGCCAGCAGCGTTTTCTAGATGACAAATCCAGGTACTCAACAAAAATTCTCAGTCTCGCCATTTTGGCTGACTTGCTAGCTGTGTTCCTGCCCCTGGCCTTTTCGTCGCTATTACTACCAGAGCCTGTCGCAGCTACCTCTGTGTCGCGAAGCCCAAATTCTCAGCTCTCCTCCCCTGCTACCACCTCTGGCAGCTCTGCAGCAAGCGTTGGTACCCTGGGTGAGACTTGTAATAACAGCGACGCTCTCCAAGCACAACTTACCAGTTTCGTCAATGGTTGGGTGCAGGCAACTAAGTGGTTTGGGAAACCTGAGACGGGCATAGATATGCTCATCCAAAACTTCGGTTCTCAGTTGATAAATAACCTGAATTCCACCCCTTGGCCAGACATCAATCAAAGGGCACGACTGGCAAGAGTACCAGTGATAATGTATCACGACATCCTGCCTAAAAAACAAGTTTTCTTTGATGTCACCCCAGAGGAGTTGGAACAACATCTGCGGCTGATACAGTCAAATGGCGTCACCCCAATTAGTCTTGACCAGTTGGTTACCCATCTAAGGACGGGGCTGCCACTGCCATCAAAGCCGATTCTACTCACCTTTGATGATGGTTACGGCGGTCATTATGATTATGCTTACCCGCTATTAAAGAAGTACGGCTATCCAGCTGTTTTTTCGATTTATACATCTAATGTAGGGAAAAACACTGGTAGAACCCATGTGACATGGCAGCAGTTGCAGCAGATGGTAGCTGACCCTCTAGTCACCATTGCGTCTCACAGTGTCACTCATCCCCTTGATTTAAGGCCACTGTCCAATAACCAGCTAATGATAGAAGTGATGGTGTCTAAACGCATACTTGAAGCCCAACTAGGCATCCCCATCCGCTACTTTGCTTATCCCTCAGGAAAGTACGATGCGCGGGTGGCAAATTTGATCCGTGAGGCGGGGTATCAGGCGGCGCTGACAATGAATAATCTCGACGATCGCAATGCTGGGCAGTCAAAGAGTTTGCTGGCAATTGACCGCATTGGTCAGTCAAAATTGGAGCAAGCGATCGCCCAAGCTTGGGGAGGACCAAAACTGTCTAGGTGGAATCAGGGTTTCGACTTTACACAAATCAAGCAAGAAAGCCCAAAAGCTTCTAGCCGTGAGGTGAATTGCCAGCCCCATCCAACTTACTGAGGAAGAGCCAGCCTTCCGCTTTGTACCATCTGAAGTATCTTGTTTCGGCAGCTAGGGCAGTCGCAGCCAAACCTGGCAAT
>CAXUIG010000160.1:0-4308 GCA_964250845.1 uncultured bacterium | reverse complement strand
TGTTTCGGCAGCTAGGGCAGTCGCAGCCAAACCTGGCAATCCCCAGATCTCCTATTGTGTCGCTGTTAGCGTCTAGTGAGGCAGATTGGGGATTTCCGCGCTTCTTCAGCTCCCTACCCTACAACTAGAATGTAAACGTCGTTCTAAGTGTGCCAATCCAAGCGTCGTTGTTGCGAATGTTCTGACCAGGAGCCGTCAGCAAGATAATACCAGGAGTAATCGAGATATTATCCGTCAGTTGGTACTTGTAAAAACCTTCAAAGTGATAGGTTTCATCACGACGACCAAAATTTCGGGGAACACCATTAGCGCGAAGACCTCTGAGAGTAGGTTCTACGCCCGCGAGCACGCCTAAAACGTTACCCTTCTTACCGAAGTCGGGCAAAGCCACCCCAAGTCCATAGCTCCAGATGTTAGCATCACCACGACCCAGGATTCTAGCGTTGGTTTCATCAACGAAGCCACTAATCGAGATTTTTTCGCTAAGTCGGTAGGCAATCTCTCCCCCGTAAGAGTTAGTTACAGTAGGTCTCTGACCTCCTGCTAACAGGATCGACGGATCATTGGCCTGAGCAGTACCAACTGATCCCTGGAATGGTGAATTATTCGATCCAGGCCCACCGTTGTTAAATATCCCAGAGCCAGTGGTGTGGTAACCGTGGGCGTAGGTTGCAGCTATGGCGAAGCGATCATTGAGGCTAAAGTTGAGCTGGCCCACAGCCACGTAGTCACCCTTGAACAGACCAGTGCTCCGGCCTGGATTAGATGCATTATCTGCCAGGTAAATCCCACTTAGCGAAGTAGCTCCGAGGATACCACTCTTACCAAGGGCCAGGTTAAACCCCGCACCCGCACCACCTCCAATGCGATAGATGGGATTCTCCTGACCAAACAGAGTCAGCGCGGCAGTACCGCCGTCGCCGTCGTTAAAGTAGGGGTTGCCTGGGGGGACGATGTCGCTAATCATTCCGCCAGTGGCAGCAACATAAAGTTGCGAATTAGGCGCCACATTAAAGTAATATGACAGCCAATCTAAGCCAAAAGCGTTGTTGGTATTAGGCTCTTCGGTCAAGGTCGAGCTGCCCTCGCCATCGTAGGTCGCAAATGGCCCGTTCCGGCCTCCAGGCACTACAGCGTTGTGGAAACCAAGACGTTGAGCGTTACCAGCCGTTATCCGGGTGTGCAAGGTATCTTGACCTGTAAAGCTGGTCTGGAAGTCTAAACGCACCCGGTTTTGGAAGACGGTGTTATCATTGCGATAATTCCCCAAGTTATCAAGGATAGTAAAAACGCCTTCACCCACCAGCTTGGTGGTAGTGGAGAACTGATTTGCTTCCAACTCTGCTGTACGGGCTTCTAGTGCGTCCACCCGACCGCGGACGGTGGCAAGTTCGGTGGAAAACTCTTGTTGCAGCCGTTGTAGTGTGGTTACGTCTTCATGGCGAACCAGGCTAGTTGAACCAGAGCCAATCAGCTCATTCACGCGGTTTAAGGCAGCATTCAAACCGGCAGCAAACTCGTAGCGTGTCAGCGCTCGGTTCCCTCGAAATGATCCATCCGGGTAACCCGCAATCACACCGTAGCGTTCTACCAGCGATTGCAGCGCTTGGAATGCCCAATCCGTGGGTTGGACGTCTCGCAGTTGGGAAACTGAGGTGACTTGACCGATGGCGTCATCCTTAGTGTTAGTGCCTTCCTTGCTGTAACGAACTACTTGATCTATAACGTTGGGAGAATCCTGTGCTGGAGAACTTGCAGCAGGAGTTGCTGGCTTGTCAGCAACGAGCTGCTGTAATGGTATTAAAGTATTGGCAACCATTGGCTGCTCAAACTTATGCGGTTTCGGATCGAGGGTGGCGGGTACTGAAGCGGCGTTTGACTGAGTTTGAGCTGTAAGCATCGCGGCAGCAGCAACAACTAGCATTGCCGCGAAAACAGGTGGGCTAGCTAGCAAAGAGTTCCACAAACTTTTAACCATTTTTTCCTTTTCTCCTCACATAAGTTCAAATTTATCAGCTCTCCTTGCCAGACTTGGTTTCAATTAGACTAATCAGCCAACACTTCCCTAAGTGTTTGGGTCTCTTGCCTAAGGATGATATTTGTCAGGCAACAAGAAACAAGTTTTTTTGAGTTTACAGAAAAAGACGGCAGTCTGAAAGCCCCTGTCTTTGTCAAAACCGCGGAATGATTGGGTAATATTGATTGGGTTTGCCCCGTGAGGAGAGTTTTAATGCCCTTTTGGCGTAAATATGGCATGATTACCCCCGTTAAGATTGCTATTGCTTTTTTGGTTGCTGGTGGTGCTTTTTGGGTCGCTGTTGGCAACCAGAGCAAAGTGTCCCAGTGCCATCGACTGATATTGCTCGTCAATCAAGAAAATTATCTGATTGCTCAAAAACAAGGCAAGCAGACGGCAACGACGAATCAACTTGTGCGTAATCTGGACGGAGTGAATCAAAAATTGGCGGCAGTCAATTTACGAGACCAAGAACTTAAAGGGTTTAAAAACCGCTTTTTTAAAGGTTTTCAGGCTTTGAGTCAAGCGCTTGGCAACGCGGGTAAGGCTCTTGACTCAGCGAGGATTGCTAAGTTCACCCCAGCTGGTCGGGCCAAGGTGGTAAAGGCTAAACTAAAGATCCAACTAGAGGGTAAAGCTGCCTTGAACGCAGCAACTCAGCACGAACTCTTAGCAGGTGAGATTAACCAGTACTGTACGGAAAAATAACTGAATTACCCGTAGGGCGAGAAATCTCGCCACAAAAGCCAGGGGCGGCAACCGCCGTGATTTGTAAAGACCAAATCGGTAGGTCTGTCGAAATGAGTCAGAGACACACGGGCTTGCGGTGATGCGTCAGCATCAGGTGTGAACTGATTGCTAATCGTGCGAGGCAAAAAAACGGTAGGATTGAACGCACTCACATCACGCCAGTTTATCTCAATGTCGCCTTCTTTTGTCAGGCTGGAAATTACTGAAAAACAGCAAGATTTGAGCATCAACAGACCCGCGTCTGGCCTATCTTTACAGGGGCAGCTCCGGGTTCCAGGGGATAAATCTATCTCTCACCGGGCTTTGATGTTGGGCGCGATCGCCCAAGGTGAAACCCAGATCCAAGGACTGCTCTTGGGAGAAGATCCCCGCAGCACTGCTTTGTGTTTTCGGGCAATGGGAGCAGAAATTTCAGACTTGAATACACAACTGGTGCGGGTTCAGGGTATTGGACTGGGCAAGCTCAAAGAGCCAGTTGATGTGTTGAATGCTGGAAACTCTGGCACCACAATGCGGCTGATGCTGGGGCTTTTGGCTTCTCATCCAGGGCGCTTATTTGTAGTCACGGGTGACAGTTCCTTGCGATCGCGCCCTATGTCCCGCGTTACCAAGCCTTTGCAACAAATGGGTGCCCAGATTTGGGGACGCGAAGGCGGATCGTTAGCGCCGCTGGCAATTCAAGGACAGACGCTGCAACCGATTCACTACCATTCCCCGATTGCCTCCGCCCAAGTTAAGTCCTGTATCCTGTTGGCGGGGCTAATGGCACAGGGACAAACCACCGTGACCGAACCAGCCATCTCCCGTGACCACAGCGAACGGATGCTGCAAGCATTTGGTGCAGAACTCAGCCTCGATCCCGAAACCCACAGCGTCACTATCACTGGTGACGCTCAACTGCACGGGCAAACGGTGATTGTTCCGGGCGATATCAGCTCAGCTGCCTTCTGGCTGGTTGCCGGGGCGATTGTACCGAATTCTGAGCTGCTGATTGAAAATGTGGGCGTTAATCCCACCCGCACGGGCGTCCTGGAAGCCTTAGCGATGATGGGAGCGGACATACAGCTGGAAAATCAGCGGGTTGTTACTGGTGAGCCGGTTGCCGATTTACGAGTCCGTTCCAGTTCCCTAAAGGGTTGCACCCTTGCTGGGGACTTGATTCCCCGGCTGATTGATGAAATACCCATCTTGGCAGTAGCGGCGGTTTTTGCCCAAGGGACGACGGTGATTCGGGATGCAGCTGAGTTACGGGTGAAAGAGAGCGATCGCATTGCCGTCACGGCGACACAGCTCAATCAGCTCGGAGCCAAGGTGACAGAATTACCCGATGGTTTGGAGATTACCGGCGGCACTCCCCTCACTGGCACCGATGTCGATAGCCATGCCGATCATCGGATTGCTATGAGTCTGGCGATCGCTGCCCTTAACGCCACCGGCACCACCACCATTCACGGTGCCGAAGCTGCTGCCATCTCCTATCCAGACTTCATCACCACCCTGGAGCAAGTCTGCGGCTAAAGGGGAGGGGGAGAGGGGGAGAG
>CAXUIG010000159.1:0-15098 GCA_964250845.1 uncultured bacterium | reverse complement strand
ATAGCTAGACTACTACATGATGCCATCTGTTGCTCCCAGACCTGAATCCTTACCTTTCAGCCTGCACTGAACAGTACTGGTGAGAAATTCGGGGTAAGTCCTACAAAGATGTATTTCATCATGAAGTCTCCAGATTGAGATACGAGAGAACAACTCTTTTGTCACACGTAACGACCGCCGCCATCGAGATGCAACACTTCACCGGTAATGAAGCTAGTTGTCATCAGAAATAGAATGGAGCGGGCAACCTCTTCTGCCGTGCCAATGCGCTTAATGGGTAACGTTGTGGCTTGAGCTTTGACGACACCTTCGTACTGATCCTCAAATGCTGCTTGCAGCAAGGGCGTATCGATATAACCAGGCGCGATCGCATTCACGCGAACAGGCGCTAACTCCAATGCCAGAGCGCGACTCATTGCCTCAACACCGCCCGCAGCAGCAGCAACGACTGCCATGCCTGCAATCGGGCGAGTCGAGAACAAGCCAGAGGTGAGCGTAATTGATCCATCAGACATTTTGGGAGCAGCATGGCGAACGGCATAAACGGCTCCCAAAATTCGCTCATCAATCGGTCGGGTTAACTCTTGCAATGGTGTGTCTACCACCTTGCCTGATGCCAAACTCGCGCCCAACACAACGAGATGGTCAATGTGATCAAATCGTGCCATTAACTGCTGTACCTTTACCTCATTCGTGATGTCTACGATCGCCGCTTTGACAGCATTAAGTTTTTGGGCAGCACGATCAAGTTTATCTTCGTCACGCCCAGTGATGGTGATGGTTGCACCCTCTGCCTGAGCCAATTCTGCGGTAGCAAATCCAATGCCAGAACTGCCGCCAATAATTACTACATTTCGGTTTTTGAGTTGCATGGTGGATTCCTGTTTCTGCCTACACCTTGAAGATAAAAGTGATGTATCATATTGTCCAATTGATGATTGATATAATAGTTATCACTGAGATGAATTACGAGCAAATCGATCTCAACTTGCTACGAGTGTTCGATGCGGTGATGACCGAACTCAACGTCACTCGCGCCGCTGATCGCTTGCATATGACTCAACCTGCCGTCAGCAATGCCCTCAAACGCCTGCGCCACCTACTAAACGACGAACTCTTCATCAAAGTGCCAACTGGTGTTCGGGCAACTCCTAGGGCGATGCAAGTGTGGCCGCCGCTGCGAGATGCCCTGATTCAAATTCGGCAAACGTTGGAACCCTCTCAATTTGAACCAACTACTACAACCCTAAGTTTTAGAATTGCCATGAATGATTTCACCGCCAATTTGGTTTTGCCAGAACTGGTCAAAGTGATGGATGCAACAGCCCCAGGGATTGACATCCGAACGATGCCGACGACCTACATCAATGCCCCAATGTTGTTAGAGCAGGCAGAAATTGATTTAGCGCTCGGGGTATTTCCTAATCCAGGTGCGCGGCTGCGATCTCACTCGCTCCTCACATCCCCGTTTGTTTGCGTTATGCGGCAGGGACATCCGCTGGCAACTCATAAACTGACTTTGGAACGGTATATGCAGGTAAAGCATTTGCTAGTGACGCTAACGGGTGAGTCTACTGGACTGATTGATCCACTCCTGCAAGAGCGGGGGCTAAAGCGACGGATTGCCATCACGGTGAATCAGTTTGCCGTTGCCCCTCGAATCATTGCTCAGTCTGATCTAATTGCCGTGCTTCCCCTACGGATCGTGCAGTTAAGTGGATTTGTAAATCATCTGCATCTGACTGCGTTACCGATCGAACTTGCGCCGACGACCCTCCAGATGATGTGGCATGAGCGCAATCATCTGGAGGCTGGGCAACAATGGCTGCGATCGCGACTGATCGAGATTTGCGAGTCTCTTGAATAACTAAACCGTCAAAACAATTCAAAAATCAAAATTAAAAGTTCAAAATTTGAATTAGTGGGGGCTTGTACCCACCACTAATTCAAGACCACCCTCTCGAAGATTATCTAGACCCGAAAAACCATCTTCCACAACAACAACAACGAATCTGTTTTGGTATGTTGTAGAAGGTTATTCGAGGTGTATACACAACGACTGGATGTTTGTACAGTCATGTGTCAGATATCGTTGTAGAAAATTTCTACAACAACCAGTCCTTAACCAACCAACTTTGTAGCCGTTATGGTCTAGATAACGAAGATTCTGGTGGGGGCCTGTACCCAAAATTGATTAATTCAAAATTAATTCTGCTCTTCATTTTGAATTTTGAATTTTGATTTTTGAATTCAAAAGTGGTCAAGATCAGCTTGCCGATCGAGGCTCGACTTTCCAGCCGTCGATGTGCTTCTGCCGCCTCTTGCAGAGGTAACACCCGATCAATTCGTAACTGAAGCCATCCGACTTGAATCCCTTCGAGAACAGCACTGGCTCGTTGAAGCAAGACTTCGCGGGTTGGAGCTTTGTTGGCAAGGTCAGCCCCGGCAATTCTGAGCGCTCGCCCAATCAGGTCAGTGGGTGCGAGCGAATTGGGTCGTCCGCTTGACCAGCCATAGCTGACAATCGTTCCATCCGTTGCCGCTGCTTGCAAACTGCCTGCGAAGGTTGCCTTGCCCACCCCATCCAGCACAAGATCGACTCCACGACCGTCTGTAAACCGTCTCGTCTCTGCCACAAAATCTTGCTGGGTGTACAGAATGACGTAATCGGCTCCTGCTGTATAGGCTGCCTGCGCTTTGGCTTCTGTGGAAACCGTCCCAATTACCTGCGCCCCCAAATGCTTTGCCCACTGAACACACAGCAACCCCAATCCACCTGCTGCCGAATGAATTAATACCGTTGTGCTGGGTTTCAGCGTTACGTAATCGTGCAGCAAATACTGTGCCGTCACGCCTTGTAGCGGAAAGGCTGAACCCTGCTCGAAAGTAATATCGTCAGGTAATGGAATCAGGCGATCGGCAGACACATTACTCGCCTCCGCATAGGAACCCAATACACCATAGTAGGCAACGCGATCGCCCCTACACCCATTCAACGGCATGTGGGCAATCCTTGAGCACGTAGGTACTTTTAGTTATATGCTCCGCCTGGGTATTGCCAAGGATTTGCAGCAATGTAAAGCAGAGGAGATAACTTTGATTGAGGACGAATACACAAAGGATATCAGAGCGGTAGCCCAGCGCATAGCGGCGTTAATTCAGTTCGAGCTAGAACATGTAGATTACGCGATTCTTGAGTTGTTGCAGCGCTCGACATGCTTCACTCCACGACAGTTGCTCTATTTGGAAAGAATGGAAGCAGATTATGTCTTGAGCAACTGATGGCAATTGAGCCAAATTGTCTCCTCTGGCCCACTTCGGCTACTCACGCGCGAGTCAACGGATTTCCAAGCCCTACAGGGAATTGTCTAGCGATTGGATCAGAAGAAGCCTCCAACACCTGAGTCAAGCTCGCTTGTGACGTGTGAAAAGCTTAAGACCGCCAAGCGCTCACAAGTGCGTCCTTTTGATGGAATGTGGGGAGTGGTCGAGCATGCTGGTACTGAAGGGTACACCGTGCTCTTCAGCATTGCCAAGGATTTGCAATACTTGCAAGGCCCAAGAGATAACCAAGATTGATGATCAGTTGACGGCGGATATCAGAGCGGTGGGGAGCGCGGATAGCGGCGTTGGTTCAGTTTTAGCTGGAGCCGGTCGAGTATGAGGTGCTTGAGGTGTTGCAGCGTTCCACCTGTTTCACATCGAAGCAGATGGCAGTACTTGCCTTGTTTGAGAAGCAGTACGGGATTGGTTGAGCGAAAATCCTCGTAGAAATCTGGGCTGAGAGTGATCACAAGAGTGAAACTCTCGTGGGGCCGTACCAAGCCCTGCGTTTTTCTGTTATCTTTTCAGACGTGCAAAAAACCATTTGGAGATCAATTAAATGCAAGTAGGTGTTGTGGGTCTAGGGGCTATAGGCAAGGTGGTCGCTGCTAACTTGGTCAGCGCGGGCCTCCGCACGACCGTCTGGAACAGGTCAGCACAGCCGGTCTCTGAGCTAGTCGCAAGCGGTGCTGTCGGGGCTGAGGAAGTTGGAGATGTGCTTCAAAGTGACATCGTTCTCTCTTTCTTGTTCGACGATGCGGCAGTCCGTGAGGTTTTTCTCGAAAGCGGCATCCTCGCTTCCGTCTCGCCTAGTATCATTCACGTCTGCATGTCCACCATCTCAACCGGCTTAGTTCAGGAACTTGTGCAGGCGCACACGGAGCGTAGGATAGGGTACGTTGCCGCCCCATTTTTTGGCCGACCCGAGGCAGCGGCAGCGGCCAAACTCAACATCGTGACCGCCGCAGCGCCGCACCTTCTCGATCAAGTCGAACCCATCCTGAGCCTCCTCGGTCGGACGTGGCGAATGGGTGACGACCCCCAGTTCGGGCACTTGGCTAAGATCGCGGGTAACTTCATGCTCGGCTGTGCCATTGAGGCGATGCAGGAAAGCGCGGCGCTTATTTCTTCGCACGGCGGCGATCCGGCACCGTTCCTTGCCATGATGGGCGATACGCTTTTAGCCGCGCCGGTCTATCGCATGAACGGCCCCGCAATCGCCAGCGGTGGTTTCATGCGAGAGCCATCTGCTCTACGAATCGCACTGAAGGACATCGGACTCGCGCTTGGCGAGGCGACAACCGCCGGAACACGAGTGCCCTTCGCTGAAGTGCTTCAGGAGAGGCTAAACGGAGGCGGTGCAGTAACATAAACGTCCGTTTGACAGGTTCACACGCCTTCACACCAGGCGGCTTCCGCCATGGTTGGCTTCGCGCTATAGTAGCTATTAGACATCTTATCGGTATAATAAGGCTTTTATGGAATATATCACCTCTAAACAAGCGCAAACCAATTTCGGCGCATTGCTGGACTCGGCGCAGCGCAATCCTATTGTCATTAAACGGCATAAGCGTGATTGCGTGGTGGTCATGTCGATGGCGGACTTTGAGGCATACCGCACGGCACGGGCGAAAGCCTTGATGGATTTCTGCGACGGCGCGTCTGCGGAAGCCGCCAGCAAGGGCATGACGCCAGAGACGTTAAACGCGCTGCTGCAATCGTGATTGGGTCGCTGGTTGCTCGTTGTTTTTGATACTAACGTGCTGCTCAGCAGGCTGCTTGCGCCAAGGGAATCGCCGCCCGCGCTCGCGGTGAGCTTCATTTTGTCAGGCGCAGATGTGCATTTATTCTCGGAGGCCACGTTTCAAGAACTTCAAGACGTGTTAGGCCGCGCGAAATTCGACCCCTATCTTTCACGCGAAAAACGCCTGCACTTCCTTTCTGAAATGCGCGGATTGTCGCAGATCGTCTCCATCACTCGCACGTTCATGCAATGCCGTGACGCGAAGGACAATAAGTTTCTTGATGTTGCTGTCTGCGGTCATGCGGATTACCTGATCACAGGCGATCAGGATTTGCTGGAATTGCACCCATTCGAGGGCGTCAGCATCCTTTCTCCCTCCGCATTCCTAAAGCAACAGAGGTAAGGCGAATTCACCGCCTGATCATTCTGTTTTCAAGACGTTTGAAGAAGAAAGGCTTTTATGCAGGAGGCAGAAGGCTTTTATGGAAGAATTTAGTGGGGGACGAGAGACCCCCACTGTTAGGGATGCAACCGTGCGCGAAGATTTCAGTGGGGGACGAGAGACTATTGCTCCCTCCCGGTCGCCATCTCGGATCGTGCTTTCGGCATCAGGATAAATCATAAAAGCATAAAAGCCCTCAGCATAAGAGCCTTCTTGTTGAACCGAAACCTACTTTACACTGGTCTGACGAGGGCCAAGCAATTGGCTATTCTGGTTGGGCCTAAAAAGGCGATTGGGTTAGCTGTTCGACAAGTCAAAGACCAACAGCGGTACACGCTGCTGCGAGAGCGGTTAATGTTGGCCTCATCTTGCAAATGAAGCGCTTTTTTTTCGTTAAAAAAGCGCTATTTTGTGAGCTAGAATCGTTCTCCAGTAGTGTCCTTGAGCCTGATTTTTTGCATGAACAAAGCTGAACTGATTGCCGCCATATCCGAAAGAGTTCAAGTTAGCCTTAAGGAAGTTGATGCCATTCTCAATGCCACTGTTGATACCATAGTCGAAGCAGTCTCATCTGGCGACAAGGTAACGTTAGTCGGTTTTGGTTCCTTTGAGAGTAGGGAACGTCAGGAACGTGAAGGCCGCAATCCGAGAACTGGTGATCCTGGCGAGAATCCCGGCGACCAAGGTGCCAGTGTTCGCGGCAGGTAAGCTCTTCAAAGAGAAGGTCAAGCCAAGCACTTAACACGCCACTTGCTTTGGTGACCAACGAAAAAGCTCCGGCTCCTTCAACTAAAAGCCTAGTTCATGTCTAGTGCCATAAGAAAGTGAAATTTTAATTTAAGTGATCGACATATGCCTTCCGAGCATGAACCGTTAACTCCATCGGCACAGCAGATTGCTCAAAAGGAATTAGAGCATCACCACGCTTCACAGACCATCCGTCAAACCGAGTACTTGTGGCCGGAGTTCCGGCTTGAACTGGTTAATGGACAGTTTCTAGTGGGTGGAAGCCTGGCTGGAAGTCGCTGGCTGCTTAAAGAAGCGTTGATTGGTTGGGGAATGGAAGCAGCAATTGCCTTTGGTCCCCTCAACCATTGGTGGGAAGCTTTACGTTTGGGTTATGAAGTCTCTTGCCAATCAGCAGATGAATGGCTAATGTGGGCAGAAGACCTACCCCTCTTGTCTAATGATTACCGCCACGATTGGTGGCCGCCGTTGGGGTCGCGCTTCCACCGTGAACACCGATGGGTGCGAGATCGTTTGAGTCAGGGGTTATTTTCAGCGGTGAGCAAAGCATGCTTGGGTGCTTGTTTTGGCCCGAACTACGGAATGCAGCTGACTGGAGATGTATTCACACCAGACATGGTGATGCGAAGTGTCAGCCGCTTGTCGGAGAATGCTTGTCACAGCTGCTACATGGAAGGTGCGGCTGATCTAGTGATTGAGGTGGTGCTACCAGAGCAGGCAGATATCGATAGTCAGGTCCGGCGTCAGCATTACGAACTCGGTGGGGTCAAGGACTACTGGGTGGTTGACCCTGTGGCCCAACAGGTACAGTTTTGGCAGTGGTCGCCGGAGGGTTATCGGCTCCAAACAATTGACTCAGACGGTTGCTACCGTGGTGTGCCTGGATTGATCTTTAGCCCAGAAATTTTCTCTTTAGACTCATTGCAACGGCATTTGCCAGCATTCACAAGTTCCTGGCAGCAGCGGCAATGGGAGTTTCAATCTATTGAAGGAGAGGAACTACGTTGGGATAGCCTTCCCTTCGTTCCCACTGTGGGCTTGGAGCCACAGGTTATTTCTCCCGAGCACTTTATTGCATGGTGTCCTGAAACTAAATTAGAGGGAGGCCCCTTTCCCTTGATCGGGGGTGGAGAAGCCGGAACTCGCAACGCAATTGCTATGCTACTGATGAGCTTGGGGTTAGTTGAAGCAGTCAAATTGATGCCGGGCTATGAGTGGGTACGGCTGTTACGGCGGGTGGAACGGCAGCAGCAGCAAGATGCTCACAAACGAGGGCAATGGTGGCAGCAAGCCCAACTGGTAGCCCAACAGTTACACGCACAGTACCAGGTAGGTGGGATTGGAGTGATCGGGGCTTTGACTCATCCTCAACCACTCAACTATTGGTCAAAGATTGAGCTAGTTTTATGGGATGCGCCGGAAAAGTTTGACCCGTGGCGCTGCTTGCGGACTTGGCCTAATCAACTGCCGGTTAATTTTATTGAGGCTCGCCATGCTACACCTGCCCAATGGGAAGATATCTGCCAACGGATGACAGTTCTGAGCGGAGAATGGAGAGAGCTAGAGCGTCGGCAACATCAACGATTGCAGTTTTGTTGGTTGTAGGAACCTTTGTAACCGTTTCGAGGGTTGCAATAAGGTTATTCCATTGTTGGTCAGCAGTGTAATGGTATTATTAGTTACGTAGCGAGGGATCAACGCGCGACGGCTGACCAACTTTGGACCAAGATTCCTCTCGGGGCATGGAACAGAAGCGCCTGAATTATTTAGAGCAGATACCCCCCATCGAATTCTTCCATAAAAGCATAAACGTCTTCTGCCCTCTGCCTTTCTTCTTCAAGGTTAACGAATTTGGCAGCGCTCTTGGTGGTGGCGAAAATTTCGGAAACATTCTGACAAAGATATTCATCATCTGGCTGAAGTGGGAAAAACAATTGCATCTGTGAAGAGAGCTATAACAGGTGCGAGTACTCACCCCTAACAAAGTGGAGAGATATTATGCCCTCGGCAAATCAAAGAAATCAACAGCAATCCACCGACGTTGCAATACCTATCAATTTGGTCCGAGAAACCATCGATTATCTGGAGTCCCACGGCGACCCGAAGGCCGTGATGCTAAAACAACATTATTTGCACTGGCTGGCAATGTCAGGGCAGCCCAGACGAATCGGTCAGCGTCCTATGAAAAATTGAGCGTGTCACTTGAAGAGCGATCTTCAAGTGAGGGGGCGATTATGAACACATTTTTACGCAATGCGTTTTTAGTAAAGAACAAAGCGTAGAATTTAAATTATCATTACTACTATTAGAGTCCTGAAGGGGTTACAAGGAGGTCTGGAATGCAGACAGAATAAGCTCCTTGGCCCTCAGACATCGTTGATAATACTTCCATTTATTGCGAGTCAATCTCATTAACTCCGCCACTGCGTCTCTTGCTTGTTCGATGAAATTAACCCAAGTCTGTCCATACAAACCAACATAAAAGCTACTGTGCCGTCGTACTGTTCGACCAAATTCTTTGACCCGACCCACTAATTTGCTGTAAACCCATCTTTTTTATCTTTTTTCCCTGAAATGTAGCAGTTGTATAGGCAATCATTACTAATAAAATTAGTGCTCTCAACCGGAAGTCTGTAACGAGAGTTTCTTCTAAATTATAGCCACCACTTTTGAAATCTCTAAACATCTCTTCAATATCAAATCTTTTTTGATATGATTTAATTGCTGAGTCTAACTCATCAAGACTTGTCATGATAAACCAGCCTTCATCTGGAGCCCAGCCTTGAGATTTTCTTTGCCATTTAGCTGAGGAGGTTCTGCGGGGGAAGCTTCCCCCGCAGACACTCCGTGCTAGATTAAATCGTTCGAATCCTTTCTGCTTAGTGACGTTCACTCCTTCTAGGTAAAGAGAAATACCAGGTCTTAATCCCAAATCTTTTAATTGCACCCAAACTTCATCTGATAACTGAACATATTCGTTCTGTTTTAAACGTAAACAGAAGTAAACTCCCTTTTGAGCTAACCAGTTGGCCAATTTTACAGAACAAAATTCTCTGTCCCCCAATACCACTGTTTTATAATTTTTGAACAGATGCAAAACTTTATGGCAGAATGCAATTTGTTCTTCATAAGAAGTACTCCCTTTCTTGGGCAGTAATTCAAAATAAATTGGGATGGCGCGTTGATCCCAAATCAAACTAATTATCAGTAAATTGATAGCTCCCCAATTCGTGCGATCAATCGCAATATAAAGTACTTGATTCCAGTTAAAATCAGTGGACAACCAGTTCTCAATAAAGGGGAACCAAAGTTTTTCAACCTTCAGTACTGGCAGCGACAAAAATCTTTGTAGTCTATGCCGCCGACTTTCAAACTTAATCGGCAAGGGGAGTGCGGTAGCTAAGGCTTCTAATTTGACCGTTTTGATAGATTGCACTACTATCAATCAAGATACTTAGTAGCAGATATTGGCACGGTTCAAGTTGACTAAAGAGGTAAATTTGGTAAAATTCAGGCATAATATCATTAAGGAGGTCTTGTTGACAAAGCTAGACCTCTTTTCTTTATACCATAAATACCTGAAATCTTTACTCTACAAGTGTTGTAGCCCTCCTTGTCACCCCTACAGATTAGAGTCCGCTTTTGAGCAGCTAATTCAGACAGTAGCAAAGGGGCTAAGGCAGAAGAATGGTACAACGACGCTTATTTACAGGGCGTTGCATAATAGGAGTATGTTTTTGGGTCAAAGGTCATGCAATGTCCGCGCTGTGGGTCTACCCATATCCGTAAAAACGGCAAAAAGCAAGGGTTTACAGAATCACATTTGCTGTGACTGTCGTCGTCAATTCATCGATGCCTATGAGCCAAAAGGCTACACGGATGAAATTAAACGAGAGTGTTTAGAAATGTAGGTGAATGGCATGGGATTTCGAGACAAGAGAACGGGTGAAAAAGGTGCATCATACAACTGTGATTAATTGGGTAAGACAAGTTGGTAATTCCTTACCATCCGCACCTGAATACAGCGAAATACCTGAAGTCGCAGAATTAGATGAATTAGAAACTTTTGTCGGCTCAAAAAAAACAAAATTTGGCTGTCGACAGCAGTAAATCATAGCATAGCAGGAATTTTAGCATGGGTTTTAGGCGATAGAAGTGCAGAGACTTTCAAACAGTTGTGGCTCATCGTTAAGTGTTGGCACTGCTATTTCTATGTCACTGATGGCTATAAAGTTTATCCCTGTTTCATTGAGGATGCTGACCAGATTGTCAGCAAGACTTATATGACACGTGTGGAAGGAGAAAATACAAGGCTTAGACATTATTTAGCTAGACTGCATCGCCGAACTCTTTGCTATTTCATTGTCAATAGAAATGCTGAAGCTTTCAGTTCGATTGTTACTGCACTACTTGAAATATCGTTCTATCCCTCTACCAGCCTAATTCATACTTTAATTCAGCAACGCCATTTACAGCGACTCAAAAGTTGACGGTTCTTCAACGCGCTGGCTTTCGATGCCAAATCTGCTCAGTCCAGCTCGAAGCAGATAATTTTCATTGCGATCATAAAACAGCCTGGAGTCTTGGTGGGGTGACAGAAGTTTACAACGCTCAGGCGCTTTGTGCCGACTGTAATTTGGCCAAGAGTAATAATTGAGGTGAGCGATTCGATGACCCTCAACCACCAAAATCACCAAACTCCTGAACAGCATTACTTCGCTCGCTACAGTCAACTGGTGCAGCATCGGATTATCGAGGGACACACCAAACTGTTTGACCACCAAAGAACTGCGCTGCTCAAGCTTTGGGAGAAAGCGGCACGGGGCGAGCTTGACCCAAATAGACGCACTCCCAACAGTGGGGCTGGCTACATCCTGGCCGGTGTTGGATGTGGGAAAACCGTCATCTTGAGCTGCCTGCCATACATTTTGGGCGAGTACATGCAGGGTAAGCAGGCGATTGTCGTGGTCGATAACTGCACACTGCGATCGCGTATCCTGCAAGATTTCCCCACAGATTCGCGCCACTGCCCAATCTACGACGAGTGGCCTTTATATTCGCTGGGTGTGCTGCCAGACGGTGTGCCTCCACCTCAGATTGCGGAGTTGAGGGCTGAGGAATTTCGGTCTTATGCCTTCAGTCTCGATTCGGCAGATATTCTAGGGAGTCGGTCAAGTAATCAAGGTTGACAAAAATGCCAAAATGTGAGTTGCTTACCTCCAGGAGCGAGTTGAGTTGAATCCCGTTGAGAGAGGTTGAGTCAATGCGTCCACCCAATTGGCGTCCGCCCATTGAGCTGTCCCCAGAAGAGGAAAGAGGGCTCTCCTGTACTTGTGGTGATAATTAAATCTTATACTTTTGCCCGAGACCCATACAGTAAAGGCTTTTATAAGAACCTGCTGTCTCCAAACGATAATATTGAGTATTTTTTGGCTCATCAGCCCTTAAAGCTAGTCTCCACAAACCTTCTAGACTTCACTTTAGGTAAAGTTATCACCACAAGTACAGGAGAGCCATACCGCTATTATGAAGAACTGCATCTGCTGATAATAAATCTTGACTCATTGCTGTAACTGCTTTTTAAATGAAGTGTTTTATCTTCGAGGTTGAGGCTGAAGTCTGGGCAAATGCCGCCAGCGACACCATTTGGATTGACAGCGCCAACCAGATGGAAGTCATGAACGTAGTACTGGCATCTGGAGCACTGGGAAATCTTAGGCATGGGTGCTAAAGCAATAGCAGCTAACTTGGAAAAAAGATTTGGGAATAGCACGAATGATTGCCTTGTTAAATTAAAAGCCCCTTAACAGCATCGCTAGGGGGCTTATGGATATTGATGGGTCAGGTAACTAACAGATGCACTCTGGTTTAGCTAGTGCTAAGCATTGGCAGACTCTAATTGCTCACGCTCGTATTTCTCCGTGATCGCCTGTCTGATCCATTCGCTGCGGTTATCAAGCGATCGCACCCAATTTTCGAGTTCTGGTGGCAACAATACACTAACTGGCTTACTCTGGCCGTACTTCGTCCCTAGTCCCTTGTTTTTTTCAGCCACAAGTCTTGCAGTGGACGCTTCCAACTGCTTTGGTACTTTACCCATCATCTTATCCAAAACTCTCTCCCCCATTTTACAGCAGGTATATATATAAGACGCAGCGTATATATATGCACGATTCTATAAGTAATGCTCATACCTTGGGATATTTTAACGCTCCAACAGCATATATATATGCTGTTATAATTTATTTATTCCCAAAAGAAAGACACCTGGAGAGACAGGCGGTAACCCGACCGAAAGGGAAGCGTGAACCAACCACAAGACGGGTAGCGCCGATACCGAAAACGTTTGCCATGCCCAAAGAAAACGCCCAGCTGCGCTAACAGACTGGGCACTTATATTAAAGGATGTTTCCATGATTGCACTTCTAACCGCTCCCGAAACACTCAACCAGCCGGAACAAGCCCACCGCTTCATGGCGCAACTTGCGTCAATCGAGACTGAGCTTGATGCTTGTGGCGTAACGGTTCCTGCCACCACAAAAATGCTGGATGTAGTTGTGACTGATCCAAGCTTTGAAGCAATTGAATTTTTAATATCCAGCGTTGACTGGCTCAAGGGCTACTCCCTCAAGAGCTTCTGGCAACCAGAGGACGGCTGTACTGAGTTTGAGCGTTCTCGCTGGCGGGAGCCGAATCCTCCCGCCCCTAGTACAAGCAGCCATCCGAGATGCAGGTAGAAATTCATGCCTAAAACTAATGAAGCTATTCGCGCTGTCCGTGCCACTATCGAGTTGGGAGAGAAGCCTGTAGAGGTTTTCCAGATGCCGGATGGACATTATCAACTGAGTCAAAGTTCCAGCACTCTAGCTGTGGGGAAAAACGAATATTCGATTCGGCAATTCAAACAGTCAAAATCGCCATCGGCTTTACCTTACAAGGAACTGAGACTCGGCTTTCGTCCTGGTTGAGGGTCATACAACCCAAATAGCTATCGTCCCTATCGACTATGCTCTAGCCTACTGGACGAAAGAGGCATTGACTGGGAACCGTGAAGCGGTTCACCTCATCGCTGCCCTCGCCAAGCGCTCCATTATTGAAATGTGCGATGAAGCATTTGGTGTAACGCGCTCTGACGCAGAACGTGACCACCAGCTGGCGTATGACCTATCGGATGAAGCCAAACAGCAGCGAGAGCAGTTGATGCTGGAGATGCGCCTGGAGGAGTTACGATCGCACAATCAACAAACCGCCTTGCAGATTCAACGCATCCAAGGAGCGGGAGTCTGCCACCCAAGAGCGGCTACTTACCACCCAGGAACGCATCAATGCCAGCAACAAAATTGTGTTGGACATTCACGGCGTCGAAATGTTGGCAATGATCCAAGGGCGTCCCGATGCCATTGTCACGCAGGAGAAGCCGGTTCTGGTTGTCGTGGATAGTACAGGCATCGTAATCGACAAAGCAGAGGGAATGTACTTCACTGCCATCCAGAAAGCACTGGGACTCAACGCTAATCAACTCGACCGAGTACTGGACTACCTGGGCTATGGGCGCAAGACGAGTGACAAGTGGAAGCCTGCTCCTATATTACAGCGTGGGTTGGTGTTGAGTTTCGAGGACTACGACAAGCTTAAGGGGGAAATTCGTCAACGCCCTTACGAGATTCAGCGACTACTAGGCAACAGGCAGCGGCTTCTAGGGGAGATGCCCATTTTGTAACAGGGAAATCCCTATTGGGTTGAGGACTTTTGTCCCCGACCCAATACGAATTGTAGTCAGTCGAGGTACTCTTCATGAACTTCAATACGCTCAAAAAAGTCCAGAATCCTTTCATCTCAACTGAACAAATTGATTTGCTACGCCGAACAATCTGCTTTCGTGGCAACAGAAGATGAGCTGAAGATGTTCCTTTGGCAGTGTCAGCGAACAGGACTTGATCCATGGTCCCGGCAAATTTATGCGGTTAAGCGGTGGGACAAGAAAGAAGGACGAGAGGTCATGGCGATCCAGATTGCTATTGACGGGTTTAGGTTGATTGCAGAGCGCACGGGCAAATATGCCGGACAGATGGGTCCTTACTGGTGCGGCAATGATGGCGAGTGGCGTGAAGTTTGGTTAGATGCCGCGCCGCCTGCTGCTGCTAAGGTGGCAGTCCTGCGGCATGACTTCAAAGAACCATTGTGGGGTGTGGCACGGTTCCAGACTTACGTCCAGACTACTAAAACTGGCGAACCAACAACCTTTTGGCGCAACATGCCAGAAGTGATGATTGCCAAGGTAGCTGAGGCTACTGCACTACGTCGGGCTTTCCCGATGGAAACCTCTGGACTATACACCCGTGAGGAGATGGGGTCTGGGGCAGAGGACGTAGAAATAGTAGACCCAGAAACAAGAGCGCTCGAAAATGTTGGATCTGCTCAACCAATCTTATCAGGCACACCAAAAATTTGGCGCAGCTGGGAGCACGCTGGGGATGCGCTTACCTGGGCTGCGGCAATGCTACCGGACAAGAGTACCGAAGAGTTGAGAAGACTTTTCTCAGAAGTGCCAGCCGTTAATGGTAAGAAAGCGCCTGCTTTTGTAGAGAAAGTCTTGGAGCTGGCAGTTGTGTTGCAAGTTGGATAACGCCAACAAATACTCTCAGTAACGTAACTACTACTGGGAAACAAAAACACGCTCTGTAATCTGAACAAGTCCACAACACAAAAGCGTGAAAACTTTCGAGAGCATTCTGAATAAGGCAATGCACTCTTCTAGCATGAGCAACAGGCATAGCCCTGGTTAATACTGGAGTTTAGACTAAAAGCGATCAGAACAGAATGCTGGCAAAATTACGGGTT